>CACXCG010000064.1 GCA_902766125.1 uncultured Spirochaetaceae bacterium | reverse complement strand
GGAGCGAGAGGGATTTGAACCCCCGGTACCTTGCGGTACAACGGTTTTCAAGACCGCCGCGTTCGACCACTCTGCCATCGCTCCAAATGTACGTAGCATTATATGGAAAAAATAACTTTATGTCAAGAGTTTGCGTAGTCATGTTGTCGTTACCCCAGAAAAGCAGTATACTTGTCTCAGGGGGAATGTATGCCAAAGACTACTGTTACCAACATTGTGTTAGGAATTGTTCTTGCCGTTGCAGGAATTATCTTACTGGCAGCACCAGAAGCCAGTGTGCGCATCGTCATTGTCCTGTTAGGTGCAGGGGCTGTCGTTAACGGTGTATACAGTATACTGCGCGTCAGACCGTTATCAGAAGATGATCAGTTTAAGCTTGCAGCCCTTATCCGCGGAATTGTAAGTATTGTCATAGGTCTTCTTGCCTGCTTCCTTCCTCTTGTACTTTTTTCTGCAGCACAGACAGTCGTTCGCGTTATGCTGTATCTGTTTGGCGTATACCTTATTTTTTCTGCCATTGCTGAATTCTTTCTGGTATACAAACTGCATGAAGTTAACGTTCCCGCAAAATCTTTTGCAGGAGAAGCAGTTGTTTCCATCATTGTTGCAATTATCCTGTTTATGATTCCGGCTAACTTTGGCCTTGTTATTGTACGTATTTTTGGAATTGTTATGATTGTGTGTGGAGCAGTGTTTGCACTGTATTCTTACCGCAACAGAATGTATATAATCGAACCCGATTCAGTTTCGGACGAAGAATAGTTTAGAGGAGTAAAAGATGGCACATTGCATTGTTCCCGAAGCAGAAGAAATTCTGGACAAAGAATTTGCAGTATTGGATAAAGGTTTTGTTCGGCTGGTTGACTATTACGGTTCAGACCAGCGCATAGTTCAGTCTGCACGCGTCAGTTACGGCGAAGGAACAAAAACAGTCAGTCAGGATGCAGGACTTATTGATTACCTTTTGCGTCATCAGCACACCTCTCCTTTTGAGCAGGTTGTATTTACCTTCCACGTTAAGATGCCTATTTTTGTTGCACGTCAATGGGTTCGTCACCGCATGGGACGCATGAATGAAGTTAGCGGACGTTACAGCATTATGAAAGATGAGTTCTATGTTCCCGAAGATTCATGCATTGCACTGCAGTCAAAAGACAACAAGCAGGGTCGCAACTCTGAACCACTGCCTCAGGAACAGGCAGAAAAATACCGCTCACAGTTTGCAAAGGGACAGGAAGACGCCTATGAGACTTACAGCGGAATGGTAGAAGAAGGACTTGCACGCGAAATTGCACGCATTAACTTACCGCTTTCACTGTACACTGAATTCTACTGGCAGATGGATTTGCACAATCTGTTCCACTTCTTAAAGCTGCGTCTTGACAGCCACGCACAGTATGAAATCCGCGAGTATGCAAAAGTAATGCTTGAAATGGTACGCAAAGTCTGTCCGCTTGCAACCGCTTCTTTTGAAAACGACATGCGCGACAGTGTAAGCTTTACCGGCGAAGAAATGCAGGCCTTACGCGATGTGCTTGACGGAAAACCCAATCCCCTTACCGAAAAAAAGCTTCAGCGCTTTAACGAAAAAATTGCAACTGGAGTTCAGCTGTAAACATGAAGCGCGTTTACAAACTGGCAGTTCTAGTTTTACTGCTTGCAACGCTGACAGGCTGTGTCCTTAAAGCAGGAGATGCAGCCATTCAGCGCGGCTCAGCATTGTTTCAGCAGAAGAAATTTGATGAAGCCCGAACATATTTTGAACAGGCACTCAAAGAAGAAACAACCTTCTCTACTGATTTAATCTATGTACTGATTGCAAACTGTTATTCGCAGCAGCTGGATTACGACAACGCGTTAGTATGGCGACAGAAAGCACTGGAACTGGAACCCGAGAGCGCAGATAACCTTTTGAACATGGCGTTTCTGTACCGCTTAAAACAGGATGATGCACAGGCCGAGCAACTGTTTTCAAAAGCACTTGAACTTGATCCGGACAATCCTGCCCCGTACGCAAGCCTTGCATCTTTATATTTAACTGCAAACCGCGAAGAAGAAGCATTACAGATGCTTTTAAAAGCAAACGAATTAGACGATGACATTGCAATTGTTCATGCCGATATGGCGGTGTGCTATGCGCGTATGGGACATTTTGCAAATGCAGAAGAAGAACTGGAAATAGCAGAAGAACTGCACGTAGACAATTACGATTTATTCAAACAGGAAATAGACGCTCTTAAAGACTTAGCTGAGTAGCGCAACAATTTCTGGTTCAGAACCGGTAAAGGGTGTTCTCTTAAAATCAGAAAACAGCTGTACGGTTTTAAATCCGGCATCTTTTGCATAAGAAATAAGTTCATCCGGCGGAAGCGGATAGACAGGCACATCTTCTGTAACTGGAAGCAGGCGGCCGTTACCCGTTTCAAGATTCTGACACAAAAGCTGCTCTCCATCTTCTGTCATGTGGATTTCGGTAAACAGTTTTACACGAATGCTTTCCTTAACCGGAAGCTGAATAAACTGCTGGTCAAACGACTGAGAAAAATTAACCGTGTGCACTACTAAGGTTCCGTCTGCAGTAAGCAGCTGGCGGCAGTCTGCAAAGAATTTTCGCAAACGCTCAGGGTTAGTAATGTGCATGATGCGGCTGTTCAGTATGGAAATGATATTGTAGAAGCCTTTGCCTAAAAACTGCGTCATTTCATCAGTAGTCATCAGGAAAAAGCGGATAGACATAAGCTGATTTCGGCGGCGCAAATTTGCAGAGTTGATAATCTGTTTGGAAGCTTCAATACCGGTTACGTCGTTACCCTGACGTGCTAACGTGTGCTCTAAAAGTCCAGTACCGCAGCCTATACGAAGAATTTTTGCAGGAGACGCATACAGTCCTGTGAGTGCCTCGTAGAACTCCTTCTGGGCATCAGTAACGGGGAATAATTCATCATAATATTCAAGCACACTTTGTATAAAATCCATCCGAACCAACTTTTTTATTAGTTTCTTTTATTTTACACTGGAATTTTGGATTTTGCAAATTTTTTTTGCAGCATTTTTCTCTTTAAAAACAAAAAACCGCCCCCTTTCGAGGACGGTCTTACAGCGTTTAAGCTAGTGCTTATTTAGATGCTGCTACTTCTGCTGCCTTTTTGCGAGCAGCTTCTTTTTCTGCATAAGCGTTACAGTTGTCATAACCGAAACTCTTAGCTTCTGCAATCATCTTAGCAACCAGACTGTCAAATTCAGCTTCACTAGAAGCATACATTGCACGCCAAGTTCCTGTCTTGATTGCGTTTGCAACCTGGTTCCACTGAGCAGAAAGTTCATCGCTCATGGGAGAAGCAGAATAGGTTGATCCGGGAAGAAGTGTAAACTTGTTCTTTCCAAGATAATCTTCTACAGATGAACTCTGTGACCAATCACGCCAGCTCTGTTCAATAGCAGACTTAGCAGGAGTTGCTTCGCTTGCCCAGTTAACATAGTTGTAAGATTCGCCATTTGAGTCGGGGTTAGATGCATCTTTTGCCCAAGTTGTGTTGTTCATCTGGAATGAACCATCTTTGTATGTTCCTGTGTAAGGAGCAGGCATTGGAGTATTTACATCAGTGCTTGTCTTTTTACCCAGTTCGGTGAAGTATGTCTTTCCGTTTGAGTCATAGTCCCAAGTTACACCCTTAGGTCCATACAAGCTTGTCATAAATCCTTCTGGAGTACACAGCCAGTTAATAATAGCCATACACAGTTCAGGATATTCTGTTGAAGCACCAATAGACCAAATGCGGTTTCCACCAAATACAGACTGTCCGTATACGCCAGGAGCTGCTTCTGTTGGTTTAACAGGATACATTGCTTTTCCTTGTGAAATGTGAGCATCTGTGTTGTATGCACCAGAAGCCATCCAGTTGAATACGTTCCAGAATGCTGTACCGTTCTGATAGTCTTCGCTCATTGCATCGTAGTTCTGAGTCTGGCTGTCAGGATCAAGCAGTCCTTCGCGATAGAGACGGTTCAAGAACTTAAGTGCTTCGAGGTAAGGTCCTTTTTCTTCCAAACAGGGGTGATACTTACCAGTTGCGGGTTCGTAGTAACCGAAGTTAAATTCATCCCAACCAGCATAAGCTGTTCCCAGTGATTTTACATACATAACCATGTTGCCGTCCCAGTCAGGGAACAAAGATGCACCGTAAGTGGGGTTACCTTTGTCGTCTGTTGGACAGATAGCCTTCATTGCTTTAAGAGCGTTGAACAGGTCATCGTAGTTTTTGATTTCGGGCTTACCAATTTTTTCATACAGGTCGTAGCGCAAGTCCCATGTGTAGAAGAAGCCCTGACGGTCTGTCTGAGAAGTTGAAACATCAAAACCGAATCCGTACACTTTGCCGGTGTTGGTAATGCCACGGTTCTTTTCGAGAGCCTGACGCATGTGTGCTTCAATGTAAGGACCATAGTTAGAAAGAAGATCTTCATCTTCCCAGTCAAAAAGCAATCCACCTTCTGCTGCTGCAACATAATCATCAGAGTCATCACCCCAAATAACAATGTCACCCAGATTCTTGCTTTCCATGCGGGTGGTGTAGGTGTTTCCTGATTCAGGAATAATGTTAATCTTTACGTTGAAATTGTCCAACAAGATCTTTCCAAACCAACCTACCTGTTCGCCAGAAAAGTTTGCCAACTGGTCATAAACCTGAAGGGTAACTGTTTCTTTGGGAACGATGCTTGAATCAACTACATAGTTTCCTTTTGCCTGTGTCTTTTTTCCACCACATGACATGAGTCCAGCTGCTGCAAGTGCAAGAACAGCGCAACCAGCTACTTTTGTTATTCTCTTCATAATTCCTCCTATTGAATTACGATTTTATTATAAAGGCTGCAATTCATACCGTGAACCGCAACTATTTGACACAAATTCTATAAAAATTAGGCTTATATTATCCTTTAACAGCACCAAGCATAATTCCCTTCTGGAAATACTTTTGCATAAAAGGATACACAACCAAAATAGGAATAGCAGTTACCATTGAAATGGTGTACTTGATAACTTTCTGATTGAACAGCGATGCACGCATTGCTTCGGTTAACTGTCCGCCGCCAGCAGACATGAGTGAACCAAGGTTAGTCGTACGGTTAAGATAGTTCCACAGAACATGCTGTAACGTAAAGAACTTTGGCTGAGCCTGCATGAAGATAAGTGAATCCTGCAGACTGTTCCAGTGACCGACAGCACCAAAAATTGCAATGGTTGCAAGAATGGGTTTTGAAAGCGGCCAGATAATGCGCGTAAAGATTATCCAGTAAGACGCACCGTCAACCGCAGCCGATTCTTCAAGTTCCGCAGGGATTGATTCAATGTATGTCTTAACCAGAATGATGTTGTACGGCGAAACAATACCCGGAATGATATACACCAGATAGTTATTGTTCAAACCTAACATCTGCATGGTCATAAACGCGGGAATGATACCTGCATTGAAGTACATGGTAATAATCATAAAGCGATACCAGAATTTGCGGCCCCACATTTCTTTTTTGGTCATGATGTAACCCACAAATCCACTGGCTGCAACCATGATGCCAGTTCCGATTATGGTACGGCTTATGGTAACAATAAATGCACTCCCTAAATCTGCAACTGAACGTAACGCTATATAATTCTGAATGTGAATTCCACGGGGATAAAAATTGATAAGTCCGCGCTGAACTAATTCGTTATCAGAAATGGTATTGATGAACAGATAGTAGAACGGAAAGATACACATCAGTGTAAACACAATGAAGAACAGATAGTTGAAGAAGTTAAAGATTGCATCTGCAGCTGCTGTCTTAATTCGTTGAGTTTTCCATGATGTCTGTGTCTGTATTTCTTTTAAATGCATAACAAATACTCCTTTTCTATCACACAACGGACTGACCGCGCACTAACTTAGAAATGTTGTTTGCCAGGAAGAGCAGTGCCACACTGATAATCGACTTAAACATACCGACAACCGTTGAAAGCGGAATCAAGCCGCCTTTAATACCGATTTTGTAAACATACAGATCAAGTACTTCTATTGCCTGAGTGTTCTGTGCATTTTCAAACACCAGGTACTGATCCAGACCGTTACTTAAAATACCTGCAATAGAAAGCGTTAACAGAACGCAGTAGGTAGGAATAAGTTCCGGTAAGGTAATGTGCCACATCTTCTGGAAACGGCCTGCACCGTCAACCGTTGCTGCTTCGTACAGCTGCTGATCAATTCCGCTGATTGCAGAAATATAAATAATTGCACTCCAGCCTAAGCCTTTCCAGGTTCCCCACGCCCACATCTTGAGCCAGGTGTGATTGCTGCTCATAAGCATATTCTTGCCTGATTCCCAGAAACCGTTTTGAACCATAAAGCTGGAAATAAAACCGTCGGTACTGAAAATACACAGTGCAATTGCGTACACTAAAACCCACGAAATAAAGTTAGGAATAGTCGTAAACGTCTGAATAAGAGAACGTGCCCTGTTGTTTTTGATTTCTGACAAAAAGATTGCAAAAATCATGGGAAGGAAACTGAATGCAATTCCAATGCCTGACATGGCAAGAGTGTTCAGCATAACGCGTGCAATGTGTTTGCTTGTTGCAGGATTCTGGAACAGATAGGTAAACCAGAAAAGACCGCGCCACTTATCCATAGAAAGTGTATCACCTGCTTTGTAGTCAAAGAAGGCATAGCGCCATCCCCACAGCGGAAGGTAACTGAACACTAAAATCAAAAGTGCAAACGGCATGAACATTAAGAACAGTTTGTATTTTGCTTCCATGTGCAGCGCTTCACCTTTTTCTGGTTTAGGTGAAAGAATAAATGTTGCAACCGAAAGTACTACTACGATGATGGACATGACCAGATACAGTTTTATTCCCATAGGATCATTGGGAAGTGTATTCTTTGCATAGTTAGGATGTTCTGCGACAAGCTGCACCAGCTGATTGCGTGCAACAGTGATTCCGATAATGCCCAGAAGACCGACAGCACCACCGCTTAAGGTCAGAATGTTGCCGATACGGCGGCACTTATTGTTTCCGATAGAAAAACATCCGCCCACACCAGAAGCAATTGCACCAAGACAGGCAATCATACTGGTAAGGTGCAGGGTAATCATAGTACTCTGGGGAATCCACCCTTTTGTAATGACACGACCCATACCGTCGGTAAGACTTTTGTAGAAAAAGCCGGCCGTAAACAGCGACAGGTTTCGGTTGATTTTTTCCGTAATTCTTGCGGGATTTACGCCGGGAAGGAATAAAAGAACAACATACAGGACAATTGTTGCGCGTAAGGCGTAATAGATGATGTTTGTTGTCAGTTCCTTACCAGTCAGTTTTTTCTGAATCTGCGGCACCGTATACTCCTTTTTAGCAATACCTAAAACTTCTGAGTATCAGTATGCAACAGTTTTGTTAAGAAAAAAACCGTAAAAATTTGAAAATTTTACTTTATTTTATGTCTTCTGAGCTGACAGAAACGGCCTGAGAGCGGCATTCAATGAACGCAAGCACGATGATAACGATAGAAAACCATCGGATAGACGTACTGAATCCGGCAAAATAGTTATATACTCCGTGAAGAATGATTGCAAAAATAAACGGTAAGACTTTTGTTCTTTTGTTTTTTACACTCCACACAAAAATTCCGCCTAAGCCCGCACACGCAGTATGCAGCATAACCGCAGTAACCAGACGAAGCCCAATGTTTTCGTAACCGCTTACCAGATAAATGACTGACTCAAAGCAGCCTAAGGCAAGACCACTCAGCATAGCACAGAACAAAAACTTCCAGACATCATATTTTTTTGCGGGAAGTATAAACAGAAAACACATCTTTAGCGTTTCTTCTATAAGTCCGTTTATGATAAGCGAGTGAACTAAAACAGCACCAAGCGATTGTGCTTCAAACAGAGGAATGCGTTCCACCAGCATCTGCAAAAGTGCAATGGGAATAACGGTAAGCAGTCCCAGAAGTGCAGACAAGAGCACGTGTACAACTTTTATTTCGCGCACCAGAAGAATAAGACAGAGTGTAAGCGCTACCAGTGGAATAAAACAGACTGCGATTGAAGCGTAAATGTTCATGCTAGTTCTCCTGAGTGACGGTAATGGAATCAATGATAAAACAAATTGATGAACGGATTTCGTCAAGTTTGGTTTGCGACAAAACGGCAAGGTTAAGGATTGCACTCTGCATCAGGTTGTAGATGACATTGTTGATGTCTGTTACTCGCTGCTGCTTAAACTGACCGTCCTGCATTCCGCGGATAAGAATAGTGCTCATTAAATGTTCCAGGCGGACAGTTCTGCGGCGAACACGTTTTGCACAGTCTCCTCCGCTTTTTTGTAACTGCAAAAGGTAATCTAAAAGCACAATGAACAGCTGCTGATTTGCTTCACATTCATCAATGATATGCATGCACATTTTTTTAAGACAGTCAGACGCAGAAAGCGATGTATCTTCGAGTATCTGCAAAAGATTCTGTTCGATTAACTGAGTAAGCTGCTTAATACTCCAGATAAAAATTTCGCGTTTGTTCTTAAAGTAAATGTACAGCGTGGTTCGGGTAATGCCGCAACGGTCAGCTATTTTCTGATAGGTAACATCTTCATAGCCCTCTTCCATAAAAAGACCGAGTGCTTTTTCAAGAATCTCATGTTTACGCTTGTCGTGTTCAACTAGCACCGCCATACCCAACTCCGTTTATGAGAACATATAGAACATAGTATCAAGGTTTCCCGCTTTGAATGCTTTAACGGAACTTGCATGCTTTCCAATACATTCCTGAAAATGTTTCTGACTGGTTATAACACCCATCTTCCATCCGTTGAACTGAGTAAACAGCGATGACATATCGCGGTACAGTTGTTCTGCAGACTGTTCATCACCAAGACGTTCACCATACGGAGGATTACACAGCACAAGTCCTGTTTCATACTGCGCTTTAACTTCATCAAAGGATGCAACCGAAAATTCAGGACGAAGAATTTTTGCATCGCTTCCAATCATCTGTAATGCTTTACCGGCAGCAGCACAGGCATACTCTGCATTCTGACGCGCACGTTCAACTGCACTAGGATCGATATCACTTCCGCAGATGTGACATTCAACATCAGTACGAATCAGTTCTGCCTGTTTACGGCGCAACTCGTGGAAACGTTTGGGATTAAAATTTGCAAAGCCTTCGAACGCAAATCCGCGTGCAATACCGGGAGCAATATCATGTGCATACAGTGCCGCCTCTATGACAATTGTTCCGCTGCCACAGAAGGGATCATACAGAGGAAGCTTACGGCGCCACATCATCTGCTGAAGAAGAATTGCGGCAGTTGTTTCGCGTAACGGAGCAGTTCCACCGTCTGCACGATAACCGCGCTTGTGCAACGCTTCACCGCTGGTATCAAGCAGAATATACACCGTGTCGTTTTCAAGATACACACGAATGTCAGCACGGTCACCAGTTTCGGGGAAAGTAGAAATGTGCCACACATCTCCCAGTTTTTTATAGATTGCTTTCTGCACCATTGACTGAATGGTGTGTTCGCTGTTGAGTTTGCTTTTATGAACACGAACTTTATCAACTACAACATACATATCTTTTTTAAGATATGACTGCCAGTCTACCGCGTAACAGCCGTCGAATAAATCGTCAAAGTTAGAAGCTTCATACCGTGCAAGTTCAAGATACACACGGTCAGCAGTGCGCAGACAAACGTTAGAAAGATACAGGGCATCTTCGTCGCCCAAAAAACGCACTCTTCCCGGAGCATTGCCGTCCAGCCTGTAGCCCAGATGTTTGAGTTCATTTCCGAGGATTTTTTCTGCACCAATGGCACAGAGCGCAGTATAGGTTTGCATAATGACATTTTAGCACAAAATGTCATTGTAAGCAAGAAGGTGGATGCTTTTATTTGAATGAGGCGCAAGCATACAACATTGAGATGCAGGCGCTTAATACAACGGTAAATATACCGCAGAAGAAATCTCTGCATTATTGGGAATCCCTGAAGAGTCGTTTGCAGCAGTTCCAACTCCCGCAAACTAAACAAAAAAAATCCCCGCCTCTTTCGAAGCGGGGGTTAGCAGTTAACGCAAGAGTTTACGAATGCAGAATAAGACCACCACCAAGGTAGAATTCTATAAATTCATCACCTTCGCCGTCACCATCATAGTCGATGTCAACTCCAATTGCATCATTGTCAGGACCGATTTCGCCGTTTGCAAATGCTGCAACATATGCTTCGCTATCAGCAATTACGTATTCACAATACTCATCGACATACTCTTCGATTTCTTCATCTGTAGCATCAGGTTCGTATGCCTTCATTAGTGCAATGTAATAGTCTCTGAAGGTATCAAATTCACCGGGCAGGAATTCCTGATCCGGGCATGAGTAAGATGTAACGGTTACCGAGAAGGTGTGTGCAATCGGATTTACAGAATAAGTGCCGTTGTATACAACATGTGACGTGGTAGCAGTGAAAGCTCCATCGGTACCAAATTCAATTTCAGCGTCCTCATTAGCGAATGTATTTCCCTTGAGCGGGTCACGGACTACGTTGTCACAAGAAGCAAAGCTTACCAGGGCAACAAGAACAGCAGCAAGTAAACCAAGTTTTTTCATAAATTTCCTCCAGAAAAATAAAACAAAAAAGGGGCATGCACATCACAATATGCATGAAGTGCATGCCCTTGTAAGTACAAGTTCTAACTAACCTTTAGATTAGAAAGAGATCTTGCAGGTTACGTTAACAGTACCGATCTTTGATGTGTCGTCGTTACCCATCAGATCGCGTGATGTCCAGTCAACGCTGAATGTTGTGTTGTTGATAAGACCAGCAACGTCAACACCAACCTTTACGTTGAACAGAGCGTCTCCACCCTGCTGTGTGTCGTCAAGACCACCGTTGTCAAGGTTAGCCTGGCATGCATCAGCGAAGATAGCGTCTGTAGAAGCACCCTTGTTGAAGCGGATACCTGCAGAAGGAGTTACTGTAACTGCATCGTTTACAGCGATTGCATACTTAAGACCAGCAACTACACCAAATGACAGATCACCTGCAGAAGGAATGTCGATTTCTGCAAGAGCAGCAGCGGTCAGGTCTTTTACCAGTTCGCCAGTGTAGATAGAGGGGAACAACTTGATTGTTGAGCCTTCTGCGAGAGGAACAACAGCTGCTACACCAACACCAGGTGTAACTTTCTTTGTTTCGTCGCACAGGTAAGGAACACCTGCGTTTGCATCTTTTTCATCGCCCCATCCGAAGAGGAGTCCGGCAGCCAGGTTCATAGTTGCGTCTGCATCGCCAGTCTTTGCCATGGTAAATCCAACTGTGGGTTTAACATAGTAAGTGTCGTTCAGCTTTGCTTTGTAACCAGCGCTTGCAGCAATTCCCATTGCCTTTGCATCGAACTGATAGTCGAAACCAGCAGTTACGAACATACCATTCAGGAATTCGTTTGAATCAAGCAGCTTGAGTTCTGCAGCTACACCATAGTCGTTTGTGTAGTAAACATCGCCAGCAGCAACTGAGCGGAAGTCAACTTCGAAGCTTACGTTCTTGTTGTCGCCGTATCCGATTACGATACCCTGATCGTGGTCAGGATCGTTTACGTTAGATACACCAACTTTTGAAGAGTATACAGCGTTGGGAACATTGAATTCACCAACCAGAGTATCACCAGATTTGATTCCTACATAGAAGTTGTAGAAGTGCAGTTTTGCAACGTCGATTGAAACATCTTTTCCGTTCCAAGCTCCGTCTACATACTGAATGGGATCAGCAAGCTTAACAGCAAGTTCAGCCCAGATGCCTTCGCCTTCTGTGCTCTTTGAGCCAGAATTAACCAGGTTAACCTTGAGTTTTGCACTGGTGTCATTCTTGAAACCAGTTGTCTGGTTGTCGAGGTCTACACCCCAAGTTACAGATGCGCTTCCGCTTACTTCTGCAATGTTGAAGTCGGCTTCCGGATCAGCAAATGCTGCGCCAGCAACCATTGCTGCCATTGTTACAATGGCAAGAATCTTTTTCATAAAAGTTCCTCCTAATTTTTCGTAATGTTCTAAGAACATTCTTTGTTTAAAATAATAACATTGTTTTTATACGGTGTCAAACAAATTTTATGATTTTTTTGCCAAATTACGCGAATTTTGCCTTTTTTTGCCTATTTTTGCGATAAAATTGCTTCTGAATTATGCACTTCTGCAAAGGATTCAACAGGTATATTCAAAAGAGTAGCAATTTCTTGTGCTGTATATTTTCCGTCTGCAAGCAAAGCACGAGCAGCTACACACTTTTCTTCACGACCTTTCTCTAGACCTTCTTCACGACCCTGCTCTAGTCCATCTTCAAAAGCGTAAGCCTGCATTCGTTCAAATGTCATATATTGCATCCTCCATTGCATATTGTGTTTTGCGTCCACAACATACGCATTCAATGCTGATGTGTAATCAGTTTCGACTTTGTTCAAAATGAGAAACTTGAAGAAAGCTTTCAAACCTTCG
>CACXCG010000063.1 GCA_902766125.1 uncultured Spirochaetaceae bacterium | reverse complement strand
CTGCACTTTCGGTGTACTCTTTGAAAAATTCTCTTGCGGGAGTGCCCCAGTCAGGAGAAAAGAAATCTCCGCAGGAAGCAAGCAAAAACAAAAGAGAACAAACTAGAGTAAGTCCCGCACTTTTTTTCATAATCCTCTCCAAAACTTTACTGACGGTCTATTCTAGAACAAATGCTGTTTTCTTTCAAGGTCATTCAGAACCCCATTCATACCCTACATCCGGTACAAGACAGGTCACTTCGTTTACCGTCTTCGTAGTCCAGGTCTTATACAGATTACGCGAATTGTTTGCACTAACCCATGTGTTAAGGTCGTCTGGACGGGGACTTTCCAGCGAGGTTGGAATTTTACTGCCGGAGATAGTGACATTTGACGACGTTGTGCCTACACCGCTTAATTCCGCGTTAGCCTTGTAGAAGCAGCTTCTGATATTATACGTGGCACTATTTCCATCAATTAAGTAGATTTCACCAAGGACAGTACCGACGCTTGTTTTGGTACTGTCCGTTATAGAAACATTTCCTGCATTAAAGCAGTTTACAACATTCATATCCGCATTATCATGAAGATAACTGTAACCTACAATACCACCAGCCCTGTAGGCACCGGACACAGAAGCAAGATTTACGCAGTTGTAAAGTCCTTTGTCATCGTTGAGACAATTGTCTGTTCCTGCAATGCCGCCGACCGCATACGCCAGATTGCCTTTAACTTCTCCGGCATTAATGCTGTTACGTATATAACCGGATGCACTGCCTGCAATTCCGCCGACATACTGATCGCCTGAACCCGTGTATTCTACGGTTGCTGTGTTTACACAGGAATCTATTATTGTATTAATATTAGCATGTTTTCCTGTAATACCGCCAAGACAGCCGTGTGAACTTTTTACGGTTCCTTCATTTACGCAGTTTCTTATAATGGCATCAATTTGTAAACTAGAACCAGAACCGCCGTAGGTAGCGTAGGTAGCATCCATTTCGGCAACAATTCCTCCGACAGGAGTTTCATTTTCTCCGTCATCGGAACAGGTAACCGTTACGCGGCTGGTACAGCCTTCTATAATTCCGCTCGTAAGTGCTACTGCAATACCTGCCCTTGTAGCGCTTCCTTCAACAGTAAGGTCTCTGATAGTTCCATCGAGTCCTACACTGTTGAAAAGAGCCGGCTGATCTTCAAGGCCTGAAATAGTGTATCCGTTTCCGTTAAAGGTTCCTCTAAAATAATTTATAGCAACATAATCAGAAGAAAGCACAACATTGTTTTCCAGATTTATAATCTTTTCTGTAAAGTTATTAAATGAATCGTGAACGGAAACTACTGAAAGAGCATTCATTCCTGCTGTGTCTGTAACAATTATTTCGGTTACGTTACTATAGTTAGCTGTTGTAAGGGAAGCGGCATTAATTGTTGAAGCAAGTTTTCCTTCATCAGATATCTTCCATGCAAGAGTAGTATTTGACGTATCCGGCATAAGATTAAAATGGCTTACCGCTTCAGCAAGGACTTCTTTTGTTACAGTGCCACCACGGTCAACCAGCTGCGTACCGCTAGTATAGTCTGAAGGCGTAAGCATTGCAACAATGCCGTCAGTACAGACTGAAGGAGGAGTAAGGCCTCCTGTCAGCGTAATTTTTTTTCCGGACTTAAGATACACATCGTTGCATGAATGAACTGAATCATAGGGAATATATGCAGACTCAGAAACATAAAATGCCGTTCCAAAAAGATCTACAACCACCGCACCGCCAAAACGTTCTGCCGTGTTACCAATTATGGTTCCGCCGGACATAGTAAACGTACCGCTGCTTCCAATAGCAACACCACCGCCGTCACCCCTGCCGTCACCCGGAGCAGCATGTTCCTTTACCGCATGGTTTGACCTGATGGTTCCGCCAGTCATTTCAAATTTTCCGTTATAGAAATCTTTTGTTATGTAAACCGCTCCACCGTAATCAGAAACATTTTCTTCAAATACAGCAGTTCCGGTCAGGGTTACATCTCTTGCTGTAGACATTCCGCCCCCGCAGCCGGTATACGTACTGCCTGTAGCAGAGCGGGCATAATTATACGAAACATTTCCGCGTGCTATATACACAGTTCCTTTCTGATTGTCTATGCCGCCGCCATGCGTTTCTGAACTACCAATTACAATATTGTAAAGAACGCCGCCAGAGGTATCTTCAAACGTATCTTCGTCTGAATAACCTAACCATAACGTTCCCCGTCCTACTCCAATACCACCTCCTGAAACAATTGCCTTATTTCCATATTTTCCAGAGGCATTCTGAGCATGAGAAGAGACTCCGCTTTTTCCTACAACTGCAGAGCCGTATACAAAAAGATTTCCTTGATTAACAAATACTCCACCGCCATTTTTTGCCTCATTACCGGTAACCAGAGTTCCATCAGAAAGAAAAACCCTTGCATCAGCAGAATCTATAAGTATTCCCCCGCCTTGACCAGTACTGTTGTTTCCGCCTGTAATCTTTAAGTTTTTGATTGTTACCGGAACCTCTGTAGTGATGCTTAATACAGAACCTGAACCGTTACCATCTAAAGCATCCTGCGGAATGCCAGCATCATTTAAGCCGGTTGCGCCACAGATAGTAAGGGTGTTTGCATGATACAGATTGCCGTCTTCTGCGTCCTTAGAAAGTGAAGTTGTTATATTCTGATTGCCCGTAACCGTTCCCTTAATATAGATAGTGTAATCCTTGGTTACATCAGTAAGTTTTTCCATTGCATCTGAAAAAGTCCTGCACGGATTTAAGAACGTTCCGCTTTCTGTTGAAGTAGTGGCAGAAGGATCAACAAAAATCTGTGTCAGTTTATATGCATCTACCATTGCAGCCGTTATGCGGCAGGTTGTTGTTCTGTTTCCCTGTTCATCAGTTGTCGTTACAAGATACGGTTCTGCACCGTTTTTCACCCAGGTGTTGGTAGTAAGATTTATAAACACATTTATAATTTCTGAAAAAGAATACAGAAGGTTACCGTCTTCATCATAAAACGAAAACGCCAGACGATGAGCACCCCGCGCTACAGAGTTAGGTGTACTGACAGGAATTTTACCGTCTGAATCTTTTGTTCTGTCAAACGAAAGCGAACTTGGAAATGCAAAATTACATCTGACAATATCGGTACCGCTTACATCAATTTCAAGACCTATGTAACCGTCGCCCGAGCTGGTCTGATCTGCAGAAAGTGCAACATCAATGCTGGTGTTAAGGTCAGTACTTGTGCTTATGGGAAAGGACCGGCTTGTTCCCGAAAGAAGGATTTTGTCAGAAGATTTGACATCTATATACACCTTATAATTTTTTTCGGATGTATCTGCAGGAACGGGAACTACATACGTCGTGCGGTCTTCAGAAACGGTTCCGTAATATTTTTCATATTCGGCATCAACATTATACGCATACACAATCCAGGTAAAGTCTGCAACAGAAGGCAAAGAAGGAAAGGCTGTGCGGGAAGAAGCGTTTACGCTGCATGCAAGGCTTTCTGGAAGCGCTGCCCCTAAAGAAAATGATCCGTTTACATAAACGACAGAAGAAGCGTCATTGCCGGCACTTCCCTGCAGTGCGTTGGAACAGGAAAAAAAGCAGAGAGAAAAAAGAAGCGTAAAGACAGAAATTAAAATGCGGCTTATAGAAACGGTAACTTTTTTCATGCTGATTTCTCCAACAAGCGTACTATAGCATAAAAACAGATAAAATTAAAGGGTATTTGCAGATTTATTTGGAGATGATGAAAAAGCCATACTTATATCCCTATTCTTATGGATTTGTAGTGTCATCAATGGAAACAGAGAAACCATACAAACAATAACAGCTGCCGTTATAAAGATTGCCTGTTTCAAAGCGTATATCGCTTTTTAGACCTTCAAGGGTTCTTGTTGCATTCGCATTTCCTTTTTCGCACTTACCCATGACGGCTTCTGAACAATAATCAAAGCAATCATCGCCATAAAAATAGAATATACTTGATTTTGCCGTAAGCCAGACATAGTTATATTCTTCACTAGTATAGCGGTAATAATCCATTCCACTGCTGCCTTTACCAACACGATCCGCCGGATTGTTGTTTTCTGCAAGGCATAGTTTTTCACCTTCATATAAATCATCGGGGTTATCAACATCAACATACAGATTGTTCCTTATACAGGGATTCTCGTTGTGCCAGCTTGAATCTGCATATATATGCAGTTGTCCGATAATCTGTACCTTCACCGGCTTAATCTTTACACAGATTCGTTTTGTTCCGCTTTCTGTTGTACCGTCAGGCCGTGTTAAGGTTGTTGTAACTGTATGATATCCGTCAGAAAGTTCCTGAGAAGTGATTGCACCGGTAACCGGAGTACCACCGTCTATTGTTGTTGTCAAAGGAAGGTCTGAACCATACGGATTTGAAACAGATATTTCCAGATTTTCATAAGAAAGATAACTGTAATTTACAACCTTATAAGAAATGCCTTCGTGCACAGCAGTAGAGTTTGCCCCTGTAGCATACGCTCCGTTGACAAACATTACCGGTGTAAGCAATTTTCCTTCAGCATCAATAAAATACAGATCTGTATCACCAGCGTGCGGCGTTACTGCAAAATGAGTAACCGCTTCTTCAAGCGTGGTATCTGTTACGCCAGTTTCAAGTTCAATCAGCTGAGTTCCCGGAGCATAGTTTTCAGGTGTAATTGTTGCAACAATACCGCTGGTACAGGCTGAAGGAGGAGTTAGTCTTCCTGCAATTTTTATTGTCTTACCAGCAGGAAGATAAATATCGTTATAACTCTTTCCGGTTTCGCCGTTATAGCCTGCAGGAATATAGGCTGAACCATTTATTTTGAAAGTTCCATCCACATAAACAGCACCGCCTCTGTTTGCAAGGTTACCGCTGATTGTACCGCCGTTCATTGTAAAAGAACCGTTTTCGTCAACAAAGACACCGCCACCCTTATTGTTTTCAGCACTGTTATATGAACTGTTTCCGATAATCTTTCCGCTGTTCATTATGACAGTTCCACATCTTACCCAAACACCACCGGCTGACATACGAGCCTTATTGTCGGAAATTACAACGTCCTCCAGGGTAACAGTACTCGTTGAATCTACATAAAGTCCTTCGCCAACACAATTACACAGCTTAATATTTTTTAAAGTAACAGGAACTGGTGCCTGTATACAGAGTGCGCCACCAGTTTTTTCTTCATCATCAAGGGCTAAAAGATTTGTGATATAATTAAAATCATACTCATGACCAACAAGTTCATCCGCGTAACCTCTAATTCCATCCTGAGGTTCACCCGCTGTATTTAATCCTCTTGCACCGCAGATTGTAAGAGAGCGGGCTTCTATCACAGACGAAACTGTATATGAGCCTCTCAATTCACCTTTTATGTAAATCGTGTAATCCTTGGTTTCATCGCAAAGCATTTCCGTTGCTTCTTCAAAAGTTTTCTTTGGATGCAGGAAAGTTCCGCTTCCAGAAGCCGTTACACTCGGGTCAACGAAAATCTGTGTAAACTTAAAGCCTTCTACCATTGCAGCCGTTATGCGGCAGGTTGTTGTTCTGTTTCCCTGTTCATCAGTTGTCGTTACAAGATACGGTTCTGCACCATTCTGAACCCAGGTGTTTGTGGTAAGGTTATCAAAAATATTTATGATTTCGGTAAACGAATACAGAAGGATATCGTACTGATCATAAAAAGAAAAAGTAATCTTATGTGCCTTACTGGCAAGATTATCTGCTGAAAGCGTAATTTTTCCGCCAGATACGGCAACAGGACTACTGTTCTGAGAAGTACTGCATTTTACAATATTGCTGTCACTTGCAATGCCAATCCCAAGCAAAAAACCTCCTGAACCGCCGGTCGACTGACTTGCAGAAAGGGCAACATCAATGCTGGTGTTAAGGTCTGAACTTGTGCTTATGGGAAACGACTGGCTTGTTCCCGAAAGAATTGTCTGACCAGAAGATTTTACTTCAATCTTAACTTTATAATTTTTTTCGGATATGTCTGCTGGAATGGGAACTACATACGATGTCTTATCTTCAGAAACGGTTCCGTAATATTTTTCGCTTTCGGCTGCGGTGTTATAGGCATACACAGACCAGGCAAGGCCTGTTGTAGGAATGGAAGGAAATGCAGTGCGGGAAGAATCTGAAGAAGAAACTAAACTTCTGGCAATGGATTCAGGAAGGGCTGCCCCTAAAGAAAGAGCACCGCTAACGCAAACTGTAGACGGTTCCGCGTTACCGCCTGCACTTCCCTGCAATGCGTTACCGCAGGAAATAAAAGAAAGAGCAGCCGTCAGAAAAAGGACAGGAATGACTAAATACTTTTTTTCCACATTCATTTTTTACTATTCCGTGTAATTGCAGTTCCATGTGGCTGTGTTTAGCGCTTCGTTACTGGTACCTATTGTCATAGCAGCCTTTTGGGCTTCTGTACCCTTGAAGTTTACGGTTGTCAAATTTTCACAATATCCAAACGCATAATTCTCAACAATAGAGAGGGAAGCAGGAAGTGTCACTGTAGTAAACTCTGCATACCAGAAACAAGAATTTCCAATTTCAGTAACTTTATCGGGAACAACAAAGTGTTCCACTCTACAATGACCGAAAGAACCCTGCTCTAATGCAGTCAATTCGGTTGACAGGTGAATACTGGTAAGCGGACAATTCTCGAACGCAAACCGTCCTAAGGATGTTACCGTATCAGGCATATTAAGTACAGTAAGCCCTGAACATGATTTAAATGCACCCTCGCCGATTGTTGTCAATTGAGAGCCTTCTTCAAAAATTAAAGTCGTAATTCCGGAATTACTGAATGCATAGTCGCCAATTTCGGTAACGGTTGCGGGAATGGTAACGGTTGTATTTGCTTCCCGCTTTTTGGTATACATAACTATCATTGATTCATCAGCAGTATAAATAAAATCACCTACTGTTTTATATGCGGGGTTGCCGGCTTCAAGCGTTATTTCTACACCGCCAACATTTGTACCAACGCCATCAAATGCTGAACCTTGAATACTTGTAACAGAGGAAGGAATTTCAATATGAGAAATTCCGCTGCAGTACGCAAATGCACTTTGATCTATAGTAGTAACCGACGACGGAATGGTAATACTGGTAAGACTTTTACAGCTCCAGAAGGCCTGCAGACCTATGGTTGTAAGCGTTTCCGGCAAAGTAACTTCTTTAAGCGCAGAGCAGTCTGCAAATGTATTAGTCGGAATCTCTGTAATACCTTCTGGAAGTATAATTTCTTCAAGATGTTCACACCGATAGGGTGCTTCAGTTAGATTAAATAAACCGTATGGCAGTTCTGTAAGTCCGGTTACGTTTGAAAGATCCAGCTTTACAGTTACGCCATCAGTTGTAATTTCCTTTATTGCATTTGCAATTGCGGTTATCTGTTCAGAGGTCATTTCACCCTGAACTGTAATGCGCTCGGTTTCGGTAAGTTCTGCAATTGCACTTGCTGCATCATCGGCTGTAACAACAACTTTGTCCGTTATCTTTACGTCAAAGCCTGCACTGTATGTCTTTCCGTTATACACTGCCTTTACGGAAACAGCATAGGTTCCCAACGGCAGGTTGTTACCCAGCGTAAGGGTGTTTGCCCTGTTTCCGGTACCCGGTGTGTAATAGGTTCCGCTGGTAACTGTTTCGCCAAGATACTTAATTTCATACGTAAAGGTGGTGTCTGAGGTTACGTCCACCGGTTCATCATCAACTGTTTTAGTTGCGGTAAAGGTAAGTACTTTCTGTGCAACAGAAGTAAGGAACTTTTTCTTGTCTACGCTGATTTTTATGTCTTCGTATACAGGGTCTACGGTAATGGTACCGCCGTTTGCTGCAAGTAAGACTTCATCATTATCGCAAACAACAAACCACTTGTCGCCAATAAAATATGTTGCAGGGTTTACATTCTGGTTGTAGCCGTTTGTATAACCGTAGCCGTTTGTAATAAGGATATCACCGTCATCACCCAGACTAGGACCGCTTGCTAAGGTTACACCGATCTGTGCTTTCTTAGAACTGTCCTTACTGTTAACCAGAGGACCGATTATGTTAATACGCTGCGCTGCAACATCCGCATCAAGATAGAGATTAGAACGTGCCCCACCTTCCAGGTCGATATTTCTGTATATAACTACATTTCCTTTTATGCTGAACTCTCTGCTGGAATCAACATAGACAGAGCCGAGGTCATCTGCACGGTTACCTTCAATGAGTGTGTCATCGCAAAGGGTAAGATCACTTGCAGACCAGATACCGCCTGCTTCATCTGCCCAGCCGCCGGTTATTTTCAGGTTAGTGATAATAACGTAATTTCCGTTTTCTATATGGAGTACCCTTCCGCAATCGTCTGTTCCGCCTGCATTGAGGACATCAAGATGTGTTCCGTCAGCAGCAACTTCATGCGCACCGCACAGCGTTATTGAATTTGCAGTTACATTCAGGGGTATATTCTGTGTACCGGTTACTTCACCGTCAATGCAAATGGTATAATCACAGTTAGGATCATCCATAAGGTCACAAGCATGCTCTATTGAATCAACAGGATCAGCACTTGTTCCCGTTGCAGTAGCAGAGCCGCCGTCTTTTACAAAGAAAGGAGAATCAAGTTTTAACTGAGAACCTGAAGGAACCGGTTTGGCATTCCAGCCTTCTTCGGTAAACGTAATAAAATCTTTGTATGCGCTTATGTCTGTTACGTTTGATCCGTCTGCCTGTGCTATTAAAACACCGCGCGCCCAGGGAGCTTTAATTCCCATTTCAAATTCAGAAGTTAATTCACCACCAATAGTTATACAAATACGAGATGTTCCTGAATATGAATATCTGAACCAGACATCATTTTTACGGTATCCTTTAACGCCGTCTACTCCGTAGGGAATTCGTGCAGAACCGCTTAAGACTACCTTTGTATCCTGTTCTATATCAATAGCGCCGCCACTGACGGGACCGGAATCATCACTTTCTCTATAACAGGTATTGTCAGAAATTTCACCGCCACTCATAATAAACGCACCGCCACCGCCTACACGCAAACCGCCGCCGGTATGTGCTGCTTCATTATGATGGATTTTTGCGTTACCGGTCATTTCCATATAGCTGTGGTCAACAGCAACACCACCGGCACCGACACCCCAGTCGTACTCTGTACTGGTTGATTTGTTATAGCAGATTTCTCCACCGTTCATGTAGAACTTAAGGGGTGAGTTTTCTCCGCGCTTAGATTCATCATCTGAAAAGCCTATAAGAACACCGCCACCCCAGTAGCCGACTTCATTATAACTGATTGTGCCACCATTCATGGTAAGTGTTGAAGCATTATCTCCGTTTATAAGATAAATTCCGCCGCCGCGGCCGCCTGTCCTGTTGTAAGAAACAAAAGCGCCGTCTTCGATTATGACAGAACCTTTGGAACTTGCAATTCCGCCACCGCCCGATTCATTATCATAATCAGAAAAACCACCTGCATAGTTATGGCAGACCTTAGAGCCTGCTTTTAGCGTAAGCGTTCCGCCGTCGTTGTAAATGCCTCCGCCAAAATCACTTGCCCGGTTACCATACCCGCCGTCATCATATGATGCAACCTGCTGTGTAGCATCGCCAATAAGCGTACCTGCTTCAAGCGTGACAGTTGTTCCGCTTGCCATGTATATGCCTGCGCCATAATGTGCGTATCCGCCGGTAAGCTGTATGTTTCTGAGGGTGACCGGAGTAGTTGTATCTATTTTAAGGACTGTGTCATTCTTTGAGCTTGCATCAACGACAGCACCGGTTCCAAGACCGGTAATAATAAGTTTGCCGGCTTTATCGGACATTGCATTAGAGACCGTTAAGGCTTCGTCTGTGGTTCCGGTTAGAAAAATGCGGTAGGTTCTTCCGTCACTGGAATATGTTCCAATGCGGTTAAGTGCTTCCTGTATGGTTAAAAGCGGACTGTAGGCAGTTCCCAAGTTGCTGTCTGAAACCGTAACAGAAGAGGGAACACCTGCAGCGCGGCCTACATACAGTACCGTTGTAAAATGATTTGTTATGACCTGCGAAGTAATGTAAAACTGCGCACCAGTGGTTCCCGCGGTAAACAGGTCGCTTCCGTCGCTCAGCCAGGTGTTTGTTGTCATACCGGCTAAGACATTTACCGTCTGCACGGTTGTAAAGAAACATTTTTTTGTATGCTCCGGACCATCATCATAAAAGGCTTCAATTGAAATCTGATAGACTCCCGGATCCAGGTTCTGAGCGGTAACATGCTCTCCCGAACTTGTCAGGATTTGTTCCGGCAGCAAAACGTCTGAGCCCTGCCAGGTAACTGTCACCTGAGTAACCTGAGATTCAAAGTCTATTGCAAGATCAACCTCACCTTTTAAATCGTCATCTGGATCAGAAGGAGGTGTAAGCAGAAAAGTCCGGTTTACGACAGAGTTCTGTGCAGTAATGGGAACGTTACGGACAATATCAGTAAGCACAATAGCATCATCTGTATTCTTAATGCCTGCTGTAATGTCCCACTTTCCAATTCCAATCGGAAGGCCGAAGATAAGTTTTCCATCTACTAATTCAAAACTTGAAGCATCATCTTTTCCCAGATCAAAGAGACCGTCTCCGTCTGTCTGTTCTGCATGCACAAAGTAGTAGTACGTATTATCTATTGAAGGAATTGCAGAACGGTTTTCGCTGCTGACAGTGTAACGGTTAAGACTGCGGGTAAGCGTTTCGGGGAAAGCACCGCCGGTTGCAATGGTTCCGGTAAAGGTAGCCGGCTGTTTTGCGGTAAGAGAAGAAAGCGGATTTTCGCATGAAATAAAACAGAGGCTTACAAAAAGCGCGCACAGTATTGAGCAGAATCTACTTTTTGAATGCAACAGTTCCATACTACTTTCTCCAATACTCAAAATATATCACACTACCGTACAGTTTGACTAGTACTTACTAAGTCTTAATCTTCTTTTCCTGAATGCGGAAAGGCCTGAGCGTACACTTCTTTAAGCCGTTCCGTAGTGATGTGGGTATAGCGCTGTGTGGTACTGATGCTTGAATGTCCCAGCATTTCCTGAACCATACGGATATCGGCACCCTGACCAAGCATGGCGGTTGCAAACGTATGTCTGAAGGCGTGCGGAGAAACCGGTCTGTTGGTTCCCTCTACTCCGCTGTAACGCGTTACAATAAACCAGATTCCGTGAGCAGTAAGGGCTGTTCCCTTCTGATTTATGAACACTGTCTTAACCTCTGAAGCACCTCCGGGCATTGTCGGCAAAAACTTAGCTTTGCGTTCTGCAAGGTAGGCTTTGAGTGCGGTAACTGCCTGTTCTGAAAAATACACACGCCTGTCTTTGCTTCCCTTACCGGTTACAATGGCACTGTCGTACGAAGCAGAAAGATCTTCCAGTTTAAGGGAGGCAAGTTCACTTACACGGCACCCGGAAGAATACAGCATTTCAAAAATTGCAGTGTCACGCGTCTGCCACAGTAATTCTTTTTTCTGCGGAGTTTCACACATCTGATCAACTTCGCTCTGTGTCATAAAGCGGGGAAGCTGTTTGGGAATCTTTACGGTTTTAAGTTCTGCAGCGGGATTTACCTGAATATACTTAAACTTACGGCAATAGGCAAACAGTCCCCTGACGGCTGCAATAAAACGGTTTATGGATGCGGCACTGTACTTTCTGCGGCTTAGTTCTGCAATGCTCATGCGTAAGTCTGCAGCAGTTACATCGGTAATTTTTGCAGTTCCGCCCACCACGCGTGACAGGTGCGACAAATCTTCGCGGTAAGCGGTAACACAGTTGTCTGAAAGACCGCGGACGGTCTGAATGTACAGCAAATATTCTGCGGCACAGTCGTCCAGCGTAACCGGCACATTTGCGGGAAACGAAGCGGCTGCAACCGACAGTGCAGAAGAAAACGAAGAACCATTTGTCTCTCGTTCAAAGTATTCTGCGTTACTGTTCATCTGCCACCTTTTTGTCCTGAGCGTTTGCAAGTGCAAAGGCACCCGCTGCTTCTGCGGCAATTGCTTCATCTGCAGAGTGCAGGTAGTCGCAGTCCGGATTTATACAGCTTTTATACGAGCCGTTCTTTTTGTCGTACTTTTCAACAAGGAACCACTTGCACTTGGGACAGTAGACATCAATGGGCTTGAAGTGCGTAATAAAATCACACTCAGGATAGTTGGTACATCCGTAGAATTCCTTACCCCTGCCCTTTGTCTTACGCGCAACAATGCTGCCGTTACAGCCGGGTCTGGGACATTTTGCAAGCGGAATACTCTTTGTGTTGTGACACTCGGGGAATCCTGAACAGGCAAGGAAGTAACCAAAGCGGCCCAGTTTTTTAACCATGGGCTTACCGCATTTTTCGCACACCTGATCTGTTTTTTCGTCAAGCGTTCCCTTTATGCTTTCTGTAGTTTCATTTACTTCTTCAACACGATTCTTGAACGGACCATAGAAGTCACCAATCATGGTATTCCAGACAAGTTCACCCTGTTCAACTTTATCAAGGTCTGTTTCAACTTCAGAAGTAAACTGTTCGTTTATAACCTCAGGGAATGATTCTACCAGAATGTTGCAGATGATTTTTCCTAACTGAGTCGGAACAAGCTGTTTGTTGCTGCGGGTAACATAGTAGCGGTCCAAAAGAACACTGATGATAGGAGCATAGGTTGAAGGTCTGCCGATTCCTTTTTCTTCAAGTGTCTTAACAATAGAAGCGTCGGTATAGCGGGCAGGTCCCTGTGTAAAGTGCTGCTCGGGATAGAACGTACCGCTGGAAAGTTTTTCTCCCACTTTGAGGGAAGGAAGATTTCCGGTAATTTCATCTTTTGAAGAAAGCGTTTTGATAACGTTATAGAAACCTTTTTCTGAAAGTTTGGAAGCGCTTACCCGGAACAGGGCATCGCCTGCACTGATATCAACACTCTGAGTCTTTGTCTTGGCATTCTTCATCTGGCTTGAAACAAAACGTTCCCAAATGATTGAATACAGACGAAGCTGGTCACGCGTCAGATATTCTTTAATGCTGTCGGGAGTGTATTTTACATACGTAGGACGGATACCTTCGTGGGCATCCTGTGCACCTTTTCCTGAAGCATATTCTATTTTTTCTTCGGGTAACTGATCGGGGAAATTTTCACCAATCCATGCACGTACATCATCAATTGCAGTCTGAGAAATACGGACAGAGTCAGTACGCATATAGGTAATAAGACCTACGCGGGTAGAACCGATCTGAATACCTTCGTACAGCTGCTGTGCAATCTGCATGGTTTTACGGCTGGTATATCCCAGACGGTTTGCAGATGCTTGCTGCAGTTTACTGGTGGTAAACGGAGCTTTGGGTCTGACTGTCTTTTCGGTTTCCTTTATGTCGGTAACCACACATTCAGAGTTTTTAATTTCGTTGATGATATCGTTGACGGCACTTTCGCTTTTAAGGTCAACCTTTGCACCTTTATACTGAACTAACTGTGCGGTAAACTTTGTCTTTCCCTTTGCAAAGTCTGCATCAAGACTCCAGTATTCTTCGGGAATAAATTCTTCAACTTCTTTTTCGCGCTCACAGATAAGTCTTAAGGCAACCGACTGAACGCGTCCTGCAGAAAGACCGTTCTTTACTTTTTTCCACAGAAGCGGACTTAAATTGTAGCCTACCAGACGGTCCAGTACGCGGCGTGCTTTCTGTGCATTTACTTTTGATTCATCTATTTCGCGGGGCTGCTTTACTGCCTCTTTAATTGCAACGGGTGTAATTTCGTTAAATACAATGCGTGAGATGGGAGCCTTTGTCTTGTCGCGCAAGGCATGGTTAAGATGCCATGAAATTGCTTCTCCTTCACGGTCGTTATCCGATGCAAGAAGAACGAGATCTGAGTTTTTTGCGTCCTTCTGAAGTTCTTTTAAAAGTTTTGCCCTTCCGCGTACCGTAATGTATTCCGGCTCAAAGTTCTGATCCACATTGATTGCCATGCGGCTTTTGGGAAGGTCTATCAAATGACCCATTGAAGCTTTAACGGTATAACCGGTTCCCAGATAGTGCTCTATTGTCTTAGCCTTTGCAGGGGACTCTACGATAATGAGTGTCTTCTTTTTCTTAGAAGCCTTTGCTTTTGTTGTCTTTTCAGCCATATTCTACCTCATTACGGTTTACTCCGGGTGCATTGCGTAACACCTGAACCAAACCGGCATAATCCTTAATTACCGCCGCTCCCGACTCTGCCAGAAGTGCTGCATTGCGGTCCGCTTTTATCTTTTTTCCGGAACGGTTACCGCCTGCCTTTTTTGCTTCTTCGCAAAAACATGCTTCATGCAGCACGACATCGCGGTTAAACTCAAGCGCAAAATCTGCCGTTATAAGAGCGCCGCTTCCTGCTGGAGCCTGAACAACCACTGTTACCGGAGACAGAGCCGCAATAATACGGTTTCTTTGCACGAACCGCCATTTTTCACCCGGCAGACCGGGGGCATATTCGCTTACCAGCGCACCACCAGTGTCAATGATGTGCCGGGCAAGCATACGGTTTGCATACGGAACAACCTGATCGATTCCGCAGGGTAAGACAGCAACCGTTGCACCGTCTTTTACCGAAAGCGCACCTTTATGGGCAAAACTGTCTATGCCATACGCAAGACCGCTCACCACCGTACAGCCGTCAGAACAGGCATTTTTTGCAAGCTCAAACGCAGCACGGGCACCCTGTTCGCATACAGACCGCGTTCCCACAATGGAAATACACTTCCTGTGCAGTGCAGAAAGGCTTCCCCGGTAGTACAGGGCATACGGCGCATTAAGCGTTTCCCTAAGCAGTGCCGGATACTGTGCTTCCTGGTACAAAACAGACTGAATGCCAAGCTTTTGCATCAGATTCTGCGCAACACGGGCATCATGACAGAGCGCAGCTGCATCCCAGAAATCAGGAGTAACCGTACGCCCCACCATTTGCGATATATCTTCTATAGACAGTACACTAAGAGAGTCTAAACTGTCAAGCAGATTTTTTAAGCGGAGTTTTTCGCCAAGAGAAAGGCAGGTTATAAGGGAAAGGGCTATATCTATTTCGTGCATTATCCTAAGATACTGCACGAAAAGTCATAACGGCAAGGAAATTCCGGCTGAATTCAGCTTACTGAACCCCATGCAGAGCGTTAAGGACTGCCTGTTTGTTGCGACGGGCGTCTTCTGTCAGGTCTGGGTTAGAATTAAGTGAAATGATACGGTCGTACATCTCGGAAGCTTTTTCCAGTTCCCCTACATCGCAGTAGGCATGGGCAAGCAGGAACATTCCGTTTGTATCCTTTGTCTGATTCCGCAGAAATTCTTCCATGTAAGGAATGGCATTTTCGCTTTCTCCCAGTTCAAAGACATACAATACACCTATACCGTACATAGCGCGGTAATACTTAGGATTTATGGTAAGGGCTCGCTGATAGGCTGATTCTGCAAGGCGAAGGTAGCGCTGCTGCTTTAACTTTGCCTCGGCTCCTCCGTTTGCGGTAAAATCAAGTGCCGTGTGAGCAGTGTAACCTGCACTTACGGCAAGATAATAGTACAGGTTTGCGTTATTGGGAAAGGTTTCAATTGCACGCTGAAAACATTCCATTGCTTCGCCGTACATCTGCTGGTCAAGGTAACGGGTTCCTAAAATCTTATACCAGATTCCCACCTGTTCCTGCGTGGTAACAAGGTCCAGTGCACGGGCGTCGTATTTTTTGATTGCTTCGGTAAGCTCTTCTACGGTCGTAGGATTAGAAACCCCCTCTTCCATTTTCTGCATTCTTTTTACGGAATTGTATGTTGCTCCACCGCAGGAAACACACAGTCCCATGCACAAAGCAGTGAGCGTAACGGCGCACAGTGTATAAAAACTTCTTTTCATGTCGATCCTCCCTGATCAGACTGCCCTTTATGTCCGGGAAAATATCCGCGGTGATAGGAACGCAGCTGTTCATCGTCTATATGCGTATAGATCTGCGTTGTTGCAAGATCTGCATGTCCCAGTAATTCCTGAACGGAACGCAAGTCTGCACCGCCTGCTAACAGATGTGTTGCAAACGAATGCCTGAGCGTATGCACTTTTGCACTCACTCCGCTTTTTGCTTCCAGGGTCTGAAAGTTTTTCCAGATACCTTTTCGTGAAAGCGGTTTACCGTGAGCATTTACAAACACATGACCTTCAACATTCTGTTTAACCAGCAAAGGCCGTGCTTCGGTAAGCCATTTTTTAAGCCACTGTTCTGCGGCCAAACCAAACGGAACAAGCCGTTCTTTGTCGCCCTTTCCATGCACCAGAATAATATGTTCATCAAAATGCACGTCGGTACACAACAGTCCTGCCGCTTCACTGATGCGAAGTCCGCAGCTGTAAATCAATTCGTATAACGCACGGTCACGGATACCGGCGGGTTTTGAAATATCTATAGCCGCAAGCAGTGCATCCACCTGTTCAACGCTCAGTACACGGGGCAACGCGCGTACAGCTTTAGGCCTGTCTAATTCCAAAGCAAAGTTCTGTGTCCACAGTCCGCTCTGTGTTAAAAACGCACCAAAGGCACGGAGCGCAGACACATCTTTTGCTATCGTAAGTTCAGTGCACCCCTGAGACTTTCGCCACAGAAGGTAATACACCAGAGCCTGCGTTTCCACCTGTTCAACTGCAAGCGGAACTTCATGCAGCCAGGTAAGAAATTCCTGTATGCAGGAAACATACGTCTGCGCCGTCAGTTCTGCATGGCGGTCAACCAGAAGGAGCTCACCGTAAAACTGCTTTAGAAGACGGTCTGTATCCTGCATAGTTTCAGTCGTCCGTCAACTTAATGGAACGCGAAAGTCCCTTCAGTTTCGTACGGTACACTGCAGGAGTCTGAATGTCGTCAAGTTTGTTTTCGTAACCGGCAGGAACATCAAAACGGCCAGTCTGCTTTCCGTTAGAAGAAATCTGTGCATTTTCGTGCGGAATCTCAGAACCTTTATTGATTACTTCATCAAACAGTCCCGGATTTTCGCTGTTGGTAACACTTACATCAGAAGTGCGTTCCATGTTAAAGGAATCACTTGAAGATGCACTGTTACTGGAACCGCCGTGCAGAATACGCTGGAAGTCACCGTAATCCATCAGATCTGAACTGTCATCTTCTGCGGGAGTCTTGAAAGAATCAACAGGTTTAGGATCTTCAAACGGTGTGTCAAAGCCAGTAGCAATAACCGTAACGGAAATTGTATCGTTAAGGCTGGGATTAATTGCCTGACCCCAGAATACATTGCGGTCTTTTGCAGCAGAAGCAGTAACATTCTTAACAATTTCATCAACTTCTTCCATTGCAAGATCTTCAGGACCGGTAATGTTAACCAGAATATTTTTAGCACCGTCAATCGTGCGGCTTTCAAGCATGGGATTACTGATTGCACGCTGTGCTGCATCGACGGCACGGTTTTCACCTTCACCAACACCAACGCCAAGGATTGCATCTCCCTGACCTTTCATAACCGTCTTAACATCAGCAAAGTCAATGTTAACAATGCCATGAACGGTAATGATTTCAGAAATACCGCGTACACCCTGACACAGTACATTATCTGCCATACGGAAGGCTTCAAGGAATGAAACTTTTCCTTTTGAAAGTTTAAGTACCTGCTGATTGGGAACTACGATAAGCGAGTCTACCTGTGAACGCAGTTTTTTAAGACCTTCCTGAGCATGAGCCATGCGCTGAGGTCCTTCAAATTCAAACGGAGTAGTAACAACTGCAATGGTAAGCGCACCTTCTTCGCGTGCAATCTGTGCAACAATAGGAGCAGAACCGGTACCGGTACCACCACCCATTCCTGCAGTGATGATTACCATGTCAGTTCCCTTAACCATATTCTTGATAAGTTCAACATCTTCTTTTGCAGCATCCTCTCCAACCTGAGGATTACCACCGGCACCCAGACCACCAGTCAGTTTCTGACCGATTGCAAGGCGTGTCTGAGCTTTTGATGCACTCAAAGCCTGCAAATCTGTGTTAAGTACCACAAAATCTACACCGGAAATTCCCTGTTCAATAAGACGGTTAACCGCACTGGAACCGCCGCCTCCGCAGCCAATGATTTTGATGACTGTCGGACTTGCAGCGTTTACCACTGGTCCCTGATTGATTACTGAAAGTTCTAACATGTTTCCTCCCGACCCCACTCTTATTCTTCAGGAATATCCCCCTTCCTGAAGGAGCGTTTACTTTATCAATTTAGAAAAACGTTTTCTTAAACCGTTTCCATAAACTATCATGTGAAGAGTCTTTCTTTGACTCTTTTGAGCGACGGTGACGCGAATCTGCCGCCGATGCATCTTTGTTTGCGACAACCAGTCCAACGGCTGTTGCAAAATCAGCACTGCGGTATGAAGCATCTGCACCGCCAAAGTCCGCAACCTCACCAATGCGAACATTTTCGGTACCCCATACCGACTGCGCAAGTTCAACAACACCCGGCATCTGTGCGCCGCCACCTATAAGAATGATGTTTCCCATCAGTTCCCTGAGGTTTGATTTGTGAACTATTTCTTTTCGTACCATCGTAAAGATTTCTTCCATACGAGGCTGAATGATCTGACACAATTCGTAACGGTTCGTCAGTTCCGGAGCACGTCCACCGACACCGGGAATGACGACTTCTTCTTTTTCTTCATTACCGTTAATCCAGCAGCAGCCGTAATCCAGTTTTATTTTTTCTGCAGTAGCATTTGAGATCTGCTTTACGATTGCAATGTCATTGGTAACCAGATTACCGCCGACAGGAATTGAAGCAGTAAATACGGTTGCACCTTTTGAGTAAACCATGACATCTGTTGTTCCGCCGCCAAGGTCGATTAAAATTGAACCAAGTCCCATTTCATCTTCATGAACGGCAGCATAGGAAGCAGCAAGCGTTTTAAGCATAACGCCCTCAAGCATGTAGCCCGAACGCACGACACACTGTTCTATATGAGTATAAGTGGTAACTGATGCAGAAACCAGGTGAACTTTTACTTCAAGACGAACACCCATGTATCCGAGCGGATTTTCATATCCGGCCTGTCCGTCAATGATATATTCCTGAGGAATTACGTGAAGCAGTTTTTTATCTTCGGAAAGCGGCATCTGTTTTGCAGCTTCAATAACACGGTTTTTGGTATTTTCATCAATTGCAAGCGGACGCCTTCTTCCGCTCTGATCTACACCAACCTGACCCTGAGAGTTAAGGCCTTCAACCTGAGCACCACCGATTGCCGTATACACGGATGAAACTTCAACTCCTGCCATAAGTTCTGCATCTGCAATGGTATCGCGGATAACAGAAACAGCAGCGTCTATGTTAACAATAACACCATTGCGTAAACCCTGTGACGGGCGTTTTGCAACGCCAATAATTTCGACGCCTTTTTCCGGAGTAATTTCACCTATGACAGCCCTGATACAACTGGTACCGATATCAAGGCCCACGACTATTCTGCTCACTGTTGCAACAGCTCCTCTTGAACCCGCGCTCTCTTACGGTATGAAACCGAACCATAGCGAAGGTCTATCTCTCCCACATCCGGCTCTATGGAATTAACCACATCAAGCACCACCATCATATACTGAAGTGCCTCTTCATTCAAGGCTCTATCGGTCAAAACGCGCACTTTTGCCTGAATGGGGTATAAAACCAGCTCATAATTGCCGTATTCCTTGGGTACAACTTCAATTTCTGAAATGGCAGCAAAATACTTCTGCGTAAGGCTTCTGATATCCTGAATCTGTTCCATAAGCGTACGGTACTTTGCGGGAAGCCTCATGCCGTCCTGAACCGTGTCCACCGGAAGTCCTGACAAAAGCGGGATTGATGAATCCTGAAGGAAAGACAGGGAGTTTGCCATAAAAAGCACACCGTTTTTATCAATCTGAACCGGAATTGAGCGTCCGTTAACTTCTACAACGGTTTTTGCTACTGCTTCACGCTCGGTAATCTGAACAACTACACGGTCGGGAAAGCGCTTGTCTACACTTACAGTTTCAATTGCAGAAACGCTTGACAGAATGGAAACAGCACGGGAGGTATCAAATTTCATCCACGGTGTAGAAGAAGTTCCTGCAATCTGAACTCCCAGTTCCTGAGCAGACAGCGTTTTTAATCCGCGGAATTCAATCTTTACCGGAGACAGGCAGGGAATTACCAGCGTATAAATAAATGCTTCAAACACTAAGAGAATGCACAGAACCAGCACAATCACTTTGAGAAGCGACAGTTTTTTGTCTTTACGCGGAGCTTCCGTCTGTACTGATCCAATCATGTCATCATAGTCTGAATAAGCCAAGTCACTCATCATTCCACCACCGTTTCATAACTTTCTATTTTATTGCTGCCAGAGACAGCGTAAGAGTCTGAAGGATATTCGCATCGTGACGCATTGAGCATAAAGCCGCACATGGCAAGCGTAACGATAATACTTGAACCGCCGTAAGAAAAGAATGGAAGCGGAATACCGGTAGTAGGTACGGCGCCACACACAACGGCAAGGTTAAGCAGTGACTGCACCACTATGGTAACAGTACAGCCAAATGTTCCTAACGCAGCAAAGCGGTCAGGACTGGTAAACGAAACTTTAAATGCACGCCAGGCAAAGAACACCAAAAGCAGAATGTAGGCAATAACGCCAATAAATCCCATTGCTTCTGTCCAGCCTGCAAAAATATAGTCTGCATACACTTCGGGAATATACGGTGTGCGTTCAAGACCAGTACCTAAGCCCTGTCCCCAGACACCACCGGAAATAATTGCTTTCTTAGACTGAGAAAGCTGATAACCGGTTGTATTTGCAAACTGTTCCGGTTTGAAAAAAGCAATCAGACGACGAACGCGGTATTCCTCTTTAAAAGTCAAAAGACCACCTGCAAGCACTCCCAGGAAAAACAGCGGGAAGAACCAGGAAATGCGTGCACCGGAAACAAAGAAAAGAGAAGCACCTACAACAAAAATCAGAATGCCGGTAGAAAGATCTTTCTGGGCAAACACAACGCTTACAAACACAAGCAGTCCGCCAAGCGGTTTCATAAATGAGTTTGCATCATCATCATATTCACCGGTTACCTTCTGTCGGTCAAACAGATTTGCAAGGAAAAGCACAACTGCAAACTTTGCAAGTTCTGACGGCTGGAATGTTCCCATAAACGGAACTGCAATCCAGCGGGGGGCACCGTTTCTCTTTACTCCGATTTTAGGAAGGAATGTCAAAAAACACAGCACCAGTGTTCCCAGAACAAAGAGCGGTAAAAGCTTACGGATTTTATCCATGGGAATTATTGCAAAGAATAAAAGCAGAGAAAATCCCACTGCAGAGTTTATGACATGACGCACTACAAAATGATAGCGGTCTCCGTCAAACAAACGGGCAGCGGTATCAGGAGTACAGATATACATCGTAACCATGCCAAGACCCCACATAAGCAGCGTGGCGACAACAAGTCCCAGGTCTGTTTTGTGCTGCATGTCTACTGGTCGCTCGGCATAGAACGTATACCCTTTCATGCTTTTCCCTCCAGAGCGGCGGTAATGCGTTCCATTTCCATTCCGCGGGAACCTTTCAGAAGAACAATGTCTCCTGCACGGGCAGTCTTTTTGATTGCCTGTACACAAGATTTAATTGCCTTTTCATCATTTCCTTCGCAATAGGTAAAGCGGCATTTAACTGAATGTTTGTTTGCAGTGTTGTATGCATACTTCATTTCTTTGCCGACAAAGACAACAGCATTAACACCGCTCTTTGCAGCAAGCGTTCCGATTGCTGAATGTGCTTTGCGCGAGTCCTTACCCAGTTCCAGCATGTCGCCCAGAACAAGGACACGACGTTTTGTATCGTTAAGTGAAGCAACAAATGAAATTGCTTTTTCCATTGAGTCTGGGTTTGCATTGTAGCAGTCCTGAATAATGGTATAGGTTCCGCGAAGAATTTCTCCACGACCAAACACACTCTTTACTTTTGAAACACCTGCAATGACTTCTGATGCAGAAAGTCCCATAGCCTGAGCAAGGGCAATACCTGCAAGCATGTCGCGGTAATTATGCATACCGGGAAGTGAAAGATGTCCCTTCTGACCTGCAATACTGAATTCTGTTCCGTCAAGTCCAAGGTCAGCAACAAAGCGGACGGTTGAAGTAGGTTCATTTTCTCCGAAGAAGATTTTTTCTCCCTTAGCTTTACGCGCAAGGAACTGAGCAAAATCATCTTCTTCAGGAATGATTGCAACGCTTTCTTTGGTAAAGTAATCAAAGATATGTGACTTTTCTTCTGCGATTGCTTCGCGGCTTCCCAGGATTCCAACATGAGCCGTACCGATGTTGGTAACAATTGCATACTGCGGTTTAAGCACAGATGCAATTTCTGACATTTCTCCAACACGGTTCATTCCCATTTCAAAGATGCCAACTTCGTGCTCTTCACGGATTTTAAAAACAGAAAGCGGTAACCCGGTCTCACTGTTGAAGTTTCCGTCATTGGTTACCACTTTGTATTTCTGCGCAAGGATTGCTGCTGCAATTTCTTTTGTTGTTGTCTTACCGCTTGAACCGGTAACACCTATTTTTGCAAGACGCGGAAAGTGTTCCACGTAACAGGCTGCTGCCTGCTGTAACGCCGTCATGGTATTTTTTACGCTGATAAAGCAGACATTTTCGTATTTGTCTTTCAGTTCTTCGTAAAACTCCGGACGGTCATGCAAACTGTCTTTTGCAATAAAAACTGCAGTCGCACCTTTTTTAAGTGCCTGCGGTATAAAGTCGTGTCCGTCCTGTGTCTGTCCTACCAGAGGAACAAACAGCGCCTGTTTTTTAACGGAACGGCTGTCAGTTACTACAGAAGTAAAGGCAAGGTGTTTTCTGTCAAACACATCAGTTCCCTTTACTGCCGAAAGAACTTCATCAAGGGTAAGAAGGGTTTCAGTCATCATTTGCCCCCTTCATCTGAACACGTACGATTTCTTCTGATTCTGCCTGACGCATTCCCAGTTCCTGTTCTGCAATCCGTTCAATGCGGTCGGTACTGGATAAAAGGCTTATGTCAGTAATAAGATTTTTATTTTCATCAACAAGAGCCTGTTGTCTGGTTTCTAAATCCGTAACATCCTTATTCAAGTCTGCATACTTTCGTGAGCGCATACCGCCAACAGCAAGTGCTCCCGGAATACACAAGGCAAGCAGCGCAATAAAAATTCCACGCACTATACCACTGCCTTTTTTCATAATTCAAACTCCTCCTGGTACATCCGGTCAGAACCAGCATCTCTCAGTTTGCGCACAACCCGAAGCTTTGCACTTCGCGAAGGCGAGTTACGGGAGATTTCCTGTTCCGTCGGCTCGACAGGCTTGTGAGTAAGCACTTCCGCACAAGGTGTTCCTCCGCACTGACAAGCTGGCACTTGGGGCGGGCACACACATTGTTTTCCCAGATTGCGGAAGTAATTCTTCACAATTCTGTCTTCCAGGGAATGGAAGGTTATAACACCCATCTTTCCGCCAGGAGCAAGCACATTGAATGCATTATGCAACGCTAAGGGCAAGCGGTTAAGTTCACCGTTTACTGCAATGCGCAGCGCCTGAAAGGTTCGGGTTGCAGGATGGATTGGACCGTGACGGTAATTTGCAGGTACCGCATTCCAGATCAAATCAGCGAGTGCTTTTGTTGACAAGATTCTCCCGTGTTGTCTTGCAGCAACAATTGCACTTGCAATCCTGCGTGAATATTTTTCCTCAGAATACAGATAAATCAGATTGGCAAGGCGGGCTTCGCTTTCACCGTTGACGATGTCTGCCGCAGAAGGATTCCCACTTCCTCCAGGACTGGCTGCGTCGATCCTCATATCAAGGGCTTCATCATGACGGAAAGAAAAACCCCTCCCACTCCGTTCATAATGGAACACGCTGATTCCAAGGTCAAATAAAATAAGGTTGGGATGCGGTAAATCTGCAGGATAGTCTGCGTACAAGTCGTTAAACCACCCTGACCAGAACTGCATCCGGTCCCCAAAAGGAGCAAGGCGCTCGCAAGCACGAGACTGAATCTGTGCATCAGCGTCAACGCCAAGAATGTGTAAGGACGGGTAAGTTTGCAAAAAGTTAAAAGAATGTCCGCCTTCACCAAGTGTCGAATCGATCATGAATGCATTGTTCTCGAACTGCTCACCTTTCGGTGACAAGTATTCGAGGCATTCACTCAACAACACCGGTGTATGGACAATTTCCACTTTTTTATCTCCCGCCACACTCTCCAGAGTATGTTAAGTAACACCCATCAGACTCAGGATGAAACGAAACACCTGTTTTTACAGCAGAATGTCCCCCATGCTTTGAGCTGCCATCTGGAAGGACTCTTCTGATTCCTCCGCGTTCTTTGCGTATTCTTCTGAGTCCCAAAGTTCCATGTACTTGTCGATTCCCAGAATGACACATTCACCGCCCATTTTAAGCGATGCAAAGTCACGAAGATTCTGCGGGATAGAAAGACGACCTGACTTGTCAAACTCGATGCGTGCGGCCGGACCAATAAAGCGGCGCAGTACTTCACGTTTTTGTTTGTCAAAGACAGAAACTGAACCAACAACACGTTCCTTCAGTTTTGTCCATTCTTCAGTTGTAAAAAGCATGAGACAGTGGTCAAGGCCCTGCGTTACCCAGAGTTCGTTTTGCTGTAAAACGGCACGCAACTTGGAAGGGAAACTTACGCGTCCCTTTTCGTCCAGTGTGTTGCGATACTCACCGATAAGCATTTCCATGCCACTGCTCACCACTTTTCCCCACTATTTCCCACTTGATTACCATTTTAACCGAAAATTCGGTAATGTCAACTAAAAAATGTGCCGAAAATGTAATTTTTTGAAAAAAATTTTTTGAAACACCTTGTAGAAAATATCGTACACAAACGACGAACACAGATGTAGTGTTTTTTGATGAGGCTTTAAACTAAATTTGGGGTATGTAAAAAGGAGTAAAAAAAGCTACTTTCTAAGGCCTAATTCTGCCATTAATTTTGAAACATAGGTACGCTGAACACCAAGAACACGGGCTGCTTCGGTCTGATTACCGCCGGTCTGATCCAGAACCGCCTGCACATGCTGTTTTTTAAATTCAGTGATTGCATCATGCAAATCAAGACTGTGCACATGCACTGCTCCGGTACGTTCCAGGTCCTGGGGAACAATCTGCTGTTTGCAGACCAGAGCGGCACTGCTGATGACACGACGTAAATCATGCAGATTATGTTCCCACTGACGCTCACAAAGTGCCTGTTTTGCTTCCTCAGAAAGAGAAGGTATTTCCTTTCCCAGAGCCCTGCACTCTGAGCGGACAAAGCGTTCTGCAAGCTGCACAGTATCTTTGGGTCTCTGTCTTAACGGAGGAACATTAACCGGCATAACCGAAAGCCGGTGATACAGTTCGGGTAAAAAAGTGCCTGCGCTTACTTCCTGCTCCAGGTCTATAGAACTTGAAGCTACCACGCGCCACCGGTTTACCGGATGCATTAAAAACTCAAGCAGGTTGTTCTGCATTTCTTTTGAAAGATAAGAAACTTCATCAAAGAAAAGAACCCCGCCCTGACTTTCTGTGTAAGATGCAAACGGAAGTTCCTGAACATTTTTTTTGCAGACAATATGAACAAACGTTTTACCGTCACCCGCTGACTGTGCACACAGGTGCCGTGCCAGTGCTGCCCTTCCGCTTCCCTCTTCTCCCAGCATGAGGACTGCAGAAGATGTAAGTGCAAGCGAGTTTATAACCGAAAGCAGATCCTGCGTTACGGCATCTTCTGCTACCAACGGAAAGAAATCCATTGCTCCGCTTTGTGCGTTACTGTCAAAACAGGAAGCTGCCTCTTCTGCAACGTAAGAAACGGTATCTAAATCTTCTTGTAAAAAACTGCCGCTTTCATTCTGCGCATTAAACAGTTCAAGCACGCCCCACACTACACCGCCCGAGACAACCGGAAGCGCTGCAAGATTACGCGGAACTTTTTGTGCATTCTGTGCATGAGGAACAGAATCAGTTACCTGAACAGACTTTGTTGAAAACGCACGGTATGCAATGCTTGTCTTTTCAAGCGATACGGCCTTAGAGGAAAGCTGACCTTTTTCGTCAAGCACCGAGAGAATAAACTGCTGTGTGTCAGGATTGTGTAATAAAAAAACAGCCGACGTACAGTGCCCCACCGTACAGGCTGAATGCAAAAGCGATGCAATCAGCGTGTGTGTGTGCAGTACGCCGGCTCTTATTGAACGTATGCAGGTGATGAGTGTGCCTTGCTGAACAATACCACGCCCATCATCCGTCATTATTTGTCTTCGCCTGAATCTTTAAGGCTGTCTCCGATGGTGTATGCTGCATCATCGTTAGAGCTTGACATGTACTGAGAAATCTCAGCGCGTTCGCGTGCCTTCTTATACTCTTTTACAGAGAAAGCAACCTTTTCTTTTTCAACGTCAACTGAAACAACATATACGTTGATTTTGTCGCCGACATTGTATTTTTTGACTGCTTCTTCAAACGGAGTATCACGGTCTTCGCTCAGGTTAGCCTTGTTAACCAGTCCTTCGATTCCGCCCGGTGCCTTAACAAAGATACCAAAGTCAGTAATAGAAGTAACTTCACCTTCAAGGGTTCCGCCTGCTTTGTATTCTGCAGCAAAAGCTTTCCAAGGATTGTCTGTTAACTGTTTAACGCCAACACGGATGCGGTGTGCTTCAGGATCACATTCGGTAACAATAACTTCCAGCTGCTGATCAACTTTCAGTTCGCTTCCCGGATGCTTAACTTTCTTTGTCCAAGACAGGTCTTCACCAGCGAGGAATGCATCAATGCCTTCTTCAAGTTCAACAAATGCACCACTGTTGGTAATCTTAACAACTTTACCGGTAAGACGTTTTCCTTCGGGATACTTTTCAACGATTGTTTCCCACGGATTTTCTGAAACCTGCTTGAGACCAAGAGAAACACGGCCAGCCTGGATATCATAACCAAGTACCATGCATTCAACTTCATCGCCTTCTTTAACCATGTCAGAGGGCTTGTTGATTTTCTTTGTCCAGCTGAATTCACTGATGTGAGCAAGACCTTCAATACCTTCTTCCAGTTCAATAAATGCACCGAAGTCAGTAAGTTTGGTAACCTTACCCTTAACTACATCGTTAACGTGATATTTTTCTTCAAAATGAACCCACGGATCTTCAGAGAAGTGCTTGAGCGACAGATTGATTCTCTTTCCATCGGGATCAAGGCGGATAACTTTGAGTTCGATTTCCTGTCCTTTTTTGACAAAGTCTTTGGGACGAGTAACGTGACCCCAGCTCATGTCATTGATGTGCAGAAGTCCGTCAAAACCACCCAGGTCAATGAATGCACCAAAGCTGGTAAAGCTCTTTACGGTTCCCTTTACGGTGTCACCGATTTTAACTTCAGCAAAGAACTTGTCGCGGTTGGTATTGATCTGTTCTTCCAGATACTTGCGGCGGTTAACAACTACATTGCGTTTACCGTTAGAATACAGGCGTTCAACATAGAACTTGCTCTTAACGTTGATAAGCTTGTCTTCTTTTTCAACCTTCTGGCTGTCAGACTGACTGATGGGAAGGAATGCGTTGATTCCGCCACCAAGGTCAACCATATATCCGCCCTTTGTAAGAGAGGTAATAATACCTTCTACAGGCTTCTTTTCGTCAAATGCAGTTTTAAACTCTTCCCACAAACGCTTTTCATCAGCACGAAGCTTTGAGACTTCAGGACCGTTTTTACCAAACTGATTGATAAGGAATACGGTAATTACGTCACCTGCTTTTGGTTCTTCGCCGCGGAATTCTGCCAGAGGAATCTTTCCTTCTGATTTGCAGCCCACGTCAACGAACACGGTGTCTTCTGTTACTTCGACGACGGTACCCTGAACGTTGTGACCGTTTTCGACTGGCTCCATTTTGTTAATAGATGCTTCTAATTGTGTGTAAATGTTGTCGGAGCCGTTGGCACCATTCTCTTCCACTTCCTTCTGTTCCATAGTAAACCCTTTTAAGTTAGTTTTGCTCTCTATTATCTCACAAACCTGCGATATGGTCAAGTGCGATGTGTCAATATAGACGGCATCGTCTGCCTTCTTAAGGGCACCTTCAGCCTTGTTTTTATCCATTTCGTCACGCTTACGGATTGATTCCTTTATTTCTTCAAGAGAAAGACCGCTGACTCCCTGCTTAAAGCGGCGTTCTGCCTGCACATCTATGCTTGCATCCAGATAGAACTTGTATTCAGCCTGAGGAAACACCACCGTAGTCATGTCGCGTCCCTCGCAGATAACATCCAGACTCTTTACAATCTGGCGCATGCGGTCGTTTACAAAATGTCTGAGCGGTACAATTGCCGAAACCTGAGAGACAACTGCATCCACTTTATCCTGATGAAGCTGATCTTCTACATCTTTTCCGTTCAGAATTAAGTGAGCGTTTACATAGTCAAGCTTCTGCTTTTTTACAAACTCCATGACCGCATCCTGGTTTTCCAGAGAAATGCCTGCGTCAAGGAGTGCAAGTGCCAGGGCGCGGTAAAAACTTCCGCTGTTCAAAAACGTAAGCGACAGATCCTGAGCCACCTGATGTGCTACCGTACTTTTTCCTGTTCCTGCAGGACCGTCAATTGCAATTACCATTCTGATGCTTCCTTTGTGTTAGTAGTCTTTATATTTTGCAAGCCGTAAAAGCGATGCGACTTCTGCTGAGGTAAGGTTTCTGAACTGCCCTTCTGCAAGGTTTCCCATTGCAACACTTCCGATTCTTACGCGTACTAGACGTTTTATGCCTACTTCGCGGGATTCAAATACTCTGCGGATTTCGCGGTTTTTTCCTTCAATAAGAACAATGCGCATGCGGCGGGCATTTAATTCTTCTGCGTCACGGCATTTGTAAAACACACCGTCTACACGGATTCCTTTGGTAAAGTCCTGGGCAAGATTGCGCGGTAAGGCAGTACTGGAGTCAACGATGTATTCTTTTTCCAGTTCTGCGGAGGGGTGAGAAAGCGTTGCAGCAAAGTTTCCGTCATTAGTAAAGATAATCAGTCCGCTGGAAAACATGTCCAGACGGCCTACGTTGTACAGGCGTTCGCTGTAGGTGTCTTTCAGTAAATCTGCCGCAATGGGTCTTCCTTTTTCATCAGAAAGAGAACAGACATATCCTGCGGGCTTATTCAAAAGCACATAGCGTTTCTGTTCTTCCTGTGTAATGGGTTTTCCGTCTACAGTAACTGTATCAGAGGCCTTTACTTTGGTACCGGGAGACGTTACCGTCACTCCGTTTACTGCAACACGACCTTCTGCAATAATCTGTTCTGATGCACGGCGGCTTGCAACACCGCATAATGCCATAAAATGCTGCAGTCGCCATTCTGTCTTCTGCGTTGAATCTGTATCGTTAGCGGGCAAGTACGAACCTCTCGCTTTCTTTTTCGTCAAGCTGCGGCAAATCAGCAATACTCTGCAGGTGGAAGAATTCAAGGAATTCTTTTGTGGTTGCATACATGATAGGCTTACCGGGAACGTCTTTTTTTCCTGCTTCACGGATAAACTTGCGGTCAAGCAGTATGCGTATCATGTTGTCAGCGTTAACGTGACGGATGCTTTCTATTTCTGCACGGGTAATGGGCTGGCTGTATGCAATAATACTGAGGGTTTCGATTGCAGCTTTACTTAAGCGGCCTTCGTTTTTCTTACCGTAGCGCTCTTTTACTAAGTCAAAACATTCTTTCTTAGGAGTAAGCAGCCATCCGCCTACAATCTGCGACAGTTCTATGCCTGAGTCTGCATTTGCATACTTGTCCTTCAGTCGTGAAATACATTCAGAAACAACTTCTTCCGAAAGCTGAGAAATCTTTGAAAGAACAGTCGTATTCTGCGGTTCACTTTCAAGGAACAGCACGGTTTCTATAAGCGCGGTTTCGCTGTCCAGGTTAAGGTTTGCCCTGAGCTGAGAAATCTGTTCTGCTTCTGCTTCATCTGCGGCATCTGCCTGGTTTTCTTCGGTCTGAGTTTCTTCAGCCTTAGCTTCTGCTGCGTCAGTCTGTGCTGCCTGAGCCTGAGGTTCTGTCTGTACGGTATCGGTTACGCTGCCGTCTTCTTCCTGCATATCTTAATGTCTCCAAACATTCTGTTTTGATATATGTCTGCCATCTTCATTTTGACGGCTTCCAGTATTGCCATAAAGGCACAAATCACGTCAAGTTCATTTCCCCTTCTCGTGATTAAATCAGTGAACATGCATTCGCCCTTTTTGTCAAGCAATTCATTCATCAAGGCTATTTTTTCGGGTGGTGTTATATCCTCATTCATATCCAGAATCTTTTCGTCCGGATTTACATTGGTAAGGTTGCGGAAAATCTTCTGCATATCCTGCAAAAGCTGCCAGGTATCCATTTTTTCCCACATGTTTTCATCATTTTCAAACGGAAGGATGCGTTCAATCTTTTTGCGTTCAAAGCTCCATTCGCTCTGCTCTTCCTGCTCTTCCATAAGTTCAGCAAGTTTCTTGAACTTCTGGTATTCAATCAGCTGTTCGACCAGTTCTGTGCGCGGATCTTCCATGCTTTCATCGTCATCGTAGGCAACTTCAACAGGAAGCAGCATACGGCTTTTGATGTATACCAGTTTTGCTGCCATGCTGTAGAATTCGCTTAAATCCTGCAAATCTGTTTCAGCGGCATAATCAAGATAATCAAGAAACTGTTCGGTGATATCTGCTATGGGAATGTCGTAAATGTTTATTTTGCTTTCCCTGATAAGTGACCACAGTAAGTCAAGCGGACCTTCAAACTGACCCGCGGTAAATTTGCGTACTACTCCCGATTTTGTTTCCGTGTCCTGTGCGTATTCCATGATAGCCTCATTAAAACCTGTTTTTACGGCCGTCCCATCAGTGCCTGAAACTCCGACGAGTCAAGAAATTTTTCTATTTTCTGACTGCGTACGGCTTCCCGTTCAAGGCAAGACTCGTATAAAGACAATCCGCTTTCTTCAGTATCGGCAGAATTCCGCAAAATCTCCACCAGGGGAACCAAAACAAATGCCCGTTCAAGCATACGCTCGTGGGGAATGATTAAATCCTTCTGGTGAACCACGGTATTACCGTACAGTTCTATGTCTATATCGAGTGTCCGGGGACCATTGCGCACTTCCTGCGAACGGTCACGTCCGTAACGGTTTTCTATATCATGTATACACGACAAAAGTGCACGGGGTGTACCTTCGTAAGCGCCCCGTACAATCATGTTGTAAAAGTCTGCCTGGTCTGTCACATACAGTGCCCCCGTCCGGTATACAGACGAAATGTGCATATCTGAGAGCACTGTATCCAGGGCACGAACCGCATTTACAAGCGTTTCTACCGGAGGACAGGCATTGAACGAGCGGTTAGCTCCCAGACCAAGCGTTACGACTTTCATACTGCGCTAGAACAGCTCCTCAGGAACCGGCTTACTTGAAGCGGCGGCTTTTGCAAGAGAAGCAGTCGTCTTGGCAGCAGGTTTAGCAGCAGCTGCCGTTGGTGCAGCGGCAGCAGGTTTTGCTGCAGGTTCAGCATCGGTTTTAAGCGTACCGGTACCTACTCCCTTTGCACGCATTTCTTTTTCATACGCAAGAATCTGCTCTTCGGTAACCACTTCGCCTTCTTTAGTACGAAGCACCATGCCGGGGAACAGTTTTTCGCGCAACGAGTGTTCCAGTTCCATGCGGAAAGAAGGATTGTTTTCGATAAAGGCAACGGCATTTTCCTTACCCTGACCGACTTTTTCTTCTCCGCGGGTATACCAGGCACCACGCTTATCTACAAGGCCATGCTTTACGGCACTGTCAAGTACAGATGCTGCGGCAGACACACCTTTACCAAAGTAGACATCAAGTTCTACCTTGCGGAATGGCGGCGCAACCTTATTCTTTACAACCTTGACACGCACACGGTTACCGATTGCTTCATCGTCACCCTTACCGTCAATTGTTTCAATGCGGCGGATTTCAAGACGCACTGATGAATAGAACTTAAGTGCATTACCGCCGGTTGTCGTCTCAGGGTTACCGAACATAACACCGATCTTCATACGGATCTGGTTGATAAATACAATCGTACACTTGCTCTTTCCGACAATTGCAGTCAGTTTACGCAGTGCCTGACTCATAAGGCGAGCCTGAACACCCATAACACTGTCACCCATTTCGCCTTCAATTTCTTTCTGCGGGGTCAGGGCTGCAACCGAGTCAATTACGATAATATCAACAGCACCGCTTCGTACCAGGTTTTCACAAATCTCAAGGGCCTGCTCACCGGTGTCCGGCTGGCTTACCCACAGTTCGTCAATGTTAACGCCCAGATTCTTTGCATACACCGGGTCAAGCGCATGTTCTGCGTCAATAAACGCTGCAATTCCGCCCAGTTTCTGTGCTTCTGCAATAGCATGCAGTGCAAGCGTTGTCTTACCAGAGCTTTCAGGACCGTACATTTCAATGATGCGTCCGCGGGGATATCCGCCCACACCAAGCGCTTCATCCAGCAGAATGGAACCCGAAGGAATCACATCTACTGTAGTAAGGTCTGTTTTTGTTCCCAGCTTCATTAAAGAGCCGGTACCAAACTGTTTTTCAATCTGAAGACGTGCAGCCTCCAGAGCCTTGAGTTTTTCCGACATGTCAGCCGGAAGTTTTTCTTCTGCCATTTTCGCCACCTTTTAGATCCTCCCTTTACTAATATATATGGCGCCGGATTTCACTTTTTACCACCAAACGGGAGCAAAAGAGCAAAAATTCCATATTTTTTTATTTTAATTAACGCTTACTCCATCCATGGGCTGATAGACACTCCGTCCGGAAAGCACCACTTCATTATCCTGCAGTCCCAGCTTACCCAGCACACGGACAGCCTTAGTCGCATCCACTGCAGGCTGCGGTGCAGGATCAAAACTGATGTACACCCTTCCGTCAACCGTCTGCATGGTTTCATATCCCACCAGAAGGTCTGCACCCCAGGTACCGTTGGCAAAGGTCTGTGCATTTGCAATTCGTCCTGACCAGGCAACATAGCAGTCAATATACAGAAGCGGATCCTGAGCTACCTGCGCATAGGTGTAATTATCCAGAAGCGAATCAAATGTAGGAACTTCAAGATACGTTTTAAGTATGTTTGCTTTCTGTTTTATGGAAAGAGATGCATTACTGTTTAAGATGCGGTTTATTTCTACCTGACAGGCATTGTCCCTTCCGTCCTGAAAGTACATAAGCGCTGAGCGGTACGACTTTACAATCTGCGCGTTATCCATAAGATAATGCACCACCGTGTTGCTTAAATCCGTTTCCTGGGCATGATTTGATTCATCGGTCGTAAGTTCAAGTTTTGTCAGGTTTGCACGGGGACCCACCATATTCACTTTCTGCTGCTGTCGGGGAAGCAGCGTAACGCATACGGAAAGCACGGCACCCAGTACCAGCCCACCGATTATGCCGTTACGAATGACATCAGGATTAACTCCCAGCGGAGGATAAAATTCTTCGATCTTACCGCTGTCTACCCATCTGCAGATTGTTTCGTAGTCACCCTTTTTACGGATAAAATCCAGGGCCTTCTGAGCAACTTTATTTGACGGATCTACATCCAGAACTTCAAGATAGTACTGCAGGGCACGGTCTGTTTCACCTCTGCGTAAGAAAATGGCGGCCTGTGCAAGAATCAGATTTGAATCTGTCAGGCGGATTTCACGTGCGGTCGAAAAATACCGTCTTGCATTTCCCACATCACCCAGATAGAGGCAGGCAGTTCCCAGCGTCATGTAAAAATCAAAATTATTCTGATATGCATCTTCGTGAGCTTCAAGCAGTTCTATTACCTGCTGAAACTTACGTCGTTTGAGAAAACTGTGTGCATCATCCAGAGCAGCGCGTGCCATCAGCGGCCACTCCTCAGCTTAGACAGAATCTGATCCAGCTCTGCAGAAAGACTTTCAATTTCTCCTGTCTTAGCAAGGCTTGGGTTTTCGTTCAGTTCATCTATGCGGTCAATCAAAGACTGTATGTATTCAGGATCAAGCTGAGGATCCACCGGAGCTGTATTTCGTGCACCGGAATCTGTCTTTGTAACATTTGATTTATCTGCAGTATCTTTTTCTACTGCAGGAGGAACTTTTACCGGCGGTTCATACGATGCTTCTCCAAACAGAGAAAGGGCATCATCCTCTGATGCTGCAGTCTGTGCAGTTTCTGTTTTCGCTGAGTCATCTGCTTCAGTTGTGTCAGCGCTGCTGTCAGCGGCATCGGTTCCGCTTACGGCACGAGTCCACAGTGCAGTTCTTCCGGCTGCCAGTTCACGAAGGAATTCTTTTCCGGCAGGAGCAGTTCCATCCGTAGAAAGAGAAATAAAGAATGTAATGACATCAGTCTTAAGCGGATCCAGATATACTCCCGGCCAGTTTATACAGACACTTGAGTTTTCAAAAGAAAGTACGGAAGTAAAGCTGCGGTTTTCCTGTACCGATGGAGTCCAGGAAGCATTTGCAATGGTATCTTTGTTACCCAGAGAAACCTGTTCGGGTTCGGTAATTTCTTTTCCATGCAAAAGGAACTGACAGATTGCCTGTTCGTTTCCGCTTCTGATCCAGAGGTCAGAATCCATTGCTGTAAAGGAGCGTTCCGTATTGATTGTCGGAGTACGTGCAGTGGAGAAATGAATCTTTGTGCTTTCTCCAAGGCAAGTATCAAACACACCTTTAACGGCATACGACTGAACAGATTTACCAATATTGATGCAGTACACTGAGACACGCACCATATCAACCAGTGCCGATTTTGAATCAGACGGAAGGAAACTGAAGTCTACCACGACATACGCTTTGTTGCTGATGGTATATGCCATCTGTGCACCATACGGGGTAAGACGTGCTTCACTTTTTGCACCGCCGGATTTAGAAAGTTTATACGCAGTGCGTCCGATTTTTACTGAAAAATAAGTAGAAGCAAAGGAATCAACAGAAGAAAAAATGGGAACATCAGATGCCCCCTCGCGCTTTGCATAAATACAGAAGGTTCCTGTGCTTCCGTTAAGTACAAGACGGACAAGTCCGTTATTGATATCAACTTTTTTCTGGGGAACATAAACCCAACCGGTATAGGGATCGGTCTTCTGCTGTGCAGCAAACGCTTCTGCTGTTCTGCGTGCCTTCTTTTCTTCTGCAGAAAGCTGGTCTGTTGCACCGCTTGCACTTTTACAGGACACAACCGTTACCATTCCCGCCGTTAAAAGGCAGAGACTTAAAAATGCAATCAGCGATTGCGCAATCAAATTTCTGTGTACGCGTTTCATGTATATCCCCTCTAGTTACCGTAACCGTCCTGCTGTTCTGAAAGCCGCTGGATCAAAAGCCGTTCAACAAGGTCAGCCTTTTCTTTTAACTCTGACAGAGTACGTGCTGTATTCTGAGTTTCATTTTTATCTGAACTGTCTGCATAGTCCTGAGTCTGTTCGCGCGTAACAACAGCTTCAACCGGCTGTGTGTATTCAGCACCGTCAGATGAACCAGAGGCTGCTGTAACCGGAGCCTCGGCCAGTTCTTGCTCCAGTTCTGCAATACGCTGGCTTGCAGTCTGCAGTTCGCGTCTGAGAGAAGTAATATCGTCGTTCTGATACTGACGCAGCTGACGTTCGTATTCTTCACGGGCAGAAAGCGATTCTTCCCCGGTCATCTTAAGAAGGTACAGCAGTTTTTCTTCGCGTTCCCGCTGTGCAATTAAAGACAGCTTAAACTGAGCATCGCTTACTTTTTCATCATCAGGGAATTCCGTCACAACGCGCTCGTACAGTGAACGGGCAGTATCATATCCGTAATCTTCAAAAAAACATTCTGCAATCCAGTACAGCGCGGATGCGTACAGGGCATGTCCCGGATTCTGATGACAGAAATCACTGAGCACGATAACTGCATCATCATTACGGCCGGTAAAATGGAGAGCCCTTCCCTTCTGATACTGAACATACGGAACAAGCGGACTGTCAGAAAAGCGCGACAAAAAAGTTTCACAGTCAGACAGCGCAGAACGGTAATCCTGTGCATACATCTGGCTGTTGACCAGCATAAACCAGGCATCTGCGGTAGACAGGGAACTGTCTGTCATGGCACGGCGCAAAAACAAAGTCGCACTGTTCCAGTCTCCGTCACGATATGAAGTAAGGGCCTGACGGTATGCGTCTTCTGCACTGACACTTGAAACAGAGGATGCAGCGGCAACCGGCAGAACGGCAAGTAACACACACAGGCAGAGCAATGACCGTTTTTTCAGAACTTCCATGACAACTCCCCTTTAAAGAAAGATGAACCGGATACGACAATATCTGTTCCGGCAGCAAGTACATCGCTGACAGTTTTTTGATTAACACCACCGTCAACGGAAATCTTAAACGACAGATCCTGTTCTTTGCGCAGAGACACCAGTTCGCAGACTTTATCTACACAGTACGGAATAAGCGCCTGACCTCCCCAGCCAGGATTTACAGTCATGACCAGAATAAGGTCTGCAAGAGGAAGCACATTTTCCAAAACGCTTACCGGAGTAGAAGGACAGATGGCAACCCCTGCTTTTTTTCCTGCAGCATGAATTTTCTGAATGCACAAATCTGAATGCGCAGTCGCTTCGTAGTGGAAAGTAATCCAGTCGGCACCGGCTTCAATAAAAGAATCAATTGCAGACTGAGGATTTTCAATCATAAGATGTACGTCAAACGGCAGTTTTGTACGCGGACGAATGCTTTTTATGACCGGCTGACCGTAGGTAATGGGAGGAACAAAATGACCGTCCATAACATCTATGTGAACGGCACCGCTACCTGCGGATTCTATAACTTTCAATGCCCCCGCCAGATCCGAAAAATCAGCAGAAAGCAGAGACGGAGACAAAACAGGAGTACTCATTCTTCCATAATAACTTAAAAAGTGCTAACTGTAAAGGGGCACAAGACGACCTGTAAAAGAACAAGACAAACACAAGCGGCTATCGAGGTAATACCCCTGTCGAAACGAAACACAGTTTTTTCAAAGCAAAAACCCGCGGGTTGGAACGTACACG
>CACXCG010000062.1 GCA_902766125.1 uncultured Spirochaetaceae bacterium | reverse complement strand
TTGATTGCTGTGATTGTCTTCTGCAAATCGATGATGTGAATACCGTTGCGCTCTGCGAAGATATACTTCTTCATGCGCGGGTCCCAACGCTTTACCTGATGTCCGAAATGTACACCGGACTCAAGCAGACTCTTCATGGTTACTACTGCCATGATAACTCCTTCACCGGAAGCGATGCGTTACACCGTCTTCCACCTGACCTTTTTCTCGTAACATACAGTATTCATTTGAATATTGTATGCCCGGAAGATTTCATACTGTATGCCCGACAAACTGCCTGCACGCAATACGACAGAAACACCGCCCGTCTAATCGATGAGTGAATATCCCTGTTCCTTCAACATATCATAAAGTTCAAAGATGGGCAAGCCCATAACCGAACTTTCTGTACCTTCTATTTTTTTTATAAAGCAGGACATACGTCCCTGAATGCGGTATGCTCCAGCTGCTCCGTGCCATTCTCCTGTCTGAACGTACCAGTCAATTTCTTCATCAGACATAGGTGCAATGGTAACGCGGTTGCAGCTAGTTCTGCAGGACATGTCGTGTAAGCGTCCGTTGTAAAGTGCAAGTCCTGTTACCACTTCATGCGTTTTTCCCTGCAGCTGTTTTATCATGACAGCCGCTTCATCCTGATCTGCGGGTTTTCCTAAGAGAGTGCCGTCTGAGGTGATAATCATAGTGTCAGCGCCCAGTACCCAGGGAATCTCCTGTTCGGCAAGCACCTGTGTGACAGACTTTACTTTCTTTGCAGCAAGCAGTTCGGGAACTTCGTGAGGATCACTTGCAGTTTTAACGGTTTCGTCACAATCTGCGGGATGAACAATAAAGGGAATGTTTAAGGATTGAAGGATTTCCTGACGACGCGGTGATGATGACGCCAAAATAATGGGTTCCATAAGTAAAAACTCCTTTCTTGACAATCTCCGCATTACGCTATATTCTTCTGTTTACTTGAGAGATTAGCTCAACTGGATAGAGCGTTGGCCTCCGGAGCCGAAGGTTGTGGGTTCGAGTCCCGTATCTCTCAAAATGAAGGCTGCAGTCACTAGCGCAATGACGGCAGCCTTTTTTTGTGGTTACAATTAGCGTGCGTTCAGCTTCTTAAGCAGATCAAGAGCCTTTGTGCGTACCGGAGTTACATAGTGGTAGTCAGAGGCAATTGCAGAAATTGACTGCAGCATTGATTCTGTATCTTCAATCTGACCAGCAAGTTTTTCGTATGCATTGAGGACTTCGAATGCAAGAGAGCTGGTAGGGTTGAGAGCGGCATTGCGTTTCTGAATCCATGCGATTGCTTCTACTGCTTCCTGACTGCGTGAACCTGCAACATTTGCAAGTGCGCGTACTGCAGCAGACTGAACCATAGGCTCACGGTCTTCTTTTGCAATATCAACCAGAGTACCGGTAACAGATTCGTTTCCGGTTTCTCCCAAAAGGTCGCATGCACGGGCACGGATGTCGGGAAAGTTGTTTACAACGCGGCGGCCCTGACGAGACTGTGTCAGAGTACCTTCACCGGCAAGTCCAACCAGAGCAGAAGTCATTTCTGCAGAATTACGGCCGCTTGCAATTGCATCTTCAAGATACTGCAGGGCAACCCATTTCTGGTCATAGTCATCAGAAGAAGCAAGACTCGTAATAATTGAATCCTGCAGCGTATTTAAGTATTCGCTTTCAACGGATGAATCAGATCTGCTTCCTGACGAAACGCTCTGATTCTGTGCAAACGCTGAACCGGCTGCAATAAGACAGCACATAATTCCGGCTGCTATTTTTGTACACTTCATAAAGTCCTCCTAAGAAATATGCCCTTTGATTATCGGCATGTCACTAACTTATCAACAACGAAGCATTGAATTTGTTGCAAAAATTCCGCTTACATTTCTTCGAGTGTGCGAAGATGCACTTTCCATTCTCCGTTCACTTTGCGGAAGGTGTAATACACAATGTCTTTACCGTCGCGTTCCTGAACTGCATTTACATATGTGTCGGTAACGTAACGAATCTGGTCTACAGACTTTCCTACGCGTGAACCGATGAAAACATAATTGAAGTAGTCTTCCAGACTGGTAAGCTTAAGCCCCTTTATGGGAAGCTTTGACGAAATATTCTGCAGATTGCTTTTTGTCTGCCAGTATTTAATGCTTTCGTCATCAAGATAGGTAACCCACTTCTTATAGTTCTTCTGGCGCATGATAAGGTCAAGTTCTTCTACCTTCTGCAGAATGACAGCCTTATCTTCTTCAAACATTTCCTTTGAAATTGCAGAAGAGGCAAGTGAGCCAAGAGATTTCTCGTACTCTAAATCAGCCTGTGTTTTTGGTGCGGGCTGTGTGGTTTTAGGCGCAGTTGTAGCAGCAGGTTGTTTTGGCTGAGACGGGCGGGTGACAGTCTGTTTGGGAGCAGGTGCCGATTCCACATCTGTAGTTTCGCAACCGGTAAGCATGAGCATACCAGCTAACAGCAGTGCCGTGCATGAATACAATGCAAATCGTTTCATAAATTCCATTTTAATACAGTAATTGAACTTCGTCAACTCTTATGCTATACTGCGTTTCATGAACGATTCCATAGCAGTTTTTCCGGGAAGCTTTGATCCGCCTACATACGGACACCTTAATGTAATAGAGCGTGCAAGCAAGCTGTTTAGCCGGATTGATGTCGTAGTAGCCGTAAATCCAGAAAAAAAATATACGTTTACCAGCCAGGAACGCGTGGATTTTATGAAGCAGCTGACAAAAGACTTTCCAAATGTAGAAGTTCACGAATGGAACTCACTTATTGTCGATTACTGTAAGAGTGCAGGGGCAAACGTTCTTCTGCGCGGTATACGCAATGCCGGTGACTTTTCATATGAATTTGATCTTTCCCTGGTGAATGCTGCATTAAACAGTTCCGTGCAGACTCTGTTTTTACCGACCGACCAGCGCTATCTGCTGATTAGGTCCAGCAGCATAAAAGAGCTTGCAAAATTTGGTGGCGATATCAGTGCAATGGTTCCTCCCGTAGTAGAAGCG
>CACXCG010000061.1 GCA_902766125.1 uncultured Spirochaetaceae bacterium | reverse complement strand
TTTGGCAGCAGTAACGGCTGTTCTTCTGGCTTGCGCTTTCAGTGCATGTGGTAACCCTAACGGCTCTAGCGGTGGTGGCAACAGCGGTTCTAATAACTCAACTATTCAGCCAGGACTGTATTCGGGACAGCTAGATGATGGTGGTAATACCGAAGTTTACTCTATCACTGTATATTCTGATGGTACAGCTTATATGCCCTTCAGGTATGGAGATATTACAGGTTCAATAACGCTTAACGGAAACAACTTTACAATTACTGGAACACGGGGAGGGGCTAGTGGTCCCACCTTTATCATCACAGGAACAGTTTCAGCTGACGGAACAACACTCAGCAACATAAAATTTAACAGCTCCTCAATGTCAGGCACACTGACACTACAGCCGGATGCATAACAAAACAGTGGTAACCGCAAATTTAACGGCATCCTTTTAGCACAAATGCTAAGCGGATGCCGTTTTTGCTTTCTAGATTTTCTGTATCTGTAATTAAGTAAGAAAGGGGCGATTATTCGTTTGCTTTTTTTGCAGCCTGTTCTTCTTTCTTTGCTTCTTTTTTGTCTTTAATATCTGCAATACCGATGAAGATTGCAACTAAACCGATAAAGGCAGCAAAGACAGGTGCAAATCCTTTCAGAAAGTTTACAACTTCAAGTCCCCAGCCAAGTCCCATAGGAAGGCATGCGAACACACAGACTGCAATCAGAATCAATCCAACAAGTATAGCTACCATAATTTTCTCCATATTATGATTTGTTTTTTTATTATATCATATGCGTGAATATCTATCAAGATTGATAACACTTGATTTAAAATCTCAAATTTTGTAAATTTGGGGCGTGAAAAGCACTAAGACTAGGTATTATGGTCGAACCTCTGGTTCTAGTCGGATTCGTGCAAGCATCAGTGTTCTGATTCTTGCATTGATTTGCTGCTGTAATCTGCACGCAGAAACTCCGCCACGGGGCTTTTCAGCCACTGTCTTTGGCGAAGGAATTTTCCCTATTGATGAATATGCAACCTATACAACCGTAAACGCAGGTGGTGGACTTTCATTCGAATACACCATTCCGCATGAACTGGGATTGTTTTCTTACGGAATTGTTGCACAGGGACTGTACGATTTTGCCTTTATTCCCGCAGATTCTCCTCTGGCATCCGTTCATACGGTAAGCCCCAGCGCAGGCATGTTCGGTCTGTTTTCGTTCAGGGCAGGAACAATCCGTCTGAGCATTCACCCTCAGGTAACGTATGGCGTAATATTCAGTTTTATAAAAGCTAAAGACGGAGCAACACTCAGAGACGTATACGTAAATCAGGTAGCAGAAGCAAGCCTTGGATTCCGCTTTTCGTTACCCAAAGGTGCATGGGACTTTGAACTTGAACTCAGTCCTGTATACCGCATGATAATTAATCAGAATGATTTACTTCATCAGTTAGGTGCACGACTTGGATTTGTCTGGCACATTTCAGATTTTTACTGGAGGGTTCGATGAAAAAACACTTCCTCTTACCGTGTGCACTGGGAACACTCTGTGCTCTGTGCGTAACAGCCGCTTTTATTTCATGCGACAACATGTCTCAGGACTTGCGCGACGAATATGAAAAAGGTGCATACCGTCCCACGACGGATATTCTTGCAAAATCCGCAGTCATTCATAAGATTGACGGAACTCTGGAAGCCGTTCTTCATGCTTCTGCAAATGCAACCGGTGACAGCGACACTGCTCGCGGTAACGTTACATACCAGTGGCAGATAGCAGACAGTGCAGACGGCGAGTTTACAGACATTGCTGCTGCAAACACAAAAACCTATGACATAACACGGGAACAGCTGGGAAAATATCTGCGCGTAAAATTCGTCCAGAAATACAAGGGAAAGACGTACCCAGAACTTACCTCTGCTGTATACGGTCCGGTTACAAACTATATTTCCAGAATCACCCTCACCTATCAGTATGCAAACGAAACCAGCCGTTCCATTATTGCAAACGGAGCAGGAGATTCTTCAAATTCCTTCAACATTAACAATGTAAAAATTGCACAGGGAAGTGCCTACAACGCCTTCGGTGAACAGATTGATGAACGCACTATTACCATAAGCAGCCTTACTGACGGTATACCGGCGGATTACTACAGTCCTTCTGCATCAGATTATCTGACGGTTTTACTTAACTGCACAGGCCAGGGAATTACAAATGAACTTTCTCAGGTATTTGTCACCGTACGTTCAGCAAAACCGGAATCAAGCATTCCTCCGCTGCGCACAGACGTACAGAACATAGATGCAGGATATGCCGCCTTTGAGCGCGATGCCTCAGAACTGGAATACTCCCTTGATGACGGCTACACCTATGCAACCGTTGACACAATTCCCTTCCCTGCAGAAAACGGACAGCAGGTTCTGATACGAAAAAAAGCAACTGGTGTTCCGGGAAGAAGCGGATACATAAAAGAATCTGATATTATTACAAACCCGCATCTTTCTCTGTTCAGAATTTCCAGCTTAACACTGGGACGGAAAGTACAGGGAAGTGCCGGCATAAGCGGCGGATTTACAAACGTTGGCCTTACTCTTCAAAGCGAACGCGATGCAACCTACCAGAGCATCTTACACTTACGCACTGCAATACAAAATAATCCTCTTACAGAAGGTTTAGGAAATGTCTATGATTATCAGTGGTACATCTCCGGACAGAATGCACTCAACAACCCTCTGTACACCGGAGTCACAACCGTTACGGATACAGACGGAAGCGATGTCGGATTAGATGTTGATACAACGCTCTGGGGCGAAGACAATTACGAAATCAGCTGCATACTCAATGTCTATCCGTCAGTCTCTGCAGGAACTTCTATACTTACGCTGTCACAGCAAACAATGATTGCCGTAAAGAGACCTGTGCTTAGCCTGAGTGTAGAAAAAGCAGGAAATCATGTTGATGTAAACCCGAGCCTGCACTACTACAATTCAGCCGATACGGTAACCATAAATACAAACACACACGTACTTGAATACACATGGCTCATTAACGGAACCGATGCCTTTACTGCTGAACGCTGGCCTGGCGTAGAAACAAATGATGAGTTCAGCACACTGGACATAACCACAACAAACTGGGACTCAGGAACCTACACGGTTAACTGCAGTGTAAAAATCAGCGAAAAGATTGTTGACCAGCAAACCGGTACTGTTACCACGGGACGGTACATTACCCTTACCGCTCCACAGCAGTCATTTACTAAATAGAGAGGCCTGAAATGAAAAGAAATATCTTTACACATACCGCAATTATTTTTTCTCTTTTACTGACAGCAGGCTGTTCCAACGCATTACAGGAAGGAAACGCACCGTTACCCCAGACACAGAAGAGTGATCCTAATGCCGTAAGCATTCAGATTCAGATTGGAAACGGAGATGCACGCACGGCTTTACCCGATGTTCACCTGGATGATCTTACGTTTATTTCACTCAGCTACATAGACAATGTCGAAGGAGAAATGTACAACGCAGGACAGTGGGAAAGCGCAGAGAAAATGAACAGCGCTTCAATTCCGTTCCAGACAGGTACGTATACCTTCCAGCTGTTTGCTGCATGTTCAAACATCATTTATTCAGCACAGATAGACGATAAAACGATTACAACAGGAGTCAACACGCTCATCTTCGAACCGGAACTGATGGTTCTTGCGTACGAAGGCTGGGGAACCGGAGACATTTCCGTAAACCTTAAATATCCTCCTGCAACTGTTAAAAAAATAACCGGCGGTTTGTACACACTGGATGAACAGAGTGTTCCCGGATACGCAGATGAAGACTTACCGTTACAGCAGAGCGGAAACACACTGTACGCAAAAACAAATGTTGAAAGCGGAAAGTATCTGACGGTTTTCAAACTGTATGCTGATGACGAAAAGAAACAGCTGCTTGCAACTTACCGCGAAGTTACCGTTGTTTCAGACGGATTAGAAAGCGTTTCAACCTGCACCCTCAGATCCGTTGGCAAATTATTCAGCATCAGTTATGCAATGAACGGCGGAACTTTTAACGAAGGCACAGCAAAGCCGGTAAGCTACACGCGTCAGACACCGACTATCAGTTTGCCGACAGACGAAGACATAACCCGTGCAGGCTATGTGTTCGGCGGATGGTATGAAAACGAATTCTTTACCGGTAACGCAGTAACTCAGATTCCTTCGGGCAGCACCGGAAACAAAACGCTGTATGCAAAATGGACTAAACTGATTACCGTCACCTTCTCAAAAAATCATAACAACGCACAGATTACAACAACCTCTCAGATCATAAAAGAAGGAGTACCGACACCGCTTACGCTTGCTTCAGACCTTAACCTTGTTTCTCCTGCCAACAGTCACTTCCTTGGATGGGCAACAGCAGGAAACGCAACGCAGGTCACATATCTGGACGGACAAACCGTTACCCTTTCCCGCAACACACAGCTGTATGCGTTATGGAGTGTTTCCCGCGTACAGCCGGAACAGGATGACAACACCGACAGTGACGGAGACGGCATTCCAGACTATGCAGAAGTGTACACCTGGCACACAGATCCGTTAAACCCCGACAGCGACGGTGACGGATGGAAAGACGGCGTAGAAATAAATCTGTTTAACGCAGCAACAAATGAATTCAATCCGCGCATTGCAGATGTTCCTGCACTGGATATTGATTTTGCGCGCAACCCCAACATTTTCTACATGTTCGAAACTTCAACAACTTCCGGAGATTCAGAAGAAGTAAGCATGGGCGAAAGTCACACACAAAGTTCTTCGCAGGGAAGTTCTAACTCGCGGACTAGAAGCGAAACTCACGGCTGGGCTTTTTCTACGGGCTTTGAAGCAAAGTGGGCAGCAGATTTTGAATTTACCTGGAAAGGAGAAGGACAGTACAACGGTAATGTTACTACCGGAGATGAATACACCTACTCTGCCGAAGTGAGCGATGAAAAATCACACGAATGGTCAAATTCAAAAACAATCAGTACCGAAAAAGGACAAACGGTAAGCGGCGGAAAACTTGTTGTTGCAGCAAATCTTTCAAACCCCAGCAGCATCGGTTACACCGTTCAAAACGTGACGGTTTCCGTAAGCAGAATACCTAACAACAGCAGCAAGTTACTTATTCCCATTGCTTCTAAGACAATAGAAAATGTCGGCACTATTGCACCGGGCGGACAGGCAGGTCCCTTTAACATTGAATTTGAACTTGACCTTCAGAGCACCGAAGATCTGCTTAAGTGGTCTAACGGAATTGACATTCAGGTTGCAAGCTACACCATTAACTGCAGCAGAGGCGGTGACTCTTCTGACTTTACAGAAGAACTGACGCGCGTACGTGCACAGACTGCAGCGGTGTACATTGACTACGGTCCGTTAAGCGGAAGAACACGGCAGAGCGACACCTATAACGTTGCAGCAAAAACCTACAACTCTGATGCAGCAACCTTTGCCGACGAATACACACAAAACAATCTGCTGTATGTGCTGGAAGACATTATAGGACTTACCCGCGGCGATGCGAGCGACGGATTCACGATGGATGAACACGGAGCGCTCACTTCAATCTACGGAATTGCAAACAACGAAACAAACGTTTTTGAAGGCGCATGGTATATCTGTCACCGGTTTACAAAGAACGGACAGCGAAAGTTCAAAATCTACGGACCGACCGAAGACCGGGAAAAGATTGAAGGCACCTACAATCTCGAAAGAATTGTATTACACGCAGGCGATGAAGTTTCCATAATCTACACGCGCGATGAAGATCAGGACAGAGTGCCGCTTAACGAAGAAATTATTTACGGAACAGATGACACCCTGTCTGACACTGATGGCGACGGACTTACTGATTACGAAGAAATTTACGGATGGTACAGAACCGGTCTTAATTCAAAGTACAGCACCAGTAAACCGGTATGCACTAACCCGTTGAACGACGACACTGACGGCGACGAACTGCCTGACTGGGACAACGAACAGAACAAAGTTGCAGACACTGATCCTATTATTCCTAAGCTCAAGGATGACACTCGGCTGGCAGATACACCGTCGTACAGCCTTACAGGAGAAGAAGATTCCTTTACCAATACCATTTCATTCTCGGGCACAAGCAAACCGACTGCAAGCATTGATGTTGCAAATGAATACATCTGGCTGGATATAAATCCGAAAGTTGCATTTGCACAGATTCTGTACAAAACAGACAAAAAAGGAAGTCAGTTCAAGGCGCTGGACAAAGCAACTTCCATTCAGCTTAACATTGGAAGAAACGACATTACCATACGCTGTATTGCACCTGATGAAAAGACAACAAAAGATTATGTGCTTACGGTTAACTCACAGTTCCATCCGCTGGAAAATTTTGCCATTGATGCTCCTCAAAATCAGGGCGGAAAGCTTACCTTCAGATGGGATGAATACTCCGATGACCGTGCAAGCAAAAGTGACGGCGGATACATTCTGTACGGTAAACAGGGAACGGGTACCATGCCGGAATCGCTCGACCGTGCAAAAATCAGCGACATAACTCAGGACGGAACAGACCTGTCTAAGCTTGGTGAATTCTGCGTTAAACTGAGTGCACAGGTTCTTAAGAACGGATCTATAACACTTACCAATCTTGCAACGCACACCGGTTACACGTTCGGTCTGTATGCCTACGCACACAGCAACACAAGCAGTACGTATAAATCAAAACGGCTTGCCTGGGGAACAAAAACTACCAGCAATAAAGCAACCGGAAAACTGACGCTGTACGCACATTACATCTGGGACTACAAAGACCAGGACGGAGGCTGTGACCCTGAATACTACTGGACATTCAAATGCACTTCCGGTTCCGGTATTGGCGCCATCGGAGACCTGAACATAGGTTCTGACGAAAAGAAAGAATTTGATGATGATGATGATACCGCATACTGCTTCGGAAAAAGCAAAATCCACAAGTACCGCAACGATCCGCAGCGGTATTCAGAATGTACCAAAGCACTTTCAACTGAATACACACGCACGGAAAACCATTCCTTTACCATCACCTGGGAAGCATGGGAATACGACAGAGGTTCACCCGATGATTACCTGGGTAAAGTAACGGCAACCTTCAGCTATTCAAGCGAAACCGACAAATGGACTGTAAGCTGGACAAGTACCACAGGCGGAGACTACGCAAGCGGTACCAGAACCATTACTTCCGGTCAGAAAACATCGGATACCAACGCATGGACAGCCTGGGATTTACGCAACACGAGCGAAGGTGAAATCGGATTCTACTGGGATCTTGGTTGGGAATAAGGTTATTGCATAAAAGCATAAATGCGCCTATAGTGAGCGCATGAGACTTTATTCAAAACATCACATTGTTCTTGCATCTATTATAAGCGGGGTTACGGTGGCACTTCTTGCTGCCGTAGCCTTTTCTGCATGGGAAAAAGCTTCTGTTTCAAAACAAGATCTTCCTCTGGTTAGCGACGTATCAGAATCCCCTGCAGAAAACAGTTCCGCAGAATTACAGACAAACACCCCTGCCCTCACCGTTGCAAATGACAGCACGCAATACACACAGGATGAACTTCAGAACATTTCGGTTTACGAACGCTGCAACGAAGCAGTTGTAAACATCACCACACAGATTATGGGTTACGACTGGTTTTTGGAGCCAGTCGTAACTTCTAGCGGTTCGGGTTCAGGAAGTATTATAGATAAACGTGGCTATGTGGTAACAAATGTTCACGTTATTGAAAACGCAAGTACCATCACCATTTCTCTTTCTGACGGAAGTTCTTACGAAGGAACCGTTGTCGGTCAGGATGTAGAAAGCGACATTGCAGTTTTAAAATTTACTCCTCCTGCAAACAAAGAATTAAAGACAATTGCCTTCGGAGATTCCAACAGTCTTAAAGTAGGACAGAAAGTCATTGCCATTGGTAACCCCTTTGGTCTTGAACGCACCATGACAACAGGAATCATCAGCGGCTTAGGCCGACCTATTCAGGAAAGTTCCAGCGTTATCATCCGCAATATGATTCAGACTGATGCAGCCATTAACCCCGGTAACTCCGGCGGTCCGCTTTTAGACAGTCAGGGAAGAATGATCGGCATAAACACCATCATCTATTCAAACAGCGGATCTTCAAGCGGCGTAGGATTTGCAGTTCCCGTAAGCACGGCACGCAGAGTTGTAAACGATTTACTGCAGTACGGAAAAGTCAACCGTGGCATCATGCGTCTTTCGCTCGTGCAGAACTCAGGAAGAATTGCAAATTACGCAGGCTACCGTATTTCTACCGGCATGATTGTAAGTCAGGTTGCACAGGGAAGTCTTGCTGAATCAGGCGGAATAAAGGGCGGCACTAACGCAGTCCGCTATGGCAGTAACCGTAATGCACAGACAATTTACTTAGGCGGCGACATTATCACCGGCATAGACAACATTCAGGTAAGCACACTGGCACATTACTACAGCGCTCTGGAAGATAAAAAACCAGGTGATGTGGTAAATGTAAGTGTTTACAGAAACGGTCGCACTCAAACCCTGCGCATAACGCTCGAAGCAGAACGGTAAGGAGAAAGAGATTTACTGACTGCGAACTGCCCCAAGATTTTAGGAATATTCGGAATCGAATTTGGAAAAACATCTGCAGAAGTAAAGACCGCTATGAAGGAAAAAAAATAAGGATATATCCTCCGATCTGTAAATTCTGTTCCACAGCAAAGATTTCTAAGGCGGGGTAACTCCCGCCTTTTTTTTACGCCTCCGCTACTCCCCTGCAGCCTGCAGCAACTGAGCGTCCCACGTCTTAAGCGGGAGTGCTTTTCTGCGGGCAAGTTCCAGGTAAGAAGCATCGTAATACGACAGGTTCTGTTCGCGGGCAATATGCAGTATGCGTGCACGGATTTCTGCGGTCGGCTGAGGGTCAGCATATATCGGAAGTTCTCCCAGTAAAAACATAATGTCTTCCAGCTGCAACGCAGTTATACGCGCACCGTCACCGTTTTTACGCGGACGGCTTGCATTTAAAAGCACATTACCAATTTCGTACCAGAACACCTGCGGAACTACTATCTGACCGTTTTTCGAAATCAGATCCTGAATAAACGCTCGGGACTCCGCTGATTCATCCGAACAGTAATCGGAAAGCAGCGCAGATGCAAGATAAGAAGTATCTACAACTGCAACAGGAAGACAGGACTCCCGCTTACCGTCTGCATTAAAGACAGCACCTTGAGAAATGTCTTCTTCGTAACTGTCAGCGCCTGCCATCGTTTTTCCACTCCAGAATGTCGTTTACTGTTACGGAATCTGCATTATTTTGTGCGGAGATAGTCTGAGCCATGGCCGTAAGACGAGACCACGCATCAAGGGCTTCCGAGTTGCGTACCAGTGCCGGACTTTGCATAACTGCAACATCGTGACCGTTACGGGTAATGGTAACCACCGCACCGTCTTCTACTCTACGCAGCAGGTCAGAAAAGTGCGTCTTAGCGTCAAAGGCACCCATAGAAAGTTGGGAAAACGTCTGCAAGAATGCTGAACGTTGAGCAACCATGACAACCTCCTTACGTTAACAGTTAATACTAAAGATAATACAGAATTTCAGAAAAGTCAACCAGTTTACAGACTGGTTTTTTTTCTTGACAGGGTAAAAAAACTGACACATTCACTCATATATGCTACACTTAACCCATGAGAAAATTTCAGGTAGTATCAGATTATGCACCCAGTGGTGACCAACCGGAGGCGATTGCTAAGTTAGCAGAGGGGTTTCTGCGGGGGGACAAGTATCAGACGCTTAAGGGGGTTACCGGAAGCGGCAAAACGTTTACCATGGCAAAGATTATCGAAGCCGTGCAGCGCCCTACCCTTATCATAAGCCACAACAAAACACTGTCTGCTCAGCTGTACCGCGAATTTAAAACGTTTTTTCCAAACAATGCTGTTGAATATTTTGTAAGCTACTACGACTACTATCAGCCGGAAGCCTATGTTCCTGCGCGTGACCTGTACATCGAAAAAGATGCATCCATAAACAAAGAGATTGACCAGATGAAAATGGCAGCAACCTACAGTCTTATGGAACGGCGTGATGTTATTGTCATTGCGACCGTCAGCTGCATCTACGGTTTAGGTATGCCGGAACTGTACAAGAGCATGCGCATTCACTTAGAAAAAGGAGAAGTACCTGACCTTCACAAACTGGGGATCGATCTTGCTCACATTCAGTATTCACGAAACGATGCAGTACTCGAACGCGGAACTTTCAGACGCAAGGGTGACGTGCTTGAAATTTATCCGCCCTACATGGAATTTGATGAAGCCTATCGAATCGAATTTGATTTTGATGAAATATCCCGCATACGAAGATTCAATGTCATCACCGGAGAAATCCGCGAAGAACTTGATGAAACCACAATCTATCCTGCAAAGAACTTTGTTGTTCCCCAGGATCAGCTTACGGTTGCAACAGAGCGCATTCAAAAAGAAATGGAAGAACGCGTTGCACAGCTGCGTGAACAGAAAAAACTGCTTGAAGCAGAACGATTAAAAACGCGTGTTACCTATGACATTGAAATGATGAAAGAAATGGGTTACTGTTCGGGCATTGAAAATTATTCTGCTCCCATTGCAGGAAGAAAAGCCGGCGAACCTCCCGCAACACTTTTGCATTATTTCCCTGATGATTTTTTGTGCATGATAGACGAAGCTCATGTTACTGTTCCGCAGATTGGTGCCATGTACGAAGGCGACAGAAGTCGTAAGCAAAACCTCATAGACTTTGGATTCCGTCTTCCCAGTGCGCTCGACAACCGTCCGCTTAAAATCAATGAGTTTACCGCAAAGATGAATCAGGTCATCTACGTAACGGCAACGCCCCGCAAGGAAGAAGTAAAACAAAGCACTCAGGTTGTAGAACAGATCATTCGCCCCACAGGCTTGCTTGATCCCATTGTAGAAGTTCGTCCCACCGAAGGACAGATGCAGGACATCTACAAAGAAGTGCAGGAACGCATTGCAAAAAACGAACGCAGTCTTGTGCTTACGCTTACAAAAAAAATGGCAGAAGACCTTACCGACTATCTTGTCGGCTTAGGTATGAAAGTAAAATACATTCACTCAGAAATAGACACATTTGAACGCGTTGAAATTTTAAAGTCACTGCGCTCTGGCGAAATTGATGTGCTGATTGGCATTAACCTTTTGCGCGAAGGAATTGACTTACCTGAAGTAAGTTTTATTGCACTGCTTGATGCAGACAAGATCGGTTTCTTGCGCAGCACCACCAGTCTGATTCAGATTATAGGAAGAGCTGCCCGTAACGCAGAAGGAAAAGTTGTCATGTATGCTGACCGCATGAGCGATGCAATGAAAGAAGCAATTGACGAAACCAAACGACGACGCTCAATTCAGGAAGCGTACAACAAGGAACACGGCATTACTCCAAAGACAATCAAAAAAGCGGTAGAAGATATTCTTGAACATCAGAAACTGGATGCTGAAGAAACGGCAAAGGTTCAGCTTGAAACACTTAAGAAAACCGCAAACCTGTTTGTTCCTGCTCAGCGGAAAAAACTGATTGCAGCACTCAAAAAAGAAATGGAAGAAGCGGCAGACCGTCTGGACTACGAACAGGCAGCAGCACTGCGCGATCAGATTTACGATATAGAAAAAACCTACGGAAAGTGATAGACTTATAGTCAGGAGGCGAACATCATGGAAAAAATCAACACAGCTCTGGCCCCTCAGGCAGTGGGACCGTACTCACAGGCAATGGCAACAAAAGGATATCTGTTTTTATCAGGACAGATAGGTATAAATCCCACAAGCGGTAAACTTGAAGGACAGACTGTCAGCGAACAGGCTGAACAGGCATGTAAGAACATCAAAACGATTTTGACTGCAGCAGGTTATGGTTTTGACCGTGTAGTTAAGACAACTTGTTTTTTAACTGATATTTCGGCATTTGCTGAATTCAACACCGTATACGAAAAATATTTTACTTCAAAGCCAGCCCGCTCATGTGTCGGTGTAGCGGCGTTACCGTTAGGTGCATTGTGCGAAATCGAAGTGATTGTCGAATGCAAAAAACGTGACACCACTACAGAAGAAGACGAAACTCTGAGCGGACTGTTCTAAGCAGCTACATTCTGCGCAGGTTAAATCCGTCGCGTACGAATGCCATAGTTGCAACAGCACCTTCAAGATCTTTTAATCCTGCAGGGGCACTGGTAACGGTAAGTACAAGTACTGTATCGTTTCCGGTGCCTTCTGTTTTATATGAGAAGACCAGGTCACCAAATTCATACAGAGTTCCGTCACGCGGATCTGTGTAAGTCAGATATGCAGTAAGGGTTTTCTTTGATGTATCAAACACAGGCTTGTGTCCGTCGCCAAGGTTTGCATAATACTCTGTACCGTTGTAGGTAACCTGCAGCATGTAACCGGTAATAAGATAAATTGAAGTAAGCGAAGGATTAGTTGATGCAGTCGGAGTATAGAACTGCAGTTTTCCGTCGGTAACCTTTGTAAAATCCTGCTTGAGAACAAGTGTATTTTCTGTTGCTTCTACCGTATATGTTACTTTTGAATCAAACAGATAGTCGGCAGTTGTATTGTAGGAATCAAGAATCTGTTTCTGCTGATAAGAAGTAAGCGGGGTTCCTACTGACTGATAGTAATCAGCAAGCAGATTTACCACGTTAGCATACATGTCTTTTACCTGCTTTTTGTTCATTGCAACACGCTGCATCTGAGCATAGTCTTCTGCGGTACTTGCAGCAAGCAGTTCTATCGGATCCTGAGGAAGCCACTGTGACACCAGCTGAGCGACCATAGTACATGTCTTTGCATTGTACGAATACTTATAAGTCAGTTTTTCGGTAACAACACCTTCAGAAACGGCTGACAGTGTGTAATAACCGTCAGTTCCAAAATCAAAATTATACGTCAGCTTAGAACCGTCAGCATACTTTACTACCTGCTGATACGTATTACCTGCAAACAGGTTAGAACTGCCAGATCCCGCTGCACTTCCGGTTGTAGCACAGCCAGTCATCAAAACCGCAGCAAGGCCTAATGCCAGTACTGCAAAAAAACTCTTTTTCATATAACACCTCACGAGCACATCATACCGATTTATCCCTCTAAAATCAATTATGTCTGTGGTGTCAACTGCAGATCTTAATGCTTACTAATGACATTCTGTTCACGAATCTTCTATATTGTGCCGATATTCTGAGTATGCCGTCTAAGACGAATTCATACGCAAAACCCGATTTCTGGTCTCAAAAAGCTTTCAAGGAAGGATATCCTGCCCGCAGTGTCTATAAACTGCAGGAAATTGACCAGAAATTCAGCCTGATTAAAAAAGCCGGTACTGTCTTAGATTTGGGTTCCGCTCCGGGAAGCTGGACAACCTGGCTGTTACGCAATTTGGGAGAAAACGGAACTGTTGTTTCGGTTGACTTAAACCCGCTTGCAAAAACCGTTACCGGTTCAAACCTGGTGTTCTATCAGGGAGACTTACTGGATGCAGAAATGGTGACAAAAATCAAGTCACACGGCCCCTACGATGCGGTCGTCTGCGATGCTGCTCCCCTTACCACCGGAAACCGCACTATAGATACGGCACGGTCAAAAGCGCTGGTTGACATGGCTATCTGGTATGCTCAGATGATGCTTAAACCAAACGGCAACTTCTGCGTAAAAATCTTCCAGAACGGTAACCAGCAGAAAGAATTGCAAAAAATGAAGGAAATATTCAACACGGCAAAAGGCTTCAAACCAGAGGCCTGCAGGGCTGAATCCTTTGAAACATATCTGATTGGGTTGGGTAAAAAAGATGCAAAAATTTGAATTCTTCAGTGAAATATGCTATAGTAAAAAAATCGAAATGAAAGCTAAGCTCAAAAATGTTGTGCTCGGAACTGCGTGCGTACTCTGCACGGCGGCCTTAGTCACTGCAACGACACTTTTAGTCGTAAATCATAATGCAAATTCCACTGGTAAAGGCGGTTTAGAAACCAATACCCGCCCCGACCTGCTTGTTGCAAACGCAGCACAGTCGGTAGAAAGCAGTTTTGTCCCCTTTGAAGAGGGCGAAATTGTTGCAGACGACACCGAAGACCACGTGCTTTCTTATTTCTCATACCGAATCAAGCCAGGCGACATGCTGAGCGTTCTTGCAGAACAGTTTGACGTAACGACAGACACCCTGGTAAGCGTTAACAGCGTCAAAAACTCACGCGGAATCCATCCTGGCGAATACTTACGCATTCCTTCCATGCCCGGCATTCTGTACACCGTAAAAAAAGACGGTGAAACAGCGGTAACCATTGCAGAAAAATACAAGGTTGACGCAGAAAAATGTGCCCTTGCAAACAACATAACCTCTGATACAGAGCTGACTGCAGGACGCACCGTGTTTGTGCCCGATGCACGCATGGATTCAATTCAGCTGGCAGAAATAAACGGAGACCTGTTCCGCCTGCCCATTCACGCAAAATTCCGCTATTCTTCGTGGTATGGCTGGAGAACCAGTCCTTTTGACTCAAGCAGACGAAGCTTCCATTCCGGCATAGATATGGCATGTCCCGCATGGACTAAGATTTACCCTGCGTTAGGCGGAAAAGTAACCTATGTCGGTCACGGAGACCCCACTTACGGAAACTATGTTGTCATAACCCATCATTCAGGCTATAAAACGCTCTACGGACACATGATTCAGACAAATGCAACAGTCGGACAGTATGTCGAAACAGGAACTGTTATCGGTTATGTAGGAAGCACCGGCTTAAGTACGGGAAATCACCTGCACTTTACCGTCTACAAAAACGGCAAGACCGTAAACCCCGCAAGCCTGCTTAAGATGTAAGGATATACAGGATTTATATTATACTTATATTACATATAGGTATATCATCAGCCTGTATTTTAAAATTGACAGTTTAGAGATTAAAGGATATACTTATTTATTATGGCAGATCTTCTTACCGATGCACAATTCGAAGAATTCCGCAAGCTGATTTATGACGCAAGTGGAATTACGTTCTCAGACACAAACCGCTCCATTCTTGACAGCCGTTTAAAGGAACGACTCCGAGAAGGAAATGTGCCCGACGTTCAGACATACTACAAACTCATCACCTCAAATCAGGATGAATTTAAAGTTTTTCTTGACAGCATTACCACAAACCTGACGCGCTTTTTCCGCAACCAGCCGCACTTTGACGCACTGGTTAATTATGTTCTGCCGCATCTCATTGAAGAAAAGAAAAAGAAGGGCAACAACAAGATCAACATCTGGTCTGCAGGCTGTTCTACCGGTGAAGAGCCGTACACGATTGCAATGATTCTTAAGGATAAGCTGCCCGCACCGTTTACGTTTAACATCATGGCAAGTGACATTTCACTTAAATCGCTCATGGTTGGACAGCAGGGCTTCTATCCTAACAACCGCATTCAGGGTATTCCCGAAGACTATCTGGAACGCTTTTTCACAAAGACTGACACCGGTTACCAGGTAAAGCCGGAACTGATGCAAACCATTAAGTTTGACTATCACAACCTGCGCTTTGACTCGGGTGCACGGGACCTGGACATTATTTTCTGCCGCAACGTATTGATTTACTTTGACGAACCGGCACAGAAAGCCGTTATTGACAGATTCTATGCGTCCATGGCTCCACATTCATATCTGTACATAGGACACTCAGAAAGTCTGTTTGGTATGGACACAAAATTTGAATTCCTCAAAACCGAATGGGCATGTCTGTATCAGAAGAACGAAAACAAATAATTTTTTGCAACAACACAAAGAGGGGATTCACGAATGGAACAAGTTTCAGAACAGATGTCCGACATAGAAGTATTGGTATGCGATGATTCCGCACTCATGAGAAATCTTATTTCCCGCATTGTCGATTCAACTTTGGGAATGAAAACAATTGCAACTGCCATGAACGGAAAGTTTGCACTGGAAAAGGTTTCGCAGTTAAAACCCGATGCAGTTCTTCTTGACATAGAAATGCCGGAAATGAACGGCGTTGAATTCTTACGCGAAGCACGTAAACGCGGTCTGGACACTCCGGTTATCATTCTTTCATCGGTTGCAACAAAAGGCGCAACCGTTACCATGGAATGTCTGGAACTGGGTGCAAGTGATTTTATTACCAAACCCAACGGATCTATTTCTACCAACATTGCAGATGTTTCTGCTCAAATTGTAGAAAAAATTTCTTCTTACGGCGGAGCATACGCACGTATTCGCGGAAAGACAGTATATCCGCCTGACTTCTTCAATCAGCAGATTAAACTTAAAGAAGCAGAAATTGCAGTTGCAAAAAAAAAGGAAGCAGAGCACAAGACACTGGTTCGTCCGCAGGTTGGAAGTTCAGAAGAACTCAACACGCCGTCTGCAGAGGCAGCAACAAAGCCCGCACCTTCGTTCCAGCCGTCGCTGTGGAAGCCCCGTACCGCAAAGCAGCCTGCAAAAGTTACGCCGCTTAAAATGCCGGGAAGAATCGACATTATTGCAATCGGTATTTCAACCGGTGGTCCTAACGCACTGCGCGAAGTATTTGCAGACATTACCCCCGACTGTCCGGTACCCATTCTTGTTGTTCAGCACATGCCGGCCGGATTCACCAAAGAATTTGCCGCAAGCCTTAATAAAATCTGTCCGCTGACCGTTACCGAAGCAAACGATATGGAAAAACTTGAAAAAGGTCATATCTACATAGCTCCGGGTGACTGGCACATCTATGTTGAAAAAGCAGGAATTAACACGGTAATCCGTACTTCACAGGATGAACTGTGTAACGGACACCGGCCTTCTGCCGACATTCTGTTTGACTCTGTTGCAAAGCTGTATCAGAATCATGCACTGGGCGTTATTATGACCGGTATGGGTCGCGACGGTGCCTTAAAGATTACCGAAATGCGCAAACAGGGAGCATGGACACTCGGTCAGGATGAACAGACAAGTATCGTCTACGGAATGCCCCGTGTTGCATGGGAATTAGGCGGAGTTCAAAAGCAGGTTCCCCTCCAGAACATGGCTGCAGAAATCAATAACTTAATCAAATTACATTGTGAATGAAATTACCTCCCTGTAATTTCATTCACGCTGATTCTATGGCTTTTTTTTCTTTTTTATGCTATACTGGTAAGTGATGAAAGCAGATTTTTCTGAATATCTTGAACGCATAGAAAAAGAAATACAAAATGCTCTTCCCCCTGTTCCCAGTGACACTTGGAAACAGGAGTCGTTTGGCATACTTCCGCCTTCAGTCGAAAACGTACACATTGCGCCGCTTACCGGTCCAACCCGCTCACTTATTCTGCTGGGAGGAAAACGGTGGCGCCCCTTACTGCTGGTCCTAACCGCAAAGGCAGAATTGGGCAGACAGCATATCGATTCAGAAAACAGTCCACAGATGAACCTTGCTTTTCACCTTGTTCCGCTGGTAGAATTTATTCATACCGCAAGCCTGATTCACGACGACATTGAAGACCGTTCAGATACACGGCGCGGAAAACCTGCAGCCTATATAACTTACGGTACCGATGTTGCCCTTAACTCAGCTTCATGGCTGTATTTTGAAGCAGGAACATGCATACAGAATGCCCCCTGCAGCGACAGTACAAAACTGGCACTGTACGAAGCCTACACACAGGAAGTCCGCAGACTGCACTTAGGTCAGGCAATGGATATTGCATGGCACAACAGTCACAACGCAATTCCTTCTGCAGAACAGTATATTGCAATGGTTAAAAACAAGACCGGAACACTTGCCTCTCTTGCAATCCGTACGGGACTCTTAGCCTGTAACGCAGACCCCGATCTGATTCAGACTGCAACAGAAGCATCTCAGCAGATTGGTGCAGGCTTCCAGATTATAGATGATGTCATAAACCTTACGACAGGAAACGCAGGAAAAAAACGCGGAGACGACATAGTCGAAGGCAAAAAATCCTTACCGGTGCTTTTATTCCTTGCACAGAACAGGGGTGACACAACCTTAAGCGACTGTTTTGAAAAAGCCCGCAACGAAGGCATAGACAGCCCTGCAGTAGAAGAAGCAATCGGTTTACTGGAAAGTTCAGGTGCAATTGACAGTGCGCGCAGTCAGGGAATTCTTCTGATTCAGGAAGGATGTGCCGGTCTTACCCGCTGCTTTGGTTCTGGTAACGAAGCAAGTGCGTTAATAACAGGACTTTTTACCAGCATGATTCCAGCTCGTTTTGCAATGGAGAAAAATCGTGGTTGAAAGTTCCGAAAAACTGAACAATCAGGCTATTATCCTCGCAGAACACGGTGAATACGCAGAAGCAATCGCCTGTCTTAAGCGTGCCATTACCGTAGAAAAAGAAAACTTTCTATTGTGGTTCAATCTGGGCATCACCTACCGCGATTCCGGAAACATGACAGCTGCAAAAGCTGCAATGGAAAAAGCACTTGCCTTTAACGCTGAAGACGAAGAAATAATAGAAGCACTTGCCATTTTGTGTTTTCAGAACGGTTCACTGGACGAAGCAATGGCGTACTGCGAAATGGGCTTACAGCTCAACGACAACAACAGCCACTTATGGAACACAATGGGAGTGTTATTCTTTAACGAAAACGCATTTATGGAAGCAGCAGAAGCTTTTGAACAGGCAGTCACCATAAATCCCTACTATTACGACGCACTCTACAACCTGCATGATGCATACGAAGAACTGGGCAACACAGCCGGCATGCAGGAATGCAGCATCCGCATGAGTCAGATAAAGGAGCGCAGACAGTGAAAGAAACATGCACTATTGTAGCAGCAGAAGGCGAACTCATTACCGTCGCTCCCGGTTCACTGGAAGCCTGTATGTCCTGCACTTCTGACTGTGCACACAAAGGCACAACTTTCAATGTAACAAATCCCCGCAGATATGAAATAAAACCCGGCATGAGCGTTACCGTAGAAACTAAACCGCAGACACAGGCTTTGCAGGGCATTCTTGCGCTGTTTGTACCGTTTGCCTGTGCAGTGATTCTGTGGTTCTGTGCACCGTTTCTGGCAGGTCTTTTGGGCATGACCGTAAGCGAAGGTTTTAAGGCTGGCTGTGTGCTTATTGGACTGTTTGTTCCTGCACTGATTGTACTTCTGGTAACCCGTCTTGCCCCACCCTCGTTACCGTGGATAGAGAATATTTAATTTTTCTTCTTATTTCCACCGCTAGAATTTAGAGTCGCAATATGCTATAATACTGCGTTATGAGTAAGTACATCCTTGTCACCAGCGGAGTTTGTTCAAGTTTAGGTAAAGGCGTTGCATCCAGCACTATCGGAAGTCTTTTGGAATGCAGCGGACTTAAAATAGAAATGATCAAATGTGATCCCTACATCAATGTCGACGCAGGGAACATAAGCCCGTATCAGCATGGTGAAGTATACGTCACCGAAGACGGCGCAGAAACAGATCTTGACTTAGGAAACTTCAGCCGCTTTACCTCTGTAAATGTCAGTGATGAAAACTGTATTACCATTGGCAAAGTGTACGAGAATGTAATCCGCAACGAACGCGCAGGCCGCTACAACGGTCGCACTGTTCAGGTTATTCCTCATGTAACCGATGAAATCAAACGCTGTATCCGTCACATTGGCGACAAGTCTCAGGCAGATGTTGTTGTCGTAGAAATCGGCGGTACCGTTGGCGACATAGAAGCAGTTCCCTATCTTGAAGCAGCACGTCAGTTTATGCGCGAAATGGGAAAAGGCAACGCTCTGTGCATCCACTTAACGCTGGTTCCGGTCATTACCGGCGGAGAATTAAAATCTAAACCCACACAGCATTCGGTAAAACAGCTGCAGGAAGTAGGTATTCAGCCTGATATTCTTCTGTGCCGCTGCGAAGTTCCAGTTGAAGAAGGCATGAAGAAAAAGATTGCATCGTTCTGTAACGTTGCTCAGGGAAGCGTCTTTACTTCTACTGATGTAGAAAAATCAATTTACGAACTGCCGGTTATTTTCCATCAGCAGGGTCTGGATGCAAAGATCTTAGAAAAGCTTGAACTTAAAAACCGCAAGACCGATGTAAAGCAGTGGACACACTTCCTTGACAAACTGAACAATCCGACCGCTAAGGTAACCGTTGCCATGGTTGGTAAAAAAGACTACCTTGATGACTGTTACAAATCGGTACGCGAATCACTTTTGCACGCAGCCGTAACTGGAAGCAATGCAGAACTTACCGTTAAAAAAATTGATTCAGAACTGCTGGAAAAAGAAGCAGACATTTCGCAGTATTTTGCAGATGTACATGCAATCGTCATTCCCGGAAATTACGGTCAGCGCGGATTTATGGGACTTTTAAAAACCGTACGCTATGCACGCGAACACAAAGTTCCGTACTTAGGCATTGATCTGGGCATGCAGCTTATGGCTATAGAAACAGCACGCACTCTCTGCGGATGGGAAGATGCAGATACAACAGAGTTTATGCAGAACTCAGACCATGCAATCATCAGCTTACCGGAAGAACAGTCAGGTTCAACTGCCGCTGCAGTTATGAAACTGGGCGCTTCTTCGGTTGACCTTACCAAGGGAACAAAACTGTATGACATTTACAACAGTCAGCGCATTGTAGAACGTCACCGCTCTAAATACACTTTTGACAAACATTATGAAAAACCGCTTGCAGAACAGGGATTAGTTACCAGCGCATATTCTACCGGAGACAAACAGGTCGAAGCCTTTGAATGGAAAGATCATCCGTGGGGAATCGGTGTGCAGTATCATCCGGAATTTGTAAGCCGTCCTTCTACGCCGCATCCTTTGTTCCGCGAATTTATTAAAGCAGCACTTAAAAACGCAAAGGACTAAGCGAATGAAAAAACCTCAAGCCGTAAACCTTGCACGCATGCTTTTTGTTTTACTGACACTCAGTTCATGCACACTGCGTTACGGTCAGCAGGTAAACTCCGAAGGTTCAGTTCCAGAATTAAGCTTTGAAAACGTACACATGACCCGCTACGAAGATGCACAGCCGTCATTAAAACTTAATGCATCTCAGATTGAACAGTACAAAAACAGTTCCCTGTATGCAAAAGATGCAGTCTTTACCACGTGGGATAAAAATCAGAATGTTGAAACAGAAGGTTCCTGTTTGCTTTTAGGCATGGACACAAAAGAAGAACGCTACACGCTGTTCAACAACATCCTCATAAAAAACTATTCTGAAAACATGCAGATTCAGGCAGACAGTCTGCGCTGGAACGGAAAAACTGAACAGCTTACCTCCGGCGAAACCGACAGAGTTACCATCAGCAAAGAAGACATACAGTT
>CACXCG010000060.1 GCA_902766125.1 uncultured Spirochaetaceae bacterium | reverse complement strand
CTCTTATTGCTGTTGTACTGCTGTCACTTACCGCACTGCTGTTTACCGGATGTAATTTCGGTAAAGATGATTTCTACGGAACCTGGCAAACAGGAGAATTTGTTCGTTCTGATAATCAAAAAACGGTACGTGTTACTTTTTATTTTTCTGGTAAGGCAGAAAATTTGACAACTGGTGACAAAGCATATTTCTATGAATTATATGAAAATCTTACCGATGGCCTCAAAACATTTTGGTGGGGAACATACGGTCTTGGACAGAATAGCGATGTTACAAATGGTAATTTAACCCTTCGCTATATGTACGGTGTTGGTTTGGGAAATGGAAATGATTTTGAGACATTGATTGCTGATTCTCAGACTGTAAAAGTTAACAAAAAAAATGATCCATCAATTACAACTTTTGAAAATAAATATAAGAATTCTACTCGTTGGTTTGATCAGTTTGATGAAGAAAATTGTAAATGTTCCGATGTTGAAACATTCCGCTTTAAGCTTGATGGTGCTGTAGCTTTTGTTGGTTACACACAGATGGTTTGTACCGCAAAGAACATGTATCGGGAAGATGGAGTTGATACTCAAAAAATAAATAACGGTGCTGCTGATGGAAGTACTAAAAACAATCCTGCTGCAGGAACATCATGGGGTGAAGCAGGTGATACTCGTTCGTTTGCTATGTTGCGCGACAATGCTAATCAGTATGGTGCCGGAATGGATTTCAGTGCTAACATTGTTTCAGGAACACTTCCCGAACTGAATCTTACAGCTCCTGCATATAACGAAGTTGCACTGACTCCGGAAAAATAAAAAAAATTATAAAAAAAGTGAGCTGGAGAAATTATGGCTGAAAAAGAAGAAAAAAAGGAAAACGCTCTTGACCCGTTTGCAGAGCGTTTCCTTAAAACCCGCCAGATTATTTTGAGCGGCGAAGTTAATAAAGAGCTTGCAGAAAAAGTGGTTCGTCAGCTTCTGGTGCTTGAAGCCGATGGTGACGATCCCATTTACGTCTACATTGATTCACCTGGTGGCGATGTAGACGCCGGCTTTGCTATTTTTGACACAATTCGTTTTGTAAAGTGTCCTGTCTATACTGTGGGAATGGGTCTTGTTGCATCTGCTGCAGCACTGATTCTGCTTGCGTCTCCCAAAGAGCGCAGGCTCGGACTTCCTCACAGCCATTATCTGATTCATCAGCCGTCAAGCGGAATGAAAGGTGTTGCAACCGACATTGAAATTCACGCTGCAGAAATTGCCAAAACAAAGGCTCTGCTTAATCAGCTGATTGCAGATGAAACAGGAACTGCTTTAGATAAAGTGTCAAAAGATACAGACCGCGACTATTGGCTTAATGCAGAAGAGTCTATAGCTTACGGACTTATCAGTCGCGTTGTTACAAAACGCACAGACCTGTAGTGTAGGGCATGGTCTTTGAACTGACTGATTCCGTAAAGCGTGACATTCTCTTTGCTATGGAAGATCAAACTGTGCATCATGTACTTGATGCACAGACACTTACCTTGATTCCCGTACATGATGACAATGTTACCGCAGATGACAAGCGCTATTACGAGTTACCGGAATGGTCCAGTTCAGACGGCTACCGTATGCTTGAGGCCTTTACAGACCAAGTGCGTTCACCGCTTGCTCGCGAAGAGTTGAAGCAAGTGCTTGTGGGCGGAAGGGGGGTATTTAGAAATTTTAAGAATGTGTTAAAAGCGTATCCGCTGGTTGACCGTCAGTGGCATTACTTTAAGCAGTGTCAAATGACAGAACGCCTTTTTGAGTGGTACAATGCATTGCGTGAATCCTGGGGACTTGAAGTTCTTTCCGAGGATCTTGAGGATGATGAAGATGTCTTTGAGAACGACTTTGAATTCCATCCGTATGACAGCAGTGCAGACACCGAAACTCTGGTGCGGATACAAAAAATGCTGGAAGATGAATATGACCGTCAGTATGGCGCTCAGCTGGGGCATGCGTTTGCCGCTTTAACCAGGCACACTCAAAAACTGCGCGAAGACACAGAACAGTTTGGGTTTGTATGTCGCACTCAGTCTGATGATTTTGCCGGCTGCATAGTCTGTTCATGTTTTTTACCTGCAGATAAAAAAACAGCGCTTATAACTGATTTTTTTGTTCTGCAGAATTACCGCGGTTTAGGAATCGGTAAGGAACTGCTTTTAAGAACCCTTACTGCAGCAAAAGAACGCGGCATTCATTTTGTTTTAGCAGCACAAGCTGTTGTGCCCAAACATGTGGAATGTATGCTTGTCCAGAATGGTTTTGACAAGGTATGTTCGGGTTTTGTGGCAAATTTATCAACTATTTAGGAGTTAACAATATGTCTTATAATCGTTCAAATGAAATTGATGAAGAGCAGATCGTCGCTTTTTTGGAAAACGCTCTGCGCCGTGTCGAAACAGAAAGTGATCCCGACACTCTTAACAAACTCAAAAAATTGTACAAAAAGACAATTCCTTTTTCACGCCGTATGTATGTTGCAGCTTTCTTGACAAAGAACGCAGCAGGACACGGACGCTTTAACAAAGGTAACGACCGCCACTTTGACAGAAACGATCGCGATAACCGCTTTAACAGAAACGACCGCAACGGACGCAATGAACGTCCTGCACGTGATTTTTCTGACCGCTCACAGGAACGCACCGAAAGACCTTCTCACGAACCGCTTCCCCGCGTACAGATTGATCCGGCACTTGCAACAACAATCTTTATTGGCATTGGACGTAATCGTCGTGTATTCCCGCGTGACCTGGTAGGTCTTCTGGTAAGTGTTGCAGGCCTTGACCGTGAACGCATTGGTGAAATCAGAGTGCTGGCAAACTATTCATTCATTCAGCTGTTTACCGAAGACTGCGAAAAAGCAATCTCTGCACTGAACGGATATGACTATCGTGGACGCAAACTGAGTGTAAGCTATTCACGCCAGAAGGGTGAAGGCGAAGAAGAAAACACTGTTCCTGATGTTTCAAACGAAAGCTATGGTGTTGCTCCTCAGGCTTCAGAATCAGAAAAGATTGCTGCAGAACAGACTGCCTTTGCTGCACAGCAGAGCGTTTCTTCAACAGAAAGCGCTGTCAGCCGTGAGCCGGAAGTTCCTCAGGCACCGTATTCAGAGACAACCGATGACGGTCAGGTAAAGTCACATTTTGGAAGCGGTGAAGCCTACTAATCAAAAAATACACATAGTGCATACCGGTCCGCTTGGTGTAAACACATTAGTTGTTGCGTTAAACGAACGGTATGCGTTTGTGGTAGACCCTGCAGCCTGTGATTTCTGTGGTGATACGCATGCGGTAACAAGGGTTCTTTCTTCTTTGGGATTGGACTGTGTTGCCTGTGTGCTTACTCACGGACACTTTGATCATGTTGCGGGGCTTTCTCATTTAAAAAAATGTTTCGCCAATATGTGCATTGCAATTCATGAAAACGACAGCATGTATCTTGGTCAGGATTCCAGTGCACAAAAACAAAGTCTTACATATATCGGTTTTGCTGATTTTTATGAAGCCGTAAAAGATTTACCTGCTGCAGACTGTTACTTAAAAGCAGACAAAACGCTCTCTGACTGTCTTTCAAAAGAATGTATTGCACCGGTTAAGAATGAACTTGCAAAATGGACAGTTCTTCATACTCCCGGTCATACGCAGGGTTCTGTGTGTCTGTACAACAAAGCAGACCGACTGCTTATAAGCGGAGATACTGTCTTTTATGGTTCGTGGGGACGCACCGACTTACCCGGCGGAAATGAAGCTCAGATTCAAAAATCACTTCGCAGAATCTATCATGATGTTGAAAGTGAAACAAGAGTGTATCCCGGACATGATGAGTGCGGCTTTGTGCTTGCTCAGAATGTGTAGGGTGTGCTTCCGCTGGAACTTATCTGATACACTGTAAAGTCAGGGTAGGGTTTTCCTTTTTCCAGTTTAAGAATTGCATAGCAGGGCGGCTGATTTGAGCGCGGTCGTGCACAGGAGCCTGGGTTTGCAATTAAAAGAGGTCCCTGCTGCAGGCTGTGGGCAATGTGCGTGTGTCCGTACAGTGCAACATCTGCATTGCTTCGTTTTGCTGCCTGCTCTAAGGTTTCGGTTCCGTTGTATATGGAAAAGCGGTGTCCGTGAGTACAGATAACTGTGTGACCTGCAATGGTAACTGTCTGTACAAGCGGTATCTGTATGGTAAGGCGCATTGAGTTAACTGAGTAAAATTCTGTGTCACAGTTTCCTGCTACTGCGCAGATTACCGGCGGAATGCATTTTGCAAGCGTTTCGTCTTCCTGAGCGCGGTCAAGGGCTGCACATACATCGCCTATTCCGTCTCCGCAGAAAATAAGGCAGTCACAGTCTGAACCCTGCTCTAAGAGCGGAAAGATTAGCTGAGCCGTAAATCCGTGCGAATCAGAAATGACTAAAACCTTAGCACTGTCTTTCTGTGCAAGAGAAGCTATTGCATCCGTGGAACCAAGCAGCAGTGTTGAATCTTGAATTACAGTCACTGAACTGTATCTCCTGAATCTGCTTTCTTTGGTGATTCCATAACAAAGTGATTGATTGCCTGTAATCCTGTTTCGCTGTCGGTGTAACGTCTGACCGGTTTTCCTACAATCTGATGAACATGTGCGTGAATCTCTTCGTCTGCAGGAAGGTGTGAGCGTTCAGGAAGGTCTGCAATGTATTTGATTGCACTGACAAGAATGTCTTCTGCGGTTTTGTCTATGGTCTGTTCCATTTCTTTTGTGTCGGCTTCATCTTCTGCGGTGCGTTCGTAATCAAGAACAAAATCACAGGTAGATTCCATGCCTAACATATCATCCTGCGGGAACAGAGAAAAGACAGGGTAGGGCATATTGTTTTCCCAGAATTCCTGAAGTTTTGCAAGCGTGTAGTGGGTGTTTTCCGGTGCCCCTAACAGGACAATGCCTTTGATGTTTCGTGCGTTTACCATATCGTACAGATTGGAAATGCGGTTTTTTACATCATCAGGATACAGGACCGGCCACACCAGTCCGTTTTCTTCTTCAAGTCCAAACTGTTTTTCCAGGCGGGCAAGTGCATCATCATAAAAAAATGAACTGTTAAATCCGTATCCAAACAGCACGCATACAACTGACTGCGATTCCGTCCACTGCGGAAGTTCTGTCTGTGGTGTTTCTACCAGTTCTGGCGCAAGAACTAAAGCTCCTTCCTGAGGCGTAAGAGCCTGTTCTTCTTTTTTACATCCGGTAAGCATGCACACTGAAAGTGTAAGACATGCGGCAATGAGTATCCCCTTTTTCATACGACACAGTGTAGCGTTTTTTTAGATTTGTGACAATGCGCCGGCAATACTGAATGCACGGTCGCCGAACTTTTCAATCTGACGGACCAGATCAATGTACAGAAGTTCTGACTTAACATCTGCACCTGCTTCCAGCCGCTTGCGGGCAACACGCTTAAGGTTGTGACGGAATACATCAATCTGATCTTCGATTTCACGCGCAATAATCAGTTTGTCCTGCTCAAGGTGTTTGTTTACATTGTCGCGGATAAAATACATAAACTGACGGGCAAGGTCTATGTAGGGGTCAAGACGGTCCATATCTTCCTGACTGAACTTCATGTGCTTTACGATTGACTTCTGCAGAAGAAGTGCAACGTTGTAACAGTCATCGGTCATTTCTTCAAGATCGTCGGTTATCTGCTGCATGAGCGTTATCATGTCGCCCTGCTGTGCAGAAAGCGGTAAGCGTGAACAGTGGATAAGGTATTTGGTTATCTGCTCTTTCATCTGGTCAGCGTAATCTTCCTGACGGGTCAATTCTTCCATGTTTTCTTCAATGAACGAGTCGGTGCGGTTTTTAAATCCAACCTGTACGCGTTCAAACATTTCGGTAACTAACAGCGTCATGTCACTGATTGCTTTTTCTGCAGTCAAAATGTAAGCGGTTGTAGTTTCCTTACCGCCGGTTTCCATAAAATCAAGTTTGTATTCACGAGAGCGGTCTTCAGACTTATCCTTGACAAGATGTTCGGTGAGGGCTGCAATCTGAGCCGTAAAGGGCAGACACAAAAGTGAAGTAAGGGTTTTCAGTACGGTGTGTAATGCCGCAATGTGATAGGTGATTGTTGCTGTCGGTGTTCCGGGAACAATCATGTCTATAAACTCAAGGAACGGATTAAAGAATGCTGCGGCAAGCACTACGGTTGCAATGTTAAACAGAACGTGAACCAGTGCGGTTCGTTTTGCAGGTGCACTTGCATTCATTGACGCAAGGACTGCATCTATGGTTGAGCCTATGTTTCCGCCAATAACCAGTGCCGCTGCAAATTCCCACGATACAAGATGATTGTATGCCATGGTAATAACGATTGCACTTTCTGCAGAAGAAGAGTGAATGAGCGCCGTAATCAGACAGCCGACTACAATTCCAATCAGAATGCTCCAGACGCCCCAGTCACTGAACATGGTCAAAAAGTTAAGCGTTCCCTTTTCCGGATCAATGGTTGCAGAAAGCCATTCCAGACCTATGAACAGAAGGCCAAAGCCCATGATTGCTTCGCCTAAAGACTGCTTTTTGAACTTTTTGATTACGGTAAGAAGATATCCCAGTCCAAAGAGGGGAATTGCAAAGGCAGAAATCTTGAAATTAAATCCAAACAGAACGACAATCCATGCGGTAATGGTGGTACCGATATTTGCACCCAGTGTTACGCCTACAGACTGCTGTACGGTCATAAGTCCTGCATTTACGAAGGATACTTCCATTGCAGTGGTTGCACCCGAAGACTGAATTATGACGGTAAGTACAAAGCCGGTAAGAAAACCTAAGACGCGGTTTTTTGTCATAAAATCGAGTGCGGACTGAAGTTTTGTGCCTGCACTTTTCTGAATGCCGTCGCTCATCATTTTCATGCCGTAGAGTAAAAAGGCAAGGCTTCCGATGAGCTGCAGTATTGTAGATATGACGTTCATGATGGTGTAAGTGTAGCCGAAATCGCCTTTTTTTTCTACTATACAACCTGTCAAGACACAAAAGAAAAAGGGCTGCCCGTTTGGACAGCCCCTGTGCATTTGCAGAATGTGCTTATGCGATTGTTGCTACCAGGTATACGTCTTTTGTACCCTTGGCTGCATTAACCAGTGTTCCGCCGATAGAACCTGTTGCCAAAGCTTTCTTTGTAGTTGCTTCGTCAGTTGCAAAGGTTTTGTCGGTAAGAGTCAGGGTTACTTTTCCTTCGTTGTTCTTGTTTACAACGTTGATGTGATAGGTAACTCCACGGAATACACGGGTAATTTCTGCTTTCTTTACGTGAGACGGCAGGCGCGGTTCAATGCGCAGACCGTCAAATTCAGGACGAATACCGCAGATGTACTGTGACAGTGCTACAAAGTTCCATGCAGCGGTTCCGGTAAGCCAGCTGTTCTTTGCTTCGCCAAAGCGGCGTGCTGTTTTACCTGCAATCATCTGTGCATATACGTACGGTTCTGTGCGGTGGATTTCGCTGATGTCTTCAAGGTATGCAGGAGCAATCTTCTTGTAGTGTTCCCATGCATCCTTGGGGCGTCCGGTCTTTACTTCACCAATGATAACCCACGGGTTGTTATGGCAGAAGATACCACCGTTCTCTTTGTATCCCGGCGGATAAGAAGAAACTTCACCCAGTTCAACATGATAGGTCTTGTACGGAGGATCTACGATAACAATACCGTACTTTGAATCAAGGTGTTTCTTTACGCTGTCCAGAGCCTTTGCAGGAAGTCCCTTGTCGGCACCAACCTGAGCCATGCTTCCGAATCCCTGGGTTTCGATAAAGATTTTTCCGTCTTCGCATACGTGGCTTCCCACTTTCTGCCCAAAGTCGTCATATGCACGGATATACCATTCTCCGTCCCAACCGGTCTTGCAGATCTGAGCTTCCATTTTCTTTGCTGCATCTTCTGCAAACTTTGCTTCTTTTTCGTCACCCAGAAGACGTGCCATTGCAGCGTAGTCGGGAGTAACGTAGACAAACATCTGTGCAATCATGACAGATTCAGCGTTCTTGCCTTCTTTGTTGGTACAAGTCTGGAAAGAATCGTTGGGGTCTTTAGAGAAACAGTTAAGGTTAAGACAGTCGTTCCAGTCTGCGCGTCCAATAAGCGGCAGTCCGTGGGGACCAATGTGAGTGGTGATGTAGCGGTAGCTGCGCTTTAAGTGTTCGTACATAGTTGCAGTGTTCTTTTCGTTGTTGTCGAACGGAACCTGAACTTTGAGGAAGTCTGCGTCGCCAGTTTCGCGAATGTATCCGCCGACACCAAGTACGAGCCACAGCGGGTCATCGTTGAAGTTAGAACCAATGTCAGCATTACCGCGTTTGGTAAGCGGCTGGAACTGATGGTATGCACTTCCGTCGGGGAACTGAGTTGCAGCAACGTCAAACAGACGGTCGCGGATGCGTTTAGCGGGCAGCTGATGTGCAGCACCCAGCATGTCCTGACTTGTATCGCGGAAACCTAAGCCGCGTCCAATTCCGCTTTCGAAGTATGATGCAGAACGGGCGAAGTTGTAGGTAACTACGCACTGATACTGATTCCATACGGCCATGCGGTCAAGCTTTTCGTCACCGGTCTTGATGCTGAAGTGAGACAGTGTGTTGTCCCAGAAAGTCTTGAGTTCTTCAAATGCTTCGTTAACTTTTTTGGGAGTGCTGAACTTGTCCTGCAGTTCGTAAGCTTTTTCCTTGTTGATGATGCCGCTTGCGGTGTTAGTGCGTTTAAGTCCTTTCTTTGCTTTGCTTTCGGGAATGAACTTTGCCTTTTCATCGTTTTCGACATAACCCAGTACGAAGATGTATGTTTTGCTTGCGCCCGGTTTGAGAGTGCACTGCAGGCGGTGGCTTGCAATGGGTGACCATCCGTCAGCTACAGAGTTTCCGCTCTTTCCTGCAAGGATTGTGTCGGGAGCATCCAGTCCGTTGTGCAGACCAAGGAATGTTTCGCGGTCAGTATCGAATCCTTTGATAGAGCTGTTTACTGAGTAGAATGCGTAGTGATTGCGGCGTTCGCGGTATTCAGTCTTATGGTAGATTGCACTTCCTTCGATTTCTACTTCGCCAGTGCTGAAGTTACGCTGGAAGTTTGTGCAGTCGTCCTGTGCGTTGTACAGACACCATTCAACAAAGCTGGTCAGAGAAATTTCTTTGTCTGCCTTGCTCTTGTTGGTAAGGGTAATCATCTGAACTTCACAGTTGCATCCGTTAGGTACCATGTACAGAACTTCTGCTGCAAGTGATTTTTTCTGTGATGAAATCTTAGTGTAGCCAAAACCGTGGCGACACTCGTATTTGTCAAGCGGAGTCTTCATGGGCTTAAAGCCGGGGTTCCAGATGGTCTTGCCGTCCTGGATGTAGAAGTAGCGTCCGTTTGTATCAAGCGGGATATCGTTGTAGCGATAGCGCGTTATACGACGCAGGCGTGCATCTGTGTAGAATGCATATCCGCCAGATGTGTTAGAAATGAGCGAAAAGAATTTCTCATTTCCCAGATAGTTGATCCAAGGATACGGCGTGAGCGGTTCTGTAATTACATACTCACGGTTCTTGTCATCAAAAAAGCCGAACTTCATAGTTCCTCCTGCTAAAAAATGGCACGGACAGTATATCACGGAAAAAGTGCATTGTAAAGGAACAGAAAGAAAAAACCGCCACAAATGTGACGGTTTTATAGGGAAAGTCAGCTGTAATTTTAGGTTTAGTTTCCAGTGCGGATAACAACCCGTACGTTGGCAGAACCGCCTGCCACACCGCTGTCTATGCCCTGGCTGGAACTTGCGGTACTTTCACGCTGAGTAAGGCTTTCTGTTGAAATACCGGTAATTTCGGTAAGGTATGAAAGTATTTCTTCGGGGCGTGCAGGAAGACCTGAATCCTGAATGTAGCTTGACCAGCCTGCGTAAATCGGAGTTCCGTAAGAACCGCCGACTGCCAGTGCTGATGTAAAGACGGTTGGAATTGAATACGGAAGCTGAGAACCGCCTTCTGTCATTGCATCCAGAATCTCTGCAACAAGTGATTCTGCGGGGCCGTAATCTGCCATTCCTTCAAAAACAGAGAACGGACCGCTTGCATACATTTCTATGTTGGTACCGCGGACAGAAGCCGTTGCAACCGGAGAGCGTACTTTGAATGAATTGCGGCGGTTTTCGGTATGGGAAACATCAGCCTGAACTTTGCCGCTGTCAATGAATACCTGTGTTTCATCCTTGCTGGCATTGTCTGCAAGCTGTTCTATGGTCATGCGGGTAAGCGCACCGACCTTCAGTTTAGTTCCGTTGATGTCGAGTGTTGCTTCTGAATTAAATCCGGTAGAAATAACGGCACCTTTCTGAAGTACATCACCGGTGTTGACGGCAACCCATGAGGCACCCCGCTGCTGTTCTACCTTTCCGGTTACGGATACTACTTTTGCTTCAAGCGCACAGACAGACAGTGCTGTCAGTACAGAAAGTGCAAGTGTCAGTAAAAAACGTTTCATAAAATTCCTCCGCATTAGAATGAAATGGTAAGTTTGAGTGAAACGCTGGTAGCGTTTTTAGCTTCTTCCATTGCAAAGTATGATTTTGCATCCAGATCAAGTGCCAGGTCGCTGAAGAACTGGAAGCGCATATCCATTGCAGCCTGAACTCCGCTGAAGGCAAAATCTGTCTTGCAGTCAAACAGCGCATCTCCGCCTAACACAAGCAGGAATTTGTTGTTTGCCTTAACAGAAAAACTGAGTCCTGTTTTCAGAATGCCTGAATATCCCTTTCCTGCAAGACTTACTGCCGGCTGAGCGGTAATGGCAGCAAACGGACTGAATACATCGGGAATTGTGCCCGAAGCGTAGGTTGCACCAAACTTCAGCTTCATGGAATTTCCGTGAGGATAAACGGTAAATTCAAGGCGTGACAGATTGCTCAGTGCAGAGAAGTCAAAGTCATGTACGCTTACTGTAGAAGACAGCTCGTAGAACAGTACCGGTGCAAGCGGTCCGTTAAGGGCAAGGGTTGCATACATGCGGTTACCGTCTGTCTGTGCAATATCTATGCCGAAGGCGCCTAAAGCTTCAACGGTGAGTGTCTGGTTTGCAAACAGATAGGGGAACTCTACCTTTGCATTTCCGATGATGTACGGGGCTGCAAGTACGTAGAACGGCTGTGAGCGGTCAAAGCTCCAGTTTGTTCCTGTTGAAGTAAGCATTGAAGTTGTCTTTGCGTTCAAGAGACCGGTGTAGCCTCCTGCAACCTGAATGACAGCGCGGGATGCGTTGAACTGGAACCACAATCCGTCAAGCGTCTGATTGAATATTAGTCCTGTGTCATCTGCGGCCCAGAAGCGTCCCACACTGAAGGAAAGTGATTTGTTGTTGTTCAGCCTGATGTTAGCTCCAACTTTGAAAAGGCTCAGGTCTGTCGTAAAATTGTGTGCAAACGTAAGCGGAATTAAAGTAACGCCTAAGTCGTAGCGGAAAAAGCCTTCTGCTGCAATGTATACCGTACCGTCTTTGTTGAACGGCTGGCGCATGTTTACCGTAACGGTTGCCGTATCGCTTAAGCGGGGATCAATCCAGTTGTTAGCGGTAACACGACCGGTTATGTTGTTGTCAATGATTCCGCCGTATTCAAATGCTGCTGCCTGTGTAAGGGCTATGCTGACTAATGCAATTAAAGCTATGTGTCGTTTCATTTAGAACTCTCCCTCTGTCTGCTGCAGGCTTTTGCGAATGCCGTATGTATCTATGCATCGTGAGACTAGTCCCAGAAATTCATGTCCTGAGCAGGTGCGGTGCGGGTCAAGCGATGATGCTATGATGCCGTCTGCCTTTAACTGCCTGAACGTAAAACGAGGTGCCGGTTCCAGCGCAAGCCACAGACTGCCTCTGATGTTCCAGGTTGCTGCAAGAAGGAACGAAACCTGCTCAAGATTGACGGTCTTTGAAACTTCTGCATTCTTTGGTGCCCAGCCTTCAGCCTTAAGAATCAGAAGTGCCTGATCCTGAGAAATGCTGCTGTCGGTTCCGGGGCGTGCGGTTACCGTAAAATATGCTGCCTGTCCCCAGGTGACGGATTCTGTTGCAAGAATTTCCGTTACTGAGTCTGCTGACTGTGCGTTGACTGCCACCAGGCCAAGCAGGAGAATCAGTATACTGAGTGAAAGTTTTTTCATATATACCTCTCTAAATCGTTTGAAAACTAGTATAACATAGTGTATACTGTTTGTCATGGGTAAAACACAAAAAAATTCGTTCTTCAAGAAAAATGCTGATTTTCTGGTGCTTGCATTCGTAAGCGTTCTTTTCTGTATTTTGACGGTTCTGGGTGCCTTTCAGCGCTATGAACAGCGTCTGTATGACATGCTTTTGGGCATGACAAAAGAACCTGAGGAAACAGAGCAGATTCTTCTGGTTGAGGTTGATGATGATTCTATTGAAGAAATCGGTACCTGGCCGTGGACCCGCGATATTCTGGGAAATGCACTGCTCCGTATGAAGGAACTGGGTGCAGATACCGCCGTATTCGATATTGAATATCTGGAGCCGAGTGCAAAAGCAACCGCTGCCGATGCCGAAGAACGCGTCTTAAATGCAATCTCTTACGGAGAAGCGCAGATTTCTCAGGCACTGGACCAGATGGGAACTGAAATCAGTTCCGGAAAACGTTCTGTTCCGCAAAGTCAGATTCATCAGTTTTTGATGGATTCTGTGTTGCGCCAGCAGATTGACCCGGTGTTTTATTCCCTGAGCCGTGAAGTGCTGGATACGCTTTCCCGCAACAATGACCAGATTTTTGCTTCTGACGTTCAGTTCTTTGGCAATGCCTGGCTTACCATGAACCTTCGCAACGTACATGCAAATCCTACGGGCGTTGAATATACGACAGAGCGTTTTTTGTGGGACATTGTTTCGGATCCTGACAATCTGATAGAGCAGGGTAACGAAGCAACCTTCCGTTCTGAAATTGAAAACCTTAAGGAAGAAACCGTTTCTTCTCAGCGCTCACTCATTCCGGCATTGTCTACCATCATCGATCATGCTGCGGGAGCAGGTTTTACAAACGTTTATGTTGATCCAGACGGTACCCGCCGCCGTATTGAACTTTTGAATCAGTATGACGGAAAATATGCAGGTCAGCTTTCGTTCTCTCCGTTACTGAACTATCTGTCGGTTGAACATATAGAACGCAAAAAACATTCACTGGTGCTTTCGGGCGTTCACTTTCCCGGTTCTGATAAAACAAAGACTATAACCATTCCGCTTGATGAACAGGGACGCATGCTTATCAACTGGCAGCACGGAGAATATGCAGACAGTTTCCGTCACGAGTCAGTTATGTTCCTGTATCTGCTGGATGTACTGGAAGCTGATTCGGTGTCCTGTGTTTCTTACCTTACTGATTTCCTTCCGCTTTCTGCTTCCGATGAAGCCGCCACTTTGCTTTCTGAAGCAGATTCCCTGCTTGCAAAATATGCTGATGTAGAAGACTATCTTTCGTTCCTGCTTTCTTCCTGCTACGGTTTTGATGCAGACGGAACGGTGCGTAACGGTACAGGCATAACCCAAAGCGACTACGATCAGTACTTTGCACTCAGAACTTCATTCTATGAAGCAATGGATACGTTTGCAGCCGGTGTTAATTCCTTACCGTCAGTGTTTACCGAAGAAGAGTCAGAGATTTATGGTGACTATTACACAGAAGCACGGGATGCGCTGCTTTCAAACTGGACTGTGTTCCGTGAATATCTTGACGATATGAAATCTGTGTATGACGGTTCTGTATGTTTTATCGGTTTTACTGCCGCTGCCAGTACAGACTTTGGTGTAACGCCGTTCTCCCGTTCTTACGCTAACTTGGGAACACACGCCAACGTTTTCAATACCATCATGCAGCAGGATTTTATTACTCCCGTTTCGCAGTGGTGGCTGATTGCCCTGACCATTATCCTGTGCCTTGCAACGATTATTGTCTGCCGCCGCATCAGAAGTGCAGGTAAGAAAAACATACTGTCGCTTGTGTATGTGGTAATTCCGCTTGTTGTTCCCATGCTGCTTATGGTGTGCTTTAAGGTTTCAATGCCGTTCCTTACTGCGGTTTTGATTGGTGCTGTAACGTATCTGGTTCTGATGGCCCTTCGCTTTGTCGATGTAATCAATCAGAGTGCTTTCCTGAAAAATACATTCGGTGCTTATGTTGCTCCCGAAGTTGTTAGTCAGATTATTAAGAATCCCGAAGTTGCACAGCTGGGTGGTTCAGATAAAAACATAACGGCACTGTTCTCTGACGTTAAGTCATTCTCTAAGTTTAGTGAGACGGTTAATGACCCGGTTCGTCTGGTTCAGATTCTGAATGAATACCTCGGTGCGTTAAGCGATGCCATTATGGATAACCGCGGAACAATTGATAAATATGTTGGTGATGAAATTGTTTCGTTCTTTGGAGCACCGCTTGAAAATCCCAGCCATGCCTTTGATGCCCTGTGTGCAGGAATCAGAATGAAGCAGGCAGAAGCAGAATACAACAAAAAGCATTTTGAAACCGATCATGATATTCCTTTTGCACTGGAATCGCGTGTCGGCGTTAACAGCGGTCTTATGGTTGTAGGAAACATGGGTACCGAAAAGAAACTTAACTACACCATCATGGGAAACAATGTAAACCTTGCATCGCGTCTTGAAGGTGTTAATAAAGTATACGGAACCTGGATCATGTGTTCTGAAAATACATGGAAACAGGCTGACACTGGAAAAAATGAAGGCATACTTCTTTCCCGCCGTCTTGATAAAGTCCGCGTTATCAACATCAACACGCCGGTACAGATCTACAGCATTCTGGGTAAAAAGTCAGATTTGAGTCCTGAAGTAATTGAAGCCGCAGAAATCTTTAACAAAGGTTCTGACTTATACCTGCAGGGAGATTTTGAACAGGCATTAAAACTGTTTAGAGATGCAGAACGCTGTTATGCTGCAGATCCTTCTTCAAAAGTGTTTGCAGAACGCTGCCAGCAATTTATACAGTCGGGTAAGCCGGACAACTGGGACGGTGTGTATACCATGACTTCAAAATAAACAGGCTTCGGTGTGCTTACAGAACTAAATCGGTGACGGTTGCGTTTGTAATGCGCACTAAGTCTGCGGGATTCAGTGCAAGCTGCTGACCGCGGACACCTGCGCTTATGTAGATTTTTTCGTGACTTGTTGCACTCTGGTCTATAAACGTGCGGTAGGTGCGTTTCATTCCCAGCGGAGAACAGCCGCCGCGAACGTAACCGGTTAAGGCAAGCAGTTCTTCCTGTTTTACGGGGGTAACTTCTTTTGCACCGCAGGCGTTTCGTGCTTTCTTTAAGTTTATTTCGTGAAGTGCACTCTGACAGAAGACGACTACTTCTTTTGAGTCAGTGCGCATGACAATTGTTTTAAAAACACAAGACGGGTCTATGCCAAGCTTTTGAGCCGTAAGTTCTGCAGCTCCTTTTGCAAGTGCATGTTCCCCGTCGTCTTCGTAAGAAAGTGCTTCGTATGAAATATGCGCACCGTCTAAGATGCGCATTGCATTTGTCTTTTTCACTTATTTCTTTGCCACTGCAGGAGCGCTTGAGTTGGTGATGTATGTGCCTGCCTTTGCAAACAGTTCAATTGCATCAATCTGCTGCTTCCAGTATTCTGCTTCACTCTTTGTTGTATACGGACCAACGCGTACACGATAGAACAGTGTTCCCTTTGAATCAGTAAAGGTAAATACTTCGCACTGGATTCCGTTTTTGTCTAACAGTTCGCGTGCTTCGTCAGCATTCTTTTTGCTTGAATAAGAAGCTGCCTGTACCCAGAAGCGGTCTGCTGCAGCAGTGCTGGTTGTCTTTGAAGAAGAACTTGCAGAACTTGTCTTTTTTGATGAAGCTGAACCTGTGCTTGTCGTGCTTGCAGTCTTTGTGCTTGTGGTTGTAGTAGTTGTCTTTGCAGACGTTGTAGTTGCGGCAGGAGTGCTTGCTGCAGGAGTGCTTGCTGCAGGAGTGCTTGCTGCAGGAGCGTTCTGTTCGGTGCGTGCAATTGCTTCCTGTGCCGCTGCATTCTGTGCAGTAACAGACGAAGTTGTTCCTGACTTGAGAGCGTTCAGATCTATGGTGGTAGTTCCGGTGCTGTAGACATTAGTGGTTCCGTTTGCAATAACGGTAAGGTTTTCGGTCTGAGTTACCGCTGCATCGCCTTCAGCTGCCTGTGAGTCAGTCGGTTCGCCCTGTACTTTTTCCCAGGAATCATTTCTTCCTGTGTCTGTTGATGTTGTGGTAACCGATGCAATACCCTGTGCGTATGGCTCAGAAGACTGCTGGTTTGCGTTAGATGAAAGGGTAGGAGTTGCTGTCCAGACGGTGCTTGAATTTACTCCAGAAGGAGCAGCGCTGCGTGATGTAAGCACATATAAAAGTGCAGCTCCGGTAACAACCAGCAGGAAAATGCCGGATGCCAGTACAATCCAAAGAATTCTTTTTTGTTCCATAAGTCTATCCCCTAGCGGCGGGAGGCAAGGAATTTTTCAATCTCCGTTTCCAGATGCTGCCTCGTGCCTATATTCCATACTCTTCTAGTATCGGCATTTGAAAGACGATATTTAGCAAAAAGATTCTTTTGTGCACGAAAGCGCTTGAGTATGTTGCTTAAGGGAAGATTATCTCTTTTTTTTATTCTGAACAGGCGGATTATGCGGGGGGCGTCAATAAACAGGACTGCATCCATTTTCTGCATTACCGGTACTTTGAATAAAACCGTTGCATTTATGGCACAGTCTTCATCCTTGTGTTCCTGCAAAAATGCTTCAAAACGGCGGTTTATTTCGGGATACACCAGTGCTTCCTGACGGGCAACGTTTTGATCAGACTGAAATACGACGGTTCCCAGTGCACGGCGGTTAATGCTTCCGTCTGCGTTTGTAAGCGTTATGCCCAGAGCCTGTGCTTCTTTTTCAAATTCTGCAAGAATTGCATGCTTCTGACTTTCTACTGCTTCGTGGGCAATAACATCTGCGTCTATGGTCTTAAAGCCCTTTTTTGCAAGAATGTCTGCTGCTGCATTTTTTCCCGCTGCCATGGGGCCGGTTACGCATAACACCATCAGTGGAATTCTCCCCAGTTTGCGCCGTGTTCTATGCTTACTCTGAGCGGAACAGAAAGCTGTACTGCGTTTTCCATGTTTTCGCGGATAAGGCTGATTGTTTTTTCGACTGTCTCACTGTCAGACGGACATTCAAAAATCAGTTCATCGTGTACCTGTAACAGCATGCGTGCCTTGCTGCCGCTTTTGGTAAGTGCATCCTGTACTTTGCACATTGCAGTCTTTACTATATCAGCGGCACTTCCCTGAATGGGCGTGTTGATTGCAATGCGCTGGGCTCCCTGCTGAATCAGTTTGTTTGCATTGTTGATGTCAGGAATTTCCCTGCGCCGTCCCATCAGCGTCTGCACATAGCCGTCGTGTTTTGCGTTTTCTATAGTGTCGTTCAAAAAGCGTTTCACATCAGCGTAAGTAGTAAAATACTGATCAATAAAATCCTTTGCGTGGGTTCTGGTAATGCCCAGTTCGTTTGAAAGCCTGAATGCGCTCATGCCGTACATAACGCCAAAGTTTACCGTCTTTGCAAACCGCCGCTGTTCTGCGCTTACGTCTTCGGGTGCAATGCCGTAAATAAGAGCAGCCGTTGAACGGTGAACGTCAATGCCGTCAATAAAAGCCTTGCGTAAGTTTTTGTCTCCCGAAAGATGAGCCAGTACCACCAGTTCAATCTGTGCGTAGTCTGCGGAAATAAGTTCTGTTCCTTCGGTTGCCGTAAATGCTGAACGGATGCGTCGTCCTGCTTCGTCACGGATAGGAATGTTCTGCAGGTTAGGATCGCGTGAAGAAAGCCGGCCTGTTGCAGTTCCTGTCTGCAAAAAGGATGTGTGAATTCTGTCGTGACTGTCTGCAAGTGTCGGTAAGGTTTCGACATACGTGCTCTGCAGTTTTGTGTACGAACGGTAATCCAGGATTAACTGCGGAAGCGGATCGTCGGTGCGTTCCGAAAGTTCTTCAAGAACAGCAGTGTCGGTACTGTAGCCGGTTTTTGTTTTCTTTCCGGGTGCAAGTCCGCGCTCTTCAAACAGAACCGTCTGCAGCTGTTTTGTTGATGCAATGTTAAACTCGTGTCCGACAGTTTTATAAATTTTTTTCTCTATGCTTTTGATTTCTTTTGCAAGTTCGACAGAATAGTCGGCAAGCACTTTTTTGTCTATGTGGATTCCCGCAATCTCCATGTTTGTCAGAATGGGAAGCACTTTGATTTCCATGTTGTAGTACAGCTCATTCAGGTTGCGTTTTGTAAGAAGCGGTTCGTAATACTGCCACAGCTGCCAGGTAAAGTCTGCATCCTCTGCTCCGTAGGGAACTGCTTTTTCAAGCGGAACGTCTGCAAAGGTCTGTCCTTTTTCAACAACATCCTTAAACTCAATTCCTTTAAGACCCAGTTTTGTTTCACCTAAATATTCAAGACTGTAGGGACTCTTTCCCTGAGCGTCAGAATCAACCAGCCACGCTGCAAGCATGGTGTCGCGCAGTTTACAGTTAAGGGTAAACGGTATGCTGTTTCGGCCTGCATTTGAAGATAAAACTTCAAGGTCAAACTTTGCGTTGTGCATGATGACCGTAACATCAGCATTTGAAAATAATCGTGCAAGCTGAGTAAGTGCATCACCGGCACTGACGGTCTCGGGTGCAAACATTCCGCCGGGAAGAATGACGGGAACATATACCGCTTTTCCTTTCTGACTGCACAGACTGAATCCGACAAGCTGTGCTGCGTGAGCGTTAAGACCGTTAGTTTCGGTGTCAAAGGCAACGCTTTTTTCTTTTGAAGAAAGTATGTCATCAATTATTTTGGTAAGGTTTTTTGCATTTGTGCATGCAGTGTAGTCACCGCTGTTCTGTGTTACCGAAAGCGGTTTTGTTTCTATGTCATCGCTTGCGTCTGTGTCCGGTGCATCAGATTGCGGGGCATTGAGTGCTCTTGTGCGGAAGGACTTTGCTGCCATCATTGCACCTTTTGCTTCCAGTTTGTCTGCCGCTCCTGCATAGTTCAGGTTTTGTGTTCCGAAAGATTCAAAATCAATTTGAATGGGAACAGTGTCGCACAGGGTAATCAGCTGTTTTGAAAAATATGCATTTTCTTTGTCGTCACGGATTTTGTTTCCTAAGGCACCTTTTATTTCTTCTGAGTGTTCGTAAATGCCGTCGAGTGTTCCGTATTCAGAAAGCAGTTTGAGTGCCGTTTTGTCACCAACGCCTTTTACTCCGGGAACATTGTCTGCGCTGTCTCCAACAAGAGAAAGATAGTCAAGAATTTTTTCAGGACCAATTCCCCACTTGGAAAGAACTTCATCCCTGCCGTTTGTTTCCCAGCCGCCGTTTGCCTTGTCGGGCTGCATCTGAAGACAGGTGTCATCTACCAGCTGCAGTAAGTCTTTGTCGCCGCTTAAGATGCGCAGGTGCCGCCCTGTTTTTTTGCACTCTTTTGCAACCGTTGCAATAATGTCATCTGCTTCGTAACCGTCAACGCGAAGAACCGGAACTCCCAGTGCATTCAGGGTTTCTTCTATCCACGGAACCTGATCAAGCAGGTCTTCGGGAGTCTTCTGTCGTGTCGCTTTGTATTCAGCGTACATCTGGTGTCTGAAAGTGGGAGTGCGGGAATCAAAGGCTGCCGCAAGATATTTTGGTTTGTAGTGAGCAAGCAGTGCCTGTAAGTTTCTGAAAAAAATGACCAGAGCAGAAATGTTCTGGCCGTTTTTATTGGTAAGCGGATGATTTATGAGTGCAAAGTATGCACGGTAGATAAGTCCGTATGAATCAAGAATGTAAACGCTGTCGTCTTCTGTATGCTTTTCGTATGCCATACCGGCATTGTAGCATACCCGCGCTTACACTTCAACCTGAACCATTGTACCCAGACGGTCGCTTCCTGCATACACAGACTGACGGTTTGCGTACGGATTTCTGAACTGAGCCATCTGTGTGCGCAGTGAGCTTATGTGTGAACGCAGCAGTTCGCGGTTTCTTTCGTTCTGAGCCAGTACCTGAGTCTGCAGGCGTGACAGTTCGCCCTGAATGGTATCGATAGGAACTGCTTCCTGAGGGTTATAGGTTGCCGCATGTGAAGTCTGATACAGCTGCTGCATGGGAGCAATAACTTTCTGCAGAGAACCGATGTTTCTTACAATCTGTTCTTCAAGCTCGCTGTGGGCAATGATAGCGTCGGCATCTTCTGCTTCTATGGTGTCTTCCTGTTTTTCAAGCACTAAAAGGTACTCGCGGAATTTATTGCGCTGCTGCTCAAGTAATGCACGGAATCTGCGTAAAATTGCAACGCGTTCGTCCAGTTCTTCCTGTGAAATTTCTTTTGCCATACCTTGCTCCTTAGCCGGTGATATTTATAGAAGGCCGTGCCTGCTGCATGTTTGCCTGTGTGTTTGCAGTACTGTTTGCAATCTGAACCCAGGAATCCCGTAAGTCAGAAAGCATTTTATGAATGTTTGCAAGTTTAGCCTTGTCGTGCTGAATGCTTGCGTCAAGAATTTCTTTATTGAAGAAAATGTACAGAGCCATGAGGTTTTTGGCAATTTCTCCGCCCTTATCCATATCAAGACTCATCTGCAGTTCGGTAAGAATGTCCTGAACCTTCTGGATGTGGTTTCCGAAGTTTTCAATGCTGTCTGCAGGAATTTTTCCTTCATCACCAATCAGTTCCATTGCTTTTTCAATGTGATTGACAGCACCCTCGTACAGCATGACAACCAGTTTTCCCTGGCTTGCCGTTTTTACACCAATTTCGCGGTATGCGTTGTATCCGTTTGCGTTGTATGCCATTCTGACTCCTAAAAATACTATACGCTTGGTAGGAAAGTTTTCCCTTCATCTTTTATATCGGAATTCTGTAATAAAAAATAACCCGATAACACGAATTTTGTCGACATAAACCGTTTTTTTTCATATATTAGAGATATGAGCGACGAAAACAAAGACAAGAAAAAAGATCAGTTTGACGACACCGATCCGTTTAACTTTTTTAAACTCTCTGTGGAAGATGAATCGGATAAAAAAGGTTCAGGCAATAATAGGGATAATAAACCAAAAGTTCCTCTCTGGAGTATTCTGCTGGTAGGCTTTGCAGCACTGTTTTTAGTAAACATGCTGTTTGCATCTAAGCCTGAAGAACTGATTGACTACTCAGAGTTCCGTCATAAAATCGAAACCGGCGAAATTGTCCGCGTAGAAATTGATGAATCTTCGCTGACCGGTTATGGTCCCAAAGCAGTTGCAGAAATGGAAGAGCGCAGTAAAAATCCCTACATGCAGCTGTTCAGTCGCTTTGCAAACTCAGACCAGGTGTACCGCACGTCAGGCGGAGTGTACAACGAATACATGACGTTCTTAAACGAACAGGGTGTTGCCTATAAATTTGTTACGCGTAAGTCAAGCATTCTTCTGCAGCTGTTGTATTCTCTGCTTCCGGTAATTGTCATTGTCATTCTGTATGTCATCTTCTTCCGCAAAATGTCCAGCGGTTTAGGCGGCATGGGAATGGGAAGTCTGTTTGGTAACGGCGGCGGTAAGGCAAAAGCAGTTGATGAAGGAAAAGTAAAGACACGGTTTGCAGATGTTGCCGGTGTTGATGAAGCAAAAGAAGAGCTTGTCGAAGTTGTAGACTTTTTGAAGCAGCCCAAAAAATATACCGATATCGGTGGAAAAATTCCTAAGGGAGTTCTGCTTGTTGGACCGCCGGGAACCGGTAAGACTTTGCTTGCCCGTGCTGTTGCTGGTGAAGCGGGAGTTCCGTTCTTCCGCATTTCGGGTTCTGACTTTGTGGAAATGTTTGTTGGTGTTGGTGCAAGCCGTGTGCGTGACCTGTTCAGGACTGCGCGCGAAAAAGCTCCGTGTATCATTTTTATTGATGAAATCGATGCAATCGGTAAGAGCCGTGTTAACAGCATTTCAAGCAACGATGAACGCGAACAGACACTCAATCAGCTTCTGGTAGAGATGGACGGCTTTGATAACGAAAAGGGTCTGATTGTACTTGCTGCAACCAACCGTGCCGATGTACTGGATCCCGCATTACTGCGACCCGGACGCTTTGACAGACAGGTTCCTGTAGAACGCCCCGATGTTAAAGGCCGCGAACAGATTTTACGCATTCACGCAAAGAACGTTAAGCTTGATAACGATGTAGACTTTGATTCACTTGCTCACGGAACAATCGGTTTTGCAGGTGCAGATCTTGCAAACGTGGTAAACGAAGCAGCCCTGCTTGCCGTTCGTAACGGACACACCAAAGTTACCATGTCAGACTTCAATGACGCAATCGACAAGGTAAGCATTGGTCTTAAGAAAAAGACCCGCAGCGAAAACAAAAAAGAACTGCGTCTTGTTGCTGTTCACGAATCAGGACATGCGCTGGTGGGAGCCTTTACGCCCGATTATCCGCCGGTTAACAAAATTACGGTTGTGCCCCGTTCTCATGGAGTTGGGGGATTTACTCAGTACCGCGAAGAAGAAGAAAAGAATTTCCGCACAAAGCAGGATATGCTTAACGAAATTGACACGCTGCTGGGTGGACGCGCTGCAGAAGAAGTAGTGCTGGGAGAAATTTCTACCGGAGCTGCAAACGACATCAGCCGTGCAACAGGAATCCTTAAGAGCATGATTACCGACTACGGTATGAGTGACCGCTTTAAGAACATGACGCTGGGTAAGTCTGGCCGTGGCTATGGTGGACCTCAGGAGCCCGAACTGGTACGCGAATTCAGTGAAGACACACAGAAGTACATTGACGAAGAAATTGCCCGCATCATGGACCAGCGCTACAGGCATGTACTTGGTATCCTTGAGAGCCACCGCGAACTTCTGGACTATGTGTCAAATCGCCTGCAGGAAAAAGAAACCATCGACGGAAAAGAATTTGAAGAAATCGTTAAGGCAGAAGGTCACTGTGCTGAATTAACGGAAGCTGCAAAAGAATCAGAATAGCTATAATTTCTTAACAAAATAGCTATTGTTGAATATCATATAATCATCTTCTCAATTTTATTTCTGGAGGTGATTATATGGATGCAGTTCCTATTTTTGAAGCAAAAAACAAACTTCCTTTTTACATTCATCAGGCAGAAGAATCCGGACCTGTCTTTATTTCCCGCCATACAAAAAGCCTGCGGCCTGCAGGTGGAAAACTGGCTGGAGTAAAAAAAACGGCCTCCCCGCGATGGAGGAAGCCGTCGGCTCGTGTTTGTGAACGCAAGACCTTAACTGTTGTGTTACTGTTTTACATACACATCACCTAAATAAGTTAAAGTATGCGGGCTTGTTGAACGATCTAAAATTGCTGAAGAATATGATGTGGCAGTTCTATGTATAGTTACCTTGCGGATACCAGATATACCTGAAGGCACACTATAACTATTGCTTTTGCTTTCCGTAACTTCATCGTTTACATAAGTTTTTAAACTGTATCGAGTCTTATCCGTAAATTTTAGTACCTTTCTTGTCCCGTTTCCTAAATCGCATACCCATGTGGTTTGATAATAATCATAGGATAAGTCAATGCAAAGCGCGGGGACAATACCAGTATCTCTGCCACTGGTACTTGTGTCAACATCAGGATTATTGATGTTAGCTCCTGAATACACTCTTCCGTCATAAAGAACTTTATCAACAAAGCAATAATTTATCTGGCCGCCATTATACCTGTACGTAGGCGTACGAGTGTAATGGTCGCCGGGATAGCTTGGTCGGAAACCGGCATAACGCGCATATGCAAAATCAGTAGGATAGCGCTGGCGGTTGTTGCGCTCGAATACATCTCTGACGCGATCAGAAAACTCTCCAAAACCGTAGTCGCTGTTAGTCCATTCTTTCGAACTTAAAAGAAATATTTTGTCATCAGTGTCATTACAAATGCCGCCGTTATCCTGACCTTGGTTACCTTCGCTAGTCCCTAATTTCTGGGCTGCTGAATTGTCAACATGGGTTGTGATTATTTCTTTGCGTGCCGATGTGCTGAATGCCGTCTGCAAAAAACCTTTGCTAACATACGATTGATTAAGTATTGCCTTATAAGAGTCACCGAATCCGTTGTAAAAAGACAGACCGTTTAAGAACGCTCTTATCTGGCTGGATTCGTAATTACTGGGCTGATCTTTTTCTTGATTTCTCCAGATGTTATCGATGTAGAATGGTACATTTGCGTCAAGTATAGATTCTGCAACCAGAAGCCATCCTTTCTTACTTCCGCTTGTTCCGTCAACGTCATAAGTGTTTGTAAGAACACGCCACTTTATGGGCATAACCTTAAAGTAACGCCATGAATCATTTTCTACGTAAGATCCATCTATATATTTGGGACAATAATTGCCGCTATAAGGTGTCTTCGTGCAAATATGTACGTAATAGTTTCCGTCGCTTGCGGGAATGTAAGTAAGTCCGCCCCTTTTTATGGCATTGCTTTCGTCAAAAGTAAGCTGCGCTTCAAGTTCCCTGCTTAAAACATCCTGCGGATAGTCACCAAAGTAAACATAGATTGAGCCGGTTCCGTTAGATCCGTCTGTTCCTGCGGGTAAGATTACCGGTGTGTCGTGGAAAGTGTACGGTGTTACTGCTACAGTCCACTGTGCCGTAAGCGTTACGTTGGCTGTTCCCATCGTAAAGGTTTTTGTTCCGTCGCTGGTGTAGGTTGTCGATCCGTCGCTCCAGCCTGCAAAGGTGTAGCTGTCGCGCGTTCCGATTCCGTTAAACATTACGGTTACGGTTTCGCCCTTATGATAGGTTGCAGAATCTGCTGGAACTGAGATTGCAGCGCTACTGACGCCGTCTGTGTAGGTTACCGTGTATTCTATCCAGCTGTAAGTTGCCGTGATGCTTACGTTATTTGCAGGCATTACAAAAGTTGTTGTTGAAGCTGTTGCACTGCTAAACGTTACGCCTTCTGTTGTGGTCGTCCAGCTGTCAAATACTTTTCCTGCTTCAGGAGCGTTTGCGGTTATGGTGATTGTAGCTCCTTCGGTAATGCTTGCAACTGTCTGATTGTTATTCGTTGCACTTCCGCCTGTAATGCTGATTGAATACGTGTCTGGTGCACGCTGAGTAAAGGTTGCGCTTACCGTGACATCTTTTGCAGGCATGGTAAATGCACCGCCGGTTACCGTTATGGCTGTTCCGTCAGAATCAGTTACGTTCCATTCGCCAAACTGATATCCGTCCTGCGGGGTAGCCGTAAGAGTAACGGTGTCTCCCTGAGCTGCACGTACCTTGTCTGAGCGTACCGTTCCATGCTCTATGTTACCGGCTAAGGTGATAGCGTAAGTTGTTGTAGTTCCGCTACCGTTGCCATTGCCACTTGGGCTTCCTCCGGTTACTGCCGTGTCGCAGGCAATAAAGGTTACGGCCATCAGAGCCGCAAACAGACAGGCTGTTAACTTTTTCATTCTCTTTCCTCCGATTGAATGAATTGTTTAAAATAAAAAAAATCGCACTCAAAGACAAAGCTCAAAGTGCAGTTTAAGTATAGCTTAAAAGATGGGGGAGTGACAAGGACTAAGCTGCCTGCAACAGGTTTTGCGCCCTATTGTAACAAAATTGCTTTTCCGCTATACTCTCTTATCGGTGCCCTGTTACCGATGTAGATTTTGCAAAGAGGTTAGAACATGGCTTACTATTATGATGAACCCTCGCACACATTCGGCGAGTATCTGTTGATTCCCGGCTACACTTCTGCGGATTGCATTCCCGAGAACGTCACCCTTCGCACTCCTGTTACCCGTTTTAACAAAAAAGCGGGAGAAAAATCCGATTTGTACATGAATATCCCCATGGTCAGTGCTGTCATGCAGTCTGTTTCTGACGACAAGATGGCTATTGCACTGGCTAAAGAAGGCGGAATCAGTTTTATTTACGGATCTCAGACAATCGAAGATCAGGCAGCTATGGTTGCCCGCGTAAAAAGCTACAAGGCCGGATTTGTTACCAGTGATTCAAACATTCGTCCCGATCAGTCTCTTTCTGATCTGATTGCACTTGTTCAGCAGACAGGCCATTCAACGGTTGCGGTTACTGCAGACGGAACTGCTCACGGTAAGCTTGAAGGCATCATCACTGAACGCGACTTCCGTGTAGATCATGTTTCTCTGGATTCAAAAGTAAGTGAATATATGACTCCCTTTAAGGATCTTATTACGGGGCAGGATGGTATTACACTTAATGATGCAAACGACCTTATCTGGAAAAATAAAGTAAATCAGCTTCCGGTTATCGATAAAAACGGTAATCTGGTCTCTCTGGTTTTTCGAAAGGATTTTGATTCTGCGGTTGTACATCCGAATGAACTGCACGATTCAAAACACCGCTACATTGTCGGTGCAGGAATCAATACCCGCGATTACATGGAACGTGTTCCTAAACTGCTTGAAGCAGGTGTTGATGTTCTGTGTCTTGATTCAAGTGAAGGCTACAGTGAATGGCAGGCACGCGCACTGCACGACATCCACGAAAAATTCGGCAAGAATGTAAAAGTTGGTGCCGGTAACGTTGTTGACCGCGACGGATTTATGTTCCTTGCAGAAAACGGTGCTGACTTTGTTAAGATTGGTATTGGCGGCGGTTCTATCTGTATCACCCGTGAACAGAAAGGTATTGGACGCGGACAGGCTACTGCTACCATTGAAGTTGCAAAAGCCCGTGATGAATACTACGCAAAAACCGGTATTTATGTTCCTATCTGTTCTGACGGCGGAATTGTTCACGACTATCACATTACACTGGCACTTGCTATGGGTGCAGATTTTGTCATGCTGGGCCGCTACTTTGCACGCTTTGATGAAAGCCCGACAAACAAACTGGTTGTTAACGGTAACTACGTAAAAGAATACTGGGGAGAAGGCAGTAATCGTGCCCGCAACTGGCAGCGCTATGACCTTGGCGGAAAGAAAGGCATGGCATTTGAAGAGGGCGTAGACAGTTACGTTCCGTATGCCGGTCACCTGCACGACGGTGTAGCACTTACTATCAGTAAGGTGGTACATACAATGTGTAACTGTGGTGCATTAAGCATTCCCGAACTGCAGGAAAAAGCAAAGATTACGCTCGTTTCTGCAGTCACCGTACAGGAAAGCGGTGCGCACGACGTTACCGTTAAGAATACATCTATTAGAGCAGAGTAAAATCGCAGAAATCACCAAGGAGTGTATATGAAAACCGTTATTATTGGTGCCCAGTGGGGTGATGAAGGAAAGGGTAAGATAGTAGACTACCTTGCCGAAGATGCTCAGTATGTTGTCCGCTATTCTGGCGGTCCCAACGCAGGTCACACAATTGTTGTTGACGGAAAGCAGTATGCACTGCACCAGGTTCCCTCTGGAATTCTGTATCCCAACAAAAAAGTGTATCTGGGTGCCGGTATGGTTATTGATCCCGAAGCGCTGTTCAACGAACTTCAGATGCTCAAAGATAATGGCATCAACTGGGAAGGACGCGTTTTCATTTCAGACCGTGCTCATATCATTCTTCCAAAATATCGTAAGATGGATAAAGACCGTGATGCTGCACGTCCCCGTCCCATCGGAACAACTGGTCGCGGTATAGGCATTACCTACGGTGAAAAAGCAAACCGTGACGGACTGCGTCTTGCTGATCTTGACTGGAAAGAAAAAATGTCAGAATACACTGGCGAAGACAAAGCGTATCTTGATAAATACAAAGACCGTCTGCTTTCTATGCGTGTTGACCTGACTGCAGAAATGTGGGCTCACCGCAAAGACAATATTCTGTTTGAAGGTGCACAGGGTGCAATGCTGGACATTGACAGCGGAACGTATCCCTATGTAAGTTCTGGTCCTTCTTGTGCCGCAGGTGCAGCTGTTGGTAGCGGAATTGGTCCTCATGACCTTGACTGCATTCTGGGTGTATTCAAAGCATACGAAACCCGCGTAGGAAACGGTCCTATGCCTTCAGAGTTCAACAACGAAAGCGAAGGTGAACTGTGCGAATATGTACGCAAAACCGGCCGTGAGTATGGAGTTACTACTGGTCGTGCCCGCCGCTGCGGATACCTTGATCTGGTTGCACTGCGCTATGCATGCCGCGTTAACAGTCTTGATGGTCTGGTTCTGACTCACCTTGATATTTATGATGACATGGATCAGATTGAAGCCTGTGTTGCATACGACATCGACGGAAAAATCGTTACCGACTTCCCTGCAAATGTTGAAGCAATGAATAAAGCTAAGCCCATCCTTGAAAAGTTTGACGGCTGGAAGACACCGCTTAAGGCAGTTAAGAGTTATGCAAAACTTCCGCAGAACGCAAAGAACTACATTGAGTTCATTGAAGACTTCTGCGCAACACCGGTTACTATCATCAGTGTCGGCTACGAACGCGACGAAACCTTTATCCGCTCTAACCCGTGGAAAAAAGCTGTTGCAGTTAAAGCAAAGACTACCGCAAAAGAAACTGTAGCAAAGGCAAAGAAAGCTGCCGGTAAAACTGCTGTAAAAGCTAAGGCTGCTGCAAAAAAGACAGCAACTAAAGTCAAGACTTCAAAGACAGTTGCTAAGGCAAAGGCTTCTGTAAAGAGTGCTGCAAAAAAGACTGTTGCAAAAGCAAAGACAACTGCCAAAAAGGTAAGCGCTAAAGCAAAGACAGCAGTAAAGAAAACTGCTGCAAAGGCAAAGAGTGCAGCAAAGACTGCTGCTAAAGCTAAAGCAAAGTCTAAGAAGTAAGCATTTTCGTTTTAACTAACGGGGTTGTCTAATCGACAGCCCCTTTTTTTATAGGAGAATAAGATATGAAAAAAAGCGAAACGTTTGCCCTGTATGTTACTGCAGTTGCTGCTGTTTGTGTTGCAGTGTGTGCTGTTATCTGTACGACAGCATTTCTTTCTTCGCTGAATGTTCATAAACCTGCGGAAAATTTTGATACCGAAACTGATACAGAGGTCAGTCAGCCTCTTTCTTTTTTTGGAAATACATCGCCGGCGGGTAAGCTGGTCGTGTATTGGGCTGGACGCAACGAATACATGCATACTCACGAAGACTGTCAGGCACTGCGCCGTGTTTCCCCAGCGAATCTTCACTCAGGTACCGTTGAAGAAGCAGAGGCGGCTGGTCGAAAGTATCTGTGTACATACTGTGCTGAACGCGATGCTGACTATGTTGTTCAGCTTCCTGCGCAAACTTCAGGTGACGCAACTGCACCTGCGGTAAATGAATAAAACAAGCGTTATTTAAACAGTTCTTTTACTGCAGCCTTGAATTTGTTGCCGCGGTCAAATTCGTTTGCAAACATACCAAAGCTGGTTGCACCCGGAGAAAAGACAACGGTTGTGTTTACCGTGCATGAATCAAGTTTAGCGCGTACCACGTCCAGCATTTCAGCAAGCGATGTGTACGGGGCGGTAAAGGCAGTCTGTTTTTCTTCAAGTAAAGCGGTCAGTTTGTCCGTTCCGGTTCCTGCTAACAGAAGAACGCTCAGTGCAGATTTTTCTTTTTTCTGCTGAGTGCTCAGATATTCTGCAAGGGGTGCAAAGTCAAGCTGTTTGTCTGTGCCGCCGGTAAGCAGTACGACATTTGCTGACTGTGTAAACGATGATGCTGCTGCGACTGCTGCTTCGGGTACGGTTGCCGCACTGTCGTTGTAAAAGCGGACCTGTGCTCCTCCTGCTGTTGTCCATTCATGAAAGAACTCTAGCCGGTGTTCTATTCCGCCCCAGGATTCAAGAATCTGTTTAGTGTCAGAAGCAGAAATGCCCAAAAGCCGCATGACAAGTCCCGCGTTTAAGACATTGATTCTGTTGTGCGTTCCGGGAACTGCAAGTTCATCCATGACACATTCGGTGGTTCCGTTTAAGTGTACATATCCGTGACGTCCGTTTGTATCGGTATTCTGGAATGAACCGTCTGTTTCTTTTGCAAATGGTTTTCTGCTGTAGCGTAAGACAGTTCCTTTTGTTTCTGTTGCAAAGTCATCGCCCCAGCAGGTACAGTTCTGTTGTGGTTCTTCACATTCAGTCAGATATCCGTCTGCATCTGCATCAAGAATTGTGTAATCTGATTTTGTCTGGTCTGCATAAATCAAACGCTTGTCTGCAATGTATGCTTTCATTGAACCGTAAAAATTTTGATGGTCGGGAACGGTTTTGGTAATGACTGCAATTTTTGGCTTAAGTGCTTTTCTTCCGCGTAAGTCGCGTAACTGCCAGCTGGAAAGTTCAAGCACTACCGGTGTTATTTCATTTGTCTGATCTAAAAAGGTAAGGGGACTTACGGTTATGTTTCCGCCTAAGAAAGAAGTAAAGCCTGCTTTCTGTAAGCCGTAGTGAATGGCACTTACGGTACTTGATTTTCCTTTGCTTCCGGTTACCGCAATGATGGGTGCTTTGGTAAAGTGCAGGAAAATGCTTATGTCAGTTTCTATTGCTTTTGCTGCTGCAAGAAATTTATTTCCTTCGTATTTAACTCCCGGATTTTTTATGACACAGTCTGCGTTTTCAAAATCTTCTATGCGGTGCTGTCCCAGTACATAGGTCAGCCGTGATTTGTCAACTGAACAGTCTGCGTTTAACCGGTTGAGTGTGGGCGAAAGCTGTTCTGCATTTTTCATGTCAGTAACGGTAACAAATGCACCGTGCTGCAGAAAGAATTTTACGCAGGCTTCACCGCCGCCGTTTAATCCCAGTCCCATGACCGTAACTTTTTTTCCGGCAATATCATCAAGTGAATTGAATACACAGCCTTCCGGGTAACAGTGGGGATTTGTCATTGAGTCAGCCATACTTCCTCCGCTTACACTCTGCTGGTACGCAGAATTGATTTTGCTTCAAACTGAGCACATGCTTCTGCAAACAGTTTATCTAAAAGTGCGGTAAATCCTAATCCTTCGGAATCACACATCTTGGGGAACATGCTGATTGCGGTAAATCCAGGGATGGTGTTTATTTCATTCAGATACAAAGTTCCGTCGTTGCGGTCAATGAAAAAGTCTACGCGCGAAAGACCGGATGCATTTACTGCAGCGTATGCTTTCTGTGCCATACTGCGGATTTGTGTAAGCTGTTCGTTTGAAAGCAGTGCAGGAATCTTAAGTTCTGCTCCGTCGGGGTCATTGTATTTTGCATCGTAATCGTAGAAGGTGTGCTTGGGAACAATTTCTCCCGGTCCGTAAGATGTGAGCATTGTTTCCGGTTTGGATGCGTCCTGTGTAACAGAGTTTCCTGTTACGGAACATTCTACTTCGCGTGCATCAATTGCTTTTTCTATAAGCACTTTGTTGTCCCACTGAAAGGCTTCCATGAGTGCAAAAGAAAGTTCACGTTCGTTTGTTGCTTTAGAAGCGCCGTCGCTTGAACCTGCAGAACACGGTTTTACAAACAGCGGGAATTTGAGTGTGTCTACGGCAAGTTTTACTTTTGCATCGTAAGCATTACTGTCGTTAATGTCTGCACGGGTTATGCAGATGCCCGGTACGACAGGAAGACCTGCATGCTGCCATAAGATTTTTGTTTCTTCTTTATCCATTGTTGCTGCAGAAGAAAATACTCCGCAGCCGACATACGGAACATTTGCCATTTCAAGCAGTCCCTGAACAGTTCCGTCTTCTCCGTAGGTTCCGTGTAAAACAGGGAATACCACATCTGCCGGAATTGCACCTTCTTCTGTCTTAAATGTTGCATCCTTACCGCCGCCGGGAACAACCGACACCCGCTTTTTTTCATCTGCGTGAACGGCAAGAGTTGCACTGCTGTCTGTTTTTATGCGCAGCAATTCTGCAGCATCTTCTGCATACCATGCACCGTCTTTAGAAATAGAAATTAAACGTACTGAATGTTTTTCGCTTACGTTTCGTGCTACTGCTGATGCACTTACCAGAGAGATTTCGTGTTCGCCTGAGCGGCCGCCGTATAAAATAACTACGTTCATTTTTGTATGCTCCTTAAGGATGATTTATTTTGTAAATCCCATTTCTGAGAGTGCTGTTTTTGCTTCTGCAATTTCATCGTATGGATGTGCACCGTCTTTATAGATGATAGAATTTTCATGCGACTTGCCCAACAGAAGTACGATGTCATCTTTGCCGGCAAGACTGAATGCTTTTCTGATTGCTTTCGGTCTGTCTGCTATTAAAAGCAGATTGTCTTCGCTCAGTTTGTTTTCTTTGCGTGCACCTTTTGCAATGTCTTCCAGAATGACAGCGCTGTCTTCCTGACGCGGGTCTTCATCGGTTAAGATTACGGTGTCACAGTACTGTGCTGCAATCTGTCCCTGAAGCGGACGTTTGGTAACATCGCGTTCACCTGCAGAACCAAATACGCAGATAATGTGTTTGTCGCACCGCTTGCGTATGGGCGGGAAAATAGTCTGGAACGATGACGGTGTGTGTGCATAGTCAACAATAACTTCAAACGGCTGTCCCTGATTTATAACCGTCATGCGTCCGGTAACACTTTTGAGTGACTGTACCTTCTGAGCAATTGTCTGAATGTTGATGTGTGTTGTGCCGTGTACGGCAAGAAGAGCGGCAGTAATGTTGTATGCGTTAAACGCTCCTGGTGTGGGGGAGTGTACGCTGACTGTTTGTTTGCTGTCTTTCAGATCAAGGTTGAGAGTAAACGTAAGGTCTGTTGCACTTGCGTTTACTTCTGTAATGCGGCTTACCGGAGTGTCTGCATCTGTGTAAAGTGTCTGTCCTTCTGCAAACGCAAACGATTTTTTTGTGGTGCATCCGGTAAAGTATGAAGCTGCATCATCTTCTGCATTTACTATTCCGAATGAAGGAACTTCTGTTTCTTCGGTTGCATTCAATCCGATTTTTTTTGTGTGGCTGAATTTATCAAGAGAGCGGAACAGGTTTGCTTTATCGCTTTTGTACTGTTCGTAGGTTTTGTGGAACTCAAGATGTTCAAGCGTTACGTTCATGAATACTGCGCAGTCAAAGTGAACGTCTCCTAAGCGGTTAAGCGACTCGCTTAATCCGTGAGAAGAAGATTCAACAACTGCATGCGTACAACCGTTCATAAGCATTTCATACAGTTCTCTCTGTACGATGGGTGCTTCGGGTGTTGTCTGATGCTGCGGATTATTGATTGCTTCTCCGCCCAGAGAATACTGCACGGTTGAAATAAAACCTGCTTTAATTCCGCAGGCAGTCAGCAGCTGCCAGATAAACGAAACGGTAGAAGATTTTCCTTCGGTTCCCGTTACTCCATATACCACCAGATGCTCTGAAGGGTTGTCGTAAAATGCTGCGGAAACTGGTGACATTGCTTTCCGTGCCGACGGAACGTTTACCAGCGGAACTTTATGTCCCTTTGTCTGACAGGCCTTATCTATGGCGTTCTGTTCATCAGCTGAAATAGTTCCTTCGTAGATAACCGCTGCTGCTCCGCGTAAAACTGCATCAGCAATAAATTTATTTCCTGTTGTATGGGTTCCGGGAAGGGCAAAAAAGAGTGTGTTTTCGGTAACACTCCGCGAGTCAAATACCAGATGCTCAATTTCTGTATCTGTTTCCGGTATTATGCAGTCGATTCCGTTCAGAATCTGTTTTAACGTCTTTTTCATATCCTCTATATTACTGTCTTTTGCTAAATCATGCAATGTGCTATACTTTGCGTATGTTTGAAGTACGGGTACAGGCCGATTTTGCTGCGGCTCATTTTTTACAGGATTATCACGGAAAGTGCGAACATTTGCACGGACACAACTACAAAGTCTATGCTCATGTACGGGGAACTGCGCTTGATGAAGGCGGAATGCTTCTTGATTTTTCCGAATTGAAAGCAGCACTCAGAAACGTGTGCGGTCAGGTTGATCATACCAATCTGAATGATCTTGCATGCTTTAAAAACAACCCCAGTGCTGAACGCATTGCAGTGTATATTTTTGACGGAATTATTGCTGACTGCCCAGAGCTTAAAAAATCAGATGATTCGTCTAAGCCGTATCTGTATGCAGTAGACGTGTTTGAAACAGAAACGTCCCGCGCTCGCTACTGCATAGAAAACTGACGGTCAGCGGACTGCAACTCCTGCTTTGCTTAATTCTGCCTTTATGCCGGGAACGGTGTAGTCTCCCGAGTGAACCATGCTTGCAATCAGTGCTGCGTCTGCATTTGCATCGGTAAGTACATCTACTAAATGCTGAGGAGTACCGCCTCCGCCAGATGCAATAACGGGTACCGGAACTGCTTCGCTTATCATGCGGGTCAGGTTAAGTTCGTAACCGTCACGAGTTCCGTCTGCATCAATTGAATTAAGAACAATTTCTCCTGCACCCAGTTCTACTGCACGTAATGCCCATTCTTTTGCATCAAGTTCTGTTGCAACTCTGCCGCCGTTGATGTACACTCGGTAACCCGAAGGCATTGCACTGTCGCGCGCAGCATCCATTCCCAGTACCATGCACTGCGAACCGAACACCCGTGCTCCCTGTGCAATCAGGTCGGGATTTTTTACAGCCTGTGAGTTAAGAGAAACTTTTTCTGCTCCTGCCATAATGGTTGAGCGAATGTCTTCCAGTGTACCAATGCCACCGCCGACACAGAACGGAATGAATACCTGACTTGCAACGCGTGAAATCAAATCCAGAATGGGACCTCTTCCACGTGCGCTTGCCATGATGTCATAGAACACCAGTTCATCTACATTCTGACGATAGTATTCTGCAGCCATCTCTACCGGATCTCCGATGTCGATGTTGTTTTTGAATTTGATTCCCTTCGTGGTGCGTCCGTCTTTTACATCAAGACAAATGATGATTCTTTTTTTCAGCATGATGCACCCCCGATATCATCCTTTGTAAAATTGCGCAAAATCTGTAAGCCGGGTTCTCCTGATTTTTCGGGATGGAACTGGCAGACGGTTATGTTCTTCTGTTCTACAATTGCAGGAACCATAGTGCCGTAATCTGCATAGCCTTTGATGACCGTTACATCTTCCGGCTGAATGACATACGAGTGAACGAAATAAAAATCACTTTTGTCTGCAACACCTTCGCACAGTTTTGTTCCGCCGTTACAGAAAGTCACATCATTCCAGCCCATGTGTGGAACTTTGCGTGTATTCAAAAGCATTGCACGTTCAGAATGCTCTTCTTCTGTCGGGAGCCGTTCATTCCACAGTGAAGTAAAATGCCGTATGCGTCCTTTTATAAGACCCAGGCATTGTGTGTCGCCTTCTTCGCTGTAATCAAACACAATCTGTGCTCCGATGCAGATTCCCAGAAGCGGTTTGCCTTCCTGAACCCAGTCTTTTATAAAACTGTCAAAGCCCAGTTCTTTTAATTGCTCCATTGCGTAAGCTGCTTCTCCGTCTCCGGGAAAAATAATGCGGTCAACGGACTGTAACTCTTTTGGATTTTTAGAAAGAATGTAGGGTGCCTTAATGTATGCGAGAGAACGTTCTACACTTTTGATGTTTCCTGCATTGTAATCTATGATTCCTGTCATGGCTGAATTCTACGCGGATACACTGTCTGTGTCAAGTTTATGCAGTTTTTTGCCGATACTTACGGTATGGACTTTAAATCGCTGCTGGCGTTGTGTAAAGGCGTGCTGCTTGACTGGCGCGTTATCTTTATTACCGTCGCACTTATCATATACATCTCTCTGGGTAATTACGTTGTCAAATACCGTAAAAAGCCCCCGCAGGTAAAGGGTAAGCCTAAGCCTGTTGCCGCTGCCGCCCCCTCCGCAGAAGGTGGAGAAGCCGCTCCCGCTGCAGAAGGACAGGCTGCTGCCCCTGCTGAAGAGGCTTCTGAAAAGTAATTTTTCCCTTCCACGGAAACCTGCATTTTTTTATGTATTTTGCCGCAATAAGCTCGCGGACAATTTCTTCGGCGTCACTGTGTTCCCAAATGTTTACCGATGCAAGTTTTCTGTCGCGTTCGTTTAACAGAGTAATAAGGTTTGCGGTAAGCTGATCCATGTCAAACAGTTTGCGGTGCGATTTAACATAAGAAAAAACAAAGGCTGCATCCTGTGCAAACGGTGAAGGACCTCCGGTATTGCATACATCACAGCCTTCGCATACTGCCTGTTCTGCTCCCAGTGCATCTAGAAGAACCTGTCTTCTGCAGGTAGTGCTTTGTGCAAAGCGTGCGACTGCTTTTTGCCGTGAGGTATCCGAAAGTCTTTTTGCATTCCGTTCGTCGTCGTAACTCCACAGAAGAATTGCGTTTGCAGTCTTGCCGTCCCTTGCTCCGCGCCCAGCCTCTTG
>CACXCG010000059.1 GCA_902766125.1 uncultured Spirochaetaceae bacterium | reverse complement strand
TCCAAAATCTGGTGCAATATCTTCATCAACGAGTGTATCGTCTGTATCTTCTTCCTCTACAGCCTGTTCAATGATTTCATCATCGTCTTCTGTTTCAACAGGTACCGATTCATCCGGCGGAATAAAGAGACCTGAACACAGGGCACTGACACGCTGCACTTCGGCAGAATACACCGGGTTTGAATCGTCACGTGCAAGCAGCATTTTATAATACGTAAGCGCTTTGTCATACACACCAAGCTTTTCGTAGTTGCGTGCAATCTTCATCAGCGAAGTTGATTCATTATCATTTGCTTCAAGATACTTAAGGTACATGCTTTCCGCTTTTTTATAGCGGCCCTTCTGATGATACCGGTCACCTGCATCGCGTAAATGCAAAGTGTATGAAGGATCTATTGCATCGATTTTTTTGAAACAGCCCTGAGCTTTTTTATCTTCGCCCTTACAGATATAGTACTGGGCAAGCAGATTGAGCGTACTAACGTCTTCGGGATTGCGGTCCCACAGTTTTTTTATTTTCTTACTTGCTGCATTGAGTTTATTTGCAGACAGAAGGTGAGAAGAATATTCCTGCTGAATCTTTGTACTGTCCGGCTGAATTTTTTCAAGCCGCTGCATGGTTCGGAGTGCATCTGCTTTTTTTCCGGTTGTGTCATACACGTTTGCAAGACCGCTGAGTGCTGCAGCATAGTTCTCGTCATACTTTAATGCTTCACGATATTCATCTTCCGCTGCATCAAACAGCTGCTGTCCTGAATACACATCACCCATGGCAGAGTGCAGTTTAACATTCTGCGGATTCAGACGGATTGCCTGCTGAACAAGCGCACCTGCATTCTTAGGATCATCTTTCTTTAACAACAGTCCTGCGTAGCCGTCAATAGCATCAAGCCAGCCCGGCTTTGAACGAAGTGCCGCTTCATATTCTTTTCCTGCAAACTCAACCTGGTCCGTTGACTCGTAGGCATGTGCCAGGTTTAAGTGCAGAATAGGATGATTGGGGTCAACTTTAAGTCCACGCTGATAGGCAGCAATTGCTTTTGCATAATCCTTCTGTGCATCATAAATTGAACCAAGATGATTATACGTAAGAACATCACTGGGGTTTTCTTCAATAACGCGGGTAAAGCACTGAACTGCATCTTCATACTTTCCCATAAGTTTATAGGTAAAGCCAAGATTGTAATATACCTGCACATTGCTTTCGTCGGTAATTAAAGCCTGCTCCAGCATGGAGATAGAATCGTCGTAACGCTTAAGACGGCGATACACCGCTGCAAGTTTGTTAAGGGCATCTACATTCGAAGGCTGAAGACGCACTACTTCACGGTACAGCGGAATAGCACTTGCATCCTGTCCGCTTCGTTCATATACATCACCTAAGCCAAGTAAAAAGTCAATGTTCTCTGGCTCTGAACTGAGAAGACCTTTATACAGACGCGAAGCGAGTGCATAGTCACGGGAAAGGGCTGCTGCTTTTGCGCGGTCGTAGATGATTTTGTTCTGCATTTTATTTTCTGGCATGATTACCTCTTAAGCGGACGGGCATACACTTCTTTTGAAAGGGTTCCCATAATCCTGCTGTCATTCGATGAATATGATGCAATTGCAAAGTAATAAATTTTTCCGTTTTTAAGTCCTGTAAGCGTAATGGAACGCGTTGCCCCTACATCAATAGGAGAAGATCCCTGCACTGCTTCACGGCTTAAGTATTCTCCCGGACGGTCTCCGTAGAACACATAGTATCCGCCGGTATATCCGTCAACAGATGCACTCCAGGTAAGCGTTACACAACCGTCACCCGGTGTTGCAGTAATTGCAAACGGAGCAAGCGGAACAGGAACTTCGGTAAACGTCAGGTCAATCTGCGTAACTGCAGGGCTGGTCACTCCGCCGCCATCAGGATACAAATACACTGCAAGCTGAAAATACAGACCGCGGATGTCACGCAGCATAGTGTGGTTCTGAACAGGAATCCACTCTACATCATCCCAGTTGAACAGGTTGTCACTTGCACGGGCATACAGCACAACCGCAGTCTGAGACGGTTCTGAAAGTAAGGCATCAACACGGTCAAGAACTGCACCGTTAGAAATCATAATAGGTTCTGTAACAAAATATCCGCCGTCGGTCACATACGGGTCATAGCGTAAGGGTTGAACAGTATCATCATGAGTTCCGCGCTGAATGCGTACATCATCAATGCGTCCGGTAAAGCGGGGACAGAATTCTACGTTTGCTGCAACTCCCAATACGGGAGGATACAGGGAACCGCCATGTTCTTTTGCATTTGTTGTAACATACACTAAATCTTCAGTGCGTCCGTTGATGCGGTATTCAAGAAGACCTGTTTCTTCATTATACGAAATGGAATGATGACTCCATTCTCCGGGAACTGCAGGCTGATATTCTTTTAACACAATGGTGCCGTCGTTTGCACTGTAGCCGCTGAAAATATTGGTGAACTCCCAGCGCAGACGGTTATTGAAAAAACTTGCACGGACAGACTGATACAGCGGATAGTTTGCAAGCGTACGAGATGAACGCCAGGAAAACACAACTTCACCGCTTTCTGCAATGGAAGGACACAGCCAGAATTCAATCATAAAAGAACCGGTGACTCCACTGGTAGAAAAAAGAGCACCTTCTTTTCCGGAAAGAGAAATTCCGCCGTTACCAAGACTTAAGCCGGCACCGCTACCCATAACCGATTTATCTGAAGGAAGCAGCGCATTGCTTACCACAGAGTAATTTCCGGCTGCATCAGAAAAAGAGTCTCCGTCAAAACTTACCAGCATATCGGTACTGTCGTTTGCACGACGGCTGTTGGTATCAAGAACAATACTCTCCCATCCATATTTACCGGTTCCATAGGTAACGCCTTCCATTGTTTCTATAGAAGACCAGCCCTGTTTTCCGCCCAAGGTATAGACGGTTTCCTGTGCAAACAGTGACTGAGTTCCCGCTACAAGTAGACAAAGAGCGCAAAAAGAAAGTATCTTATTTCTGTATGTCTGACAGACCATTACCTGCTCCTGAAAATGAAGACTCCTCTTTCCGCGAAGTGCTTCACCAAACTGCTCTTAAAGCTCCGTCATCAAGCGGCGTCTATATGTGGCGCAACGCTCACGGAACAATCATCTATGTGGGCAAGGCAAAGAGTCTGAAGAATCGTCTCTGCTCCTATTTTAGCGGAACAAAGGATATCAAGACAAGACTGCTTATAAGTCATGCCCGCAGCATAGAATACATTACCACAAACAACGAGTACGAAGCGTTTCTGCTTGAGAATAACCTCATCAAAAAGCATACACCCCGTTACAACATTGACCTCAAGGACGGAAAGTCGTATCCCGTACTGAGGATTACCGCAGAAGAATTTCCCAGAATCTTCAAGACGCGGCGTGTTGTGCAGGACGGTTCGCGCTATTTCGGCCCCTACCCCGATGCAACTGCACTCGACACATTTATAGAAACACTCAGGGAGATTTATCCGTTACGGCACTGTTCTTCTTTTAGGAAAAAACAGTCTCCCTGCCTGTACTATCATATAGGAAGATGTCTTGCACCGTGCTGTAAAGACGTAGCCCAATCCACCTATACTGAATTTATCGAAGAAATCTCAACGCTACTTGAGGGTAAAGGGGAGCAAACCGCACAAAAACTGGAAACCCAGATGAAACAGGCAGCAAAAGACCTTAACTTTGAAAAAGCTGCCCGTTTACGCGACGGACTGAAAGCACTTGCTGTTCTGCAGAATCAGAATTCGGTGGAAGGATTTGATGGTGATGACCGGGATTACATTGCTTCCTGGCGCGAAGGAGAACTGGTAAGCGTTGCCGTTCTTAAAATCCGAGGAGGAAAACTTCTGGGTCGTGACAGTTACCGTGCACAGAGCCTGAACGAAGACAACGAAGTTCTTGCAGAATTTATGAGTGCATACTATACTGAAAAAGAGGATATTCCGCCACACATTTATGTAAGCACTTCCGACGACATGGAACTGATGCACCAGTATTTTAAGGAACAGCTGTACGCAGACTGTGACATTGTTCTGGTAACCGACCAGATAACGCAGGCTAAGCTTCACAACGCTGCCCTTGCCATGGCACGCGAAAATGCACACGAAGACATTATACGGCGCATGCGTGAGCGGGGCGACTTTCCTGCAATGGAAGAACTTAAAGAAACCCTTTGCTTACCCAAACTGCCGGTCCGTATTGAAGGTTTTGATATTGCACACATCGGAGGAAAATTTCCTGTCGCAAGCCTTATCAGTTTTTACAACGGAAACCCCGACAAAAAAAATTACCGCTACTTCAGGTTAAAGACAACTGACGGCTACATAGATGACTTTCAGTCTATGCGGGAAGCAACTACACGAAGATATTCACGCTTAGTAAATGAAAACAAAGACTTGCCTGATTTGATTCTGATTGACGGAGGAATAGGACAGGTCAACGCTGTAGACGGTGTCTTAAAATCGTTAGGTCTGGACATTCCCATTGCGGGACTTGCAAAGCGTGACGAAGAAATCTGGAGACCGCATACTTCAGAACCGGTTTGCCTTCCCAAGCGGAGTGATGCACTGCGCCTTTTGCAGAGAGTACGCGATGAAACCCACCGTTTTGCAACCAGCCGTAACCAGAACCTGCGTACCAAAGAAAATGTCGTAACGCCGTTTATAAAACTTCCTCATGTGGGAGCAGAACGCGATAAAATCCTCATGAAAAAATACGGAACACTGGAAGCGCTTGCCGCAGCCCCGGAAGCAGAACTTGCACAGGCACTGCATGTCCGTGCAGATATTGCAACAGACATACTGCTTGCCGCACGCACCGAATTTAAAAAACAGACTGAACGCAAGCAAAAACAGATGCAGTCACTGGATCAGGCAGGAACCACCTGGCAGCAAGCCGCTCACCGCAAAGACATTGCTGATCTTGCTGCCCTTGCCGCAGATGACGACGGCTCTCTTATGGTTGCAAGCGGAGAGGAAGAATAGTTCTCTGCCAAAAAAAAAGCGGGTTCTGGAAAACCAAAACCCGCAGAATAAACTGATACAAAAATGACTAGCGGTTCAGCACGTCTGCAAGTGCAGCAGCGGTAAAGCCAAGGTGTTCTGCAACTTTTGCAGCGGGACCTGATTCACCAAAGTCGTTGAGCGTAAAGCAGTCTTCTTTTTCAGCATAGCCTTCCCAGCCCATGCGGACTCCTGCTTCTGCAACAACAATACGTTTTGCTCCGCCTAAGATGCTGTCACGGAACGAACTGTCCTGACTGTCAAACAGTGTCTTATCCAGAACAGAAACAACGCGGACTTTTTTGCCAGATGCAAGTTTTGCTGCATCAAGTGCAAGACTAACTTCACTTCCGGTTGCAAGAACGGTAATGTCGGGTGTTCCAGAGCAGTCTTTTACGACATACGCACCTTTGCGTGCTGTTTCGCGCCACTTTTTGTCACCCTTTTCATACACCGGTAAATCCTGACGGGTAAACGCCATACAAACCGGATGATCGGTGCTTTCCATTGCAAGTTCCCAGGCAAGCGGCGCTTCTTCTGCATCACCCGGGCGCAGAACCTGAACATGAGGAATACAGCGAAGAGATGCAAGGGTTTCTATAGGCTGATGAGTAGGACCATCTTCACCTACATAGATTGAGTCGTGTGTAAGAATATAAATGTTGGGAATACGGCTTAAAGCTGCAACGCGTAATGAAGCACGAAGATAATCTGCAAATACTAAGAAGGTTGCTCCGAATGCACGCAGTCCGCCATGCAGGTTGATTCCGCTCATAACCTGACTCATTGCAAACTCACGGATACCGTATTCAATAGTGCGTCCCTTACGGTTAGCAGCAGAATAGGTTCCATCGTCGTGTTTGAGTGCGGTCTTGTTGGGACCCTGCAGGTCTGCAGAACCACCGACCAGCCATTCGTAACGGTCAGCCATGTAATTCAGGCTCTTACCGCTTGCACCGCGTGTTGCAATTTTATCACCGGCTTTGTATTCGGGAACAGCTGCGTCTCCAGTCGGCTGCTTAGCCCAGTATGCATCCCACTTTTTGCGGAGATCAGGATTTTCTTTGCTCCAGGCATCAAACTCTGCATTCCATTCTTCGTACTGCTGTGCAAAGACTTTGCGGCGTTCTTCAAAATATGCATATGCTTCGGGAGCAACATAGAACTGACTGTCAGCAGGAATGCCCAGAGTCTTTTTAGCTTCTGCAACACCTTCTGCACCCAGCGGAGCTCCGTGTACATCGGCGGTACCCTGTTTGGGAGCACCCTTACCGATAGTAGACTTAAGGATGATAAGTGTCGGTTTTTCCTCTTCTGCCTGAGCCATTTTTACCAGATCAAGGATTTCACCAATGTTGTACATGCTTCCGCGCAGAACCTGCCAGCCGTAAGCTTCATAGCGTTTCTGAATGTCTTCGCTAAAGGTAACGTCTGTACTTCCGTCAATACTGATTTTGTTTTCGTCATAGAATACAATCAGTTTGCCCAGCTTGAGAGTTCCTGCCAGAGAACAGGCTTCAGAAGAAACACCCTCTTCAAGACAGCCTTCGCCAACAAGTGCATAGGTGTAATGATCTACAATCTTGTGATGACTTGTGTTAAAGCGGGCTGCAAGCATTGTTTCTGCCATTGCCATACCGACAGAAAGTGCAATTCCCTGCCCCAGAGGACCAGAAGTTGCTTCAACGCCGTCTGTAATGCCGTATTCCGGATGACCGGGACACTTTGAACCAACCTGACGGAAGGATTTAATATCATCAAGAGTAACTTTGTAGCCTGCAAGATGCAGTACCGAATAAATCAGCATGGAACCATGTCCTGCCGAAAGAACAAAACGGTCGCGGTCAACCCATGCAGAATCTGCGGGATTGTGCTTCATAATCTCGCCATACAAAACAGCTGCAATTTCTGCAGCACCCAGCGGAAGTCCGGGGTGTCCTGAATTTGCTTTTTGAATGGCATCCATTGAAAGACTACGGATTGAAAGAGCTACTGCTTCGATACCGCTTTTGTTCATCATTGTACTCCTATGCCTGAAAATATATCAGTTAAACTCTGTCTGTTTAATTGCCGTAATAAGCTGTTCAAGAGCCGGTTTAGATTCCAGCAGTTTCTTAAACTCAGGTTTGCGGATCAGTTTTGCAAGAGAAGAAAGAACATTGATGTGAACCTGAGAAGATGCTGAAAGCAGAATGAACATGGTGTGAACACTCAGAGAATCAGGGGCACCCATATTGATGGGATTTTTAAGGAAGCACACAACAATGCGCTGGTCTTCACTCTTTTTCATAAGCGGTCTGCGCGGATGAGGAATTGCAATCCCGTTTCCCACTGCAGTACTGAGCACCTTTTCGCGCTCACACAGTTCGTTGTATACCAGTTCTTTATCTACATCTGCGGGTAATGCAAGAGAATCAACAACCTTGCGGTAAATTTCTGCCGGAGCCGAACCTTCAACATTACAGAAAACTCCACCACGTTCAATAAACTCGCACAGTTCCAGACTGCTTATCATAACACAACCTCCAATTTATTACTTACGCACCTTAAACTGCCCTAACCGCTGCGATTCAAAAGCAGATTCAAGGGTGCCTTCTATATCCTCAAACGTACACCGCATACCCTCAAGCGACAGCATGAGTGCATCGGCTTCCTGTTCAATGTGCTCATCGGTTTCAAACGTAGAAATCATGCGCATCAGATGACCGTTCAGTTGAGACAAAATGACCAGTTCCTGCTGCGGATATTTTTCAAGCGCCCCACCCGAACATTCTATTCTGAATGCTAATGCCGAAACGTTACGGTACAATTCAAGCGTATCGTGTCGTACCGGCCCTTTTTTCTGGTCAGCAAACCAGTTATAGCACGGACTGAGTATAGCATTTCTTTCATTGATGTGCAACAAGAGGCGATTCCGCTGAGCCTTACTGAACGAAAAATCCTCAGTAAACATATAGTCCAGAAGGTCATCCAGATCGTCCTTCCGGCAAAAATACATGTCGCGCAAAAACTCATCGTACACACAGTCGGGGGTTGTGTATAAGGCACGCATTTCCATGGTAACCCATTCAATCTCGTTAATGAGTTTCATCTGCTCGTCATTCCACGAACCGATTGCAGGAACTTCCTTACCCTTGTGCCACAGCCGCGTTTCAACACCGTAATGTTCAAGGCCTACTTTTCTTGCATAGCGCATAACATATTCTTCCACCGAGCCGCAGTCGGGAACACACAGTTTGTCCCTCTGGTCAACAAACACCACTTCAAGCTGCTCGCCAATAGACATGCACGGTCCCACATCCGAAAAACTGTTGAGCAGGCACTGTTCCAAAAAGGCATACCATTCAAGACGCTTCGTTGCCTGAACGCTTGTGTCAAATACATCATTGTGTGCATGCTGCACCTGAACGCCGACAATTCCCAGATCCCAGTCAATGACGTGACACAACAGGCGGTCACCTTCGGTAAAGTTAAAGCGCCGTACCAGCGGTTCCAGATCAAAGCCGGTCAGCGAAACCGTTGCAGGAAGTTCAAAATTACGGTCAACAAAATTAATCTGAGCATTTGCAGGGTCAGAGGCAATGTACTGAGGAGCGTATTCTTCGCCAAACAGCTGATACACATCGATGGCAAAATCAGAATCGAACACACCCACCTTTGCAGAAAGTTCTTCGGTATCTGCGCAGAAAATCAATTCGGAAGGAAGCAGTTCTTCATCTACAAACGGAAGACAGCGGTCTCCCACCACAAACAGCCCCTGTGCAACTTCCTGTGCGGTCGGTTTTATGCTGAAGTACGCCCCGGTAAACATGCCTGCACGGGTAACAAACGATTTATCTTCAAGCTGATAGACATACGGATTATTGAGGATATATTCCAACGCCTGCTTGTCCGTCATCCGAATGCCCATAGAAGCAAAATGCTTAACAAAATCGCGGGTTGTAAATGTGTCCAGGCAGGTTCTGAGGAAATGCTCTACAAAATGGGCAACGGGAGGTTTCATACTTATAAGATACTGTTTTTCTTCTAAATGGGAAAGTGCTTTTTAGCAGAAACGCATGGACAGAAATTCTTCTGATGACAGTTTCTTGCGGTATTGTTCCAGCAGATCCAGCAGTTTGGGGATACTGTCCTTCAGTGCATTACTGTCTGCGGCAATGGCATACTGTTCTACGGTTGCAGCCAGTTCTGCAAGCGGAGCGGCACCAATTGTTCGTGCTGAACTTTTGATTGAATGAACGGCAACCGTCAGATTTTTCCAGTCAGAGGCAGAAAGCGTTTCCTGCACGCGTTCAGCACTCTTTCCTGCACTTTCGCAGAACTCCCCAAGCACAACGCGGTACAATGCTTGTGAACCGCAGTTTTCAATTCCAACCGCAGTATCAACCGGAAGTGCATAGCCTTCCGATGTCTGAGCATCAGCGCTTTTTGAACCTTTGTCTTCTGCACCACCGGCAGTATCCTGAACAACCTGAATCTTTGACTTGGGAAGATGTTCCCGGAGTGCTTCTTCCAGATGACGCATATCCACCGGTTTTGAAAGATAGTCTTTAAATCCGTTTCTAAGATAAAATTCTTTTGCACCGGAAACAGCATTTGCCGTAAGTGCAATCACAGGAGTGCCGTCATTCAGACCGCCTTTTTCTTTCCGCATAATGCTGAGTGTTTCAACACCGTCAAGTTCGGGCATGCGGTGATCCAGAAAGATTACGTCGTACAGATTGTCTTTTACCAGTTCCAGAGCTTCTTTTCCGCTTGAAGCAGTGTCAATGCGCATTTGAAGCGGTTTAAGAAGAGCTGCAATAACCATAAGGTTCAGTTTTACGTCATCAACAATCAGAACACGGGCAGTCGGAGCAATAAACGATTCGTGATATTTTTCCTGTTTTTCGCCTGCAGTCTGAACAAAGGTTCCCATAGGAGTCCAGTCTACAACCCGCTGTTTTACATCAAATCCAAACGATGAGCCTTTTCCGTATTCGCTTTCAACTTTCAGCGAAGAATCCATCATGTTCAAAAGCCGCTTTACAATGCTTAAGCCAAGTCCGGTTCCTTCAATGGTGCGGTTACGGTCTTCATCCATGCGTTCAAACGGAAGGCACAGCTTTTCAAGTTCATCGCCTTTAATGCCCATACCGGTATCAACAACAGAAACAGAAAGCATAATGTGATCTACGACTGAATCAAACGTTTCTGCACTGATATAGCCGCTTTCGTCAACCTGTTCAATCTTCTGATACGAAACATTCAGCGTAATGCTTCCCTTCTCCGTATACTTGATTGCGTTGCTCATAACATTAAGCATAATCTGACGCAGACGCATGTCATCGCCAAACAGAGCGTTAGGAATATTTTTATCAACGTTAACTTTCAGTTCCAGGTTCTTTGCACGGGCACGGAACAGCATCATGTTCATGACATCGTTCAAAAGAGAAGACAGTTCATACGTTCTTTCAAGCAGTTCCATTTTGCCGGCTTCAATTTTGGAAAAGTCCAGCACATTGTTGATGATTCCCAGAAGCGTCTTTCCTGCATTTTCTATATCGTGTGCGTATTCGATTATCTGTGGTTCAGTACTTTCACGGATGATAATTTCGTTAAAGCCAAGCACTGCATTTATAGGCGTACGGATTTCGTGCGACATGTTTGCAAGGAATGCTGACTTTGCTTCACTGGCAGCATTTGCTTTTTCATTTTCTTCGGTAAGGATTTGCACCTTCTGTGCATCGGGAGTTTCAACCGTAAAGAAAAACGCAAGAACTGACGTAGTAACGCCGACACAGGAAATAAGTACATACGGAAACAGTCCCTGAATAATCAGACACACCGCAACAAAAAAGAGTGCAACCGTAATTGCCTGAATTTTTCTGCGTTCAACTTTTTTCCATACACGAATTGCAACAACGATGGATGAAATAAGATACAGAAAGAAAATCACGTAAGCCGCATACGCATACGGACCGTACGAATAGTTACCGCGTTCTGTCTGAACATACTCAATGGGAAGAAAAAGAATTAAGCCTTCTCCAATGTAAAACGGTAACCGTTCCCAGATGGGGCGTTTATTTCGTTCTGCATCATCAGCAAATACAAGCGTAACAATATATTCAAAGATAAGGAACAGGACTGCGACCAATGAACCTAAGAATACTTTATGGCACAGAAAATTTGCAATCGGATTTACGGTATCCAGGTTGTACACCATGTACACGGTAACACCGTCAAAGATAACGTTAATCAGGCCAACGATAATCAGTTCTGCAAACAGACGGTGACTGAACGTCTTTTTCTTTGGAGAAGAAAAATAAATATGCGCCACAAACAGAATTATTGTAAAACACGCCGCTTCCATTCGAAGCAGCGCAGTTACCAGTGCCTGAGACATACGTCCTCCGGTTTACATACGGTCAAGATACGGAACAAGAACTAAGTTCATTGCATCCTTCAAAACAGTATGTGTGCAGGAAACAAGTGCCAGACGTGCAGACGCAAGGCGGCTGTCAGTCTGTACAACAGACATGATGGGACAGTCGCGATAGAATGCACTGAAGTCACGGCACAACTCGTACAGATAGACTGCAACCTGGCTGGGATCAAGTTCCTCTGCAGCCTTTGCAATAATCTGCGGATAACGGGCCAGATTTTTTATGAGCGCCCACTCACTTTCATGAGAAAGAAGCGACAGAATATCATCCTCAAAAGAAGCACCGGCTCCCTCCTCTTCTGCCTTACGGAGAATTGATGCAATGCGTGCACCCATGTACTGCAGGTACGGACCTGTATTTCCGTTAAACGACATACTCTCTTCCGGATGGAACAGCATATCCTTTATCGGAGCAGTCTGCAGCAGATAGTAATGCAATGCAGCAAGTGCAACTTTTTCTGCAACTTCGTCAGCATCGCCAACCTGTTCATCACGTTCGCGTTCTTTGATTGCAGCAAGTGCATCGGCATGCAGGGTGTCAATTAAATCATCTGCATCAACAATGGTTCCTTCGCGACTTTTCATTCTTCCAGAGGGAAGATTTACCAGACCATAGCTTAAGTGATGCAGTTTGTCTGTCCAGTCATAGCCCATCTTCTGAAGAATGTAGAACAAAACCTTAAAGTGATAGTTCTGTTCATTTGCAACAACATATACCATCTGATTGTACGGCCAGTCCTGATGACGTTTTACTGCAGTTCCTATATCCTGAGTAATGTATACCGAAGTACCGTCTTTTCGTAAAAGCACTTTCTGCTGGGCATTTCCGTCGCGGCCCTTACCGACAGCATCACTTACATCAATGCGTACAGAGCCGTCTTCTGCCTTGAAGAAAATTCCCTTTGAAAGACCTTCTTCAATAACTTCTTTTCCCAACAGATAGGTATCGCTTTCAAAATAGTATTTGTCAAAACCAACACCGGTGCGTTTATAGGTTTCTTTTACGCCGTTAAGCGTCCAGTCATTCATTTTCTGCCACAGTGCACGAACTTCTGCGTCCCCTTCTTCCCACTTAACCAGCATTTCTTCTGCCATAGTCTGAGCTTCGGGATGTGCAGTTTCGGGTTTGCCCTTTTCTCCGTTCAGGTAGCGGTCAAATTCTACATAGCACTGACCTACAAAGTGATCGCCTTTCATGCCAAGCGACTCGGGGGTGTCTCCGTTTTTTTCGTGGAACAGTTTGTATGCAAGCATTGACTTACAGATATGGATTCCGCGGTTGTTAACGATAATGGTTCTGAATACATCGGCACCAGCTTTGTGCAGAATGCGGCTTACACTTTCTCCCAGTGCATCGTTACGAAGGTGTCCCAGGTGCAGCGGCTTATTGGTATTGGGGCTGGAATATTCAACCATAACCTTGCGGCCTGCTAACGGCTTTGTGCCATCCTGCGCAAGTGAACCGTATGCTTCTTTCTGTTCATAGATTGTACGGAGTGTATCTGTCGCAGAAGATGCCTTGTTAAGCGTTGCATTGACATACGGTCCTACTGCAGCCACAGAGGTAAAGCTTTTTGAGTCCCCTAAGGTCTTCACGATAATTGCGGCAACATCCTTTGCAATTACCGGCGGTGCCATGCGGAAGGCCTTTGCAAATGCAAACAGGGGAACCCCAATGTCTCCCATTTCCGGTTTAGGAGGAGTTTCAACGCGAACTGCATCAAGGCTTACGTCGCCTTCAATGCCCTTTTCTTTCTTATACTGACTGAGTGCATCAAAAACCAGTGCACGAAATTCTTCTTTCTGATCTGCCATAGGGTCAGTATAGCACGGAATGCACTATTTATGGAAGAGTATACAAAAAAGTATGCTTGCAATTTAACCATAAATACTGCATGATAAGCCATTATGTATGCAACAATACCCCAGATGCTGTATGAACGGGCACAAGAGTTTCCGGCTGCAGAACTGCAGTTTTCAAAAGATAAGACCGGTGTCTTTCAGAGCATTACCTACGGAGAATTTTCTGAACTCGTACTTGACTTTGGAGCAGGTCTGCTTTCGCGCGGAGTTCATCCGGGCACAAGAGTAGGCCTTATAAGCGACAACCGTAAGGAATGGCTTGCCTGCAGCATGGGCATTATGGCTATTGGCTGTGCTGATATTCCCCGCGGAAGTGAAGCAACCGTTAAAGATCTTTCCTACATCCTTAGTTTTGCAGAATGTTCTACCGTTATTGTTGAAAGCAATTACAGCTTAAAGAAAATAATCGAATGCAAAAACCAGCTTCCCCTGCTCAAAGAAGTCATCATGATAGATCCAACGGGACGGGAAACTGGTGGCACGCAAACTGACGGTCTGGCACTGTTCAGCTTTGAAGAAATCCTTCGGGAAGGAAAAGAGTTCCGTAAGAATGTTCCGGGTGCAGTAGAAGAAATCATGTTCTCGGGCGAAGAGACAGACACTGCAACCATAATCTTTACTTCAGGCACAACCGGTAAACCAAAGGGTGTTGAATTAACGCATCTAAACTTTACCTGTCAGCTGCGCGGCATAAGGGGAAGACTTCCTCTTAAACCGCAGGATAAAGCTTTATGCGTACTTCCCGTGTGGCACATTTACGAACGCGAAATGGAATATGTATTCATGGACATGGGAGTTTCCCTGTGCTATTCAAAGCCGGTAAGTTCAGTCATTCTTGCCGACATGAAAAAAATCAAACCGCAGTTTATGGCCTGTGTTCCGCGCGTGTGGGAAGCAATCTACAAAGTCATTCAAAAACAGTCTGCTTCCGGTTCAAAAGCAAAAGGCGTGCTGTTCAAAATCTGCAAGTGGGCTGCAAGTGCAATTCACGTCATGTATGACATTATTCACGAACGCAATCTTCACTATAAACGTCCGGCTTTTATCCTTCGCATACTGAACAAAGCGCTGTATGTTCCCATACTGCTGTTCTTACCGCTTAAGATTTTAGGCGACAATATGTTCTTCCTCCAGGCACAGGATACCATGGGCGGAGAATTCAAACTGGGCATGTCCGGCGGCGGCGGTCTTGCTCCGTACATAGACAAATTCTTTAACGCAATCGGAATCCGCATCATTGAAGGCTACGGACTTACCGAAACAGCTCCCATCTGTGCCATGCGTGATTACCGCAAACCCGTTCTGGGAACAATCGGACGGGCAATGCCCTACTGCGAAATACAGGTACGTGCAAAAGACGGCTCTCTGTGCAAACCCGGAGAACAGGGAGTGCTTTATGTACGCGGAAAAAATGTCATGCACGGATACTATCACGAGCCTGAACTGACTGCACAGGTTCTGCAGCAGGGATGGTTCAACACCGGAGACATTGTTGTCCAGACCTACACCAAAGAACTGATTGTACGCGGAAGACAGAAAGATACCATTGTACTTCGTTCTGGAGAAAACGTAGAACCGGTACCTATTGAAAACAAACTGGAAGAATCTCCGTATGTTTCAAAAGCAGTTATTGTCGGTCAGGATCAGAACTGTCTGGGAGCACTCATCATTCCTGCTATGGATGCACTGGAACATTACGCTCAGCAGAATGACATTGACTGTCAGAGTGCAAACTCGCTTCTTAGAAACGAAAAAATCCGCACGCTCATCTTTGGCGAAATGGAAAAACTGATTTCTCCTAAAAACGGATTTAAGTCATGCGAAAAAATCGGAAAGTTTGTATTCCTAGATAAACCGTTTGAAGTAGGCGTTGAACTTTCTGCAAAAGGAAGTGTCATGAGGCAGCAGGTAAACGAACTGTACAAAAAACAGATTACGCTCATGTACACAGACTCTGCAATGGCACAGCAGCTGCAAAGTTTAAGCGACATGCTTGCACACGGCATTCCGTTACCGTCACTCAATCTGCCTAACATCAATCTGGAATCCCTTAAGACAATTCTGTTCAAAAACAAAAAAGGAGAACAGACAGATGAGCAGCAGCACAACTAAAGCATTTGCGTTTGCAAGTATTTTCTCTTCACATGCGGTGCTTCAGCGCAACAAACCGGTCTGCATTTTTGGAACCGGAACTGACGGAAAAGAAGTTACCGTAACGCTGTACGACAAAGGCAAATCAATTCTTTCACAAACACACACAACCGTAACAGACGGAACGTGGAAAGCATACCTTTGCCCGCTTGACGCACAGGAAGATGTAACCCTTACCGCAGAAAGTGAAGGAACAACTCTTTCCCTGAACGATATTGCAGTCGGGGAAGTATGGCTTGCAGGCGGTCAGTCAAACATGGAATTTGAACTGGGTAACTGCACCGAAGGCCCTGATGAATTAAAACAAAATCTTGCTCCTCAGGTACGCTTTTACTACACTCCCAAAAACGCATGGAAAGATGAGGCATTCTATGAGGCCGAAAAAAACAGTTTGTGGGAAACGTCAGAAAGCAAAGGCAAAACTCACTGGTCAGCTGTCGGATATTTTTTTGCAAAGCAGCTTTCACAGCGTCTGGGTGTAACCGTCGGCGTCATTGGATGCAACTGGGGCGGAACTTCTGCAAGCGCATGGATGAACACTGAGCGTCTTGAAAAAGATGAAGACTTACGCACCTACCTTACAGACTATGAAAGTGCAACACGCGGAAAATCTGTTGAGCAGCAGTGCAAGGAATATGATGAATATGTTGTTGCAAATGATGCCTGGCAGAAAAAATGCGATGCACTGTACAAAGAAAATCCGCAGATAGAATGGGACGAAGTTCAAAAGCAAATCGGAAAATGCTTATGGCCAGGTCCTATGGGATGCAAAAATCCGTATCGTCCCTCAGGATTATATGAATGTATGATTTCGCGGATTATGCCGTATACGCTTAAAGGCTTTATATATTATCAGGGTGAAAGCGATGATCACAAACCTGCATTCTATTACAAGCTGCTTCGTGAACTGATTGATCAGTGGAGGACAGACTGGAACGATGACACACTGCCCTTCCTGTTTGTTCAGCTTCCCGAAAACCGTTACAAGCAGGACAAAGATTTTAAGAACTGGCCGCTTATCCGTGAAGCACAGAAAAAAATCTGGCAGACGGTCCACAATACGCACATGACGGTAGCACTTGGTCTGGGAGAATACAACGACATTCATCCCAAGCACAAAAAACAGCTTGCACTCCGCATGGCAGACAGCGCATTGAGCAACATATACGGTTTAATCGAAAAAGAAAAAAACGAAAGTCCCGTATTACGCACCGCTGTTCCTTCAGAAGACAAAATGATTTTGTACTTTGACAATGCTGCATCAGGACTTACGCTTTGTGATGACAAACTGCGCACCGAACGCTACTTTAAACTTGAAGCACGACAGAACAATACGGTTCCCGCTGATTTTTCAGCATTTGAACTTGCAGGAAAAGACAAACAGTTCTACCCCGCACAGGCACAGGTAAACGCAGACGGAACGCTTACCCTTAGCTCACCGCATGTTGCACAACCGCTGTATGCACGATACGCCTGGTACAACTACGGACCGGTAACACTCTTTGGCAAGAATGGTATTCCTGCTTCCCCGTTCAACACAGAGTGCTGATGGTTAGCCATTGCAAACCCCATCTGATTTCGGTAGAATAGACGTAGTTTATGCGTGACTGCTATTCCGTGCTGGGTGTAAGCCGTACTGCGACCGCTGCAGAAATACGGCATGCATACCGCAAAAAAGCAAAACTTCTTCATCCCGACATAACACAGGGAGACGCCGAAGCATTTCACGAGCTGCAGAAAGCTTATGAAACGCTGGCGGACAGTAAGTCACGTTCGCTGTTTGATGAAGCACAGGCAACCGGAGTCTATGCAGAACGCTGGCAAAGAACAAAAGGTGTTGAATTCGATTACCGTACCTGGCTTCTGGCACGAGAAGATGATGAAAGCCGCGCAAAACTCATTTTCTTTGACCTGATGCACGGACACGAAGAAGAAGCAACAAAAGAATTCAAGCGCATGAACATGAGCCGTACTGATTTTAAATTACAGCGATGGTTCACACGCGAAGATTTTATGGACTTTGGTTTTATTCTTGCAGAAGAATTAGTGTTGCGTCAGGAATACTATGATGCGGTTATTCTGCTGGATCAGATTATGCGCATGGAATTTTCGTTTAACTATTTCAAGCTGTTCTTTCCCGAAGTTCAGGAACTTACGCGCCACATTCTGCGCAACAACATAGAAGGCTCAGTCAACGATGAACTTGCCATAGATGCATGGGAACGTGCACTTGACTTACGGTTTGGAAAAAAAGACGATTCGTTTTTTCTTCACAAAATGGCAGATGCATACGACCGCATCGGTGACGAAAGAACTGCACAGGTCTGCAGAGATGAAGCTCTGCGGCTTGCTGGCTAAAACGCATTATAAAAGAGGTAACGATATATGATCAGACTTAAGAACGATGAACAGATTGCAAAAATCCGTAAGAGCTGTCACGAACTGGCAGATTTATTCAACGAAATTATTCCGCGCGTAAAACCCGGAGTAAGCACAAAAGAAATCGATGACTGGTGCGTTGAGTTTGTAAGAAAACACGGCGGTAAACCTGCATGGCATTCAGAAGGATTTCCCGGCTGTGCCTGTATAAGCATAAACGATCAGGTCATTCACGGAGTTCCTTCAAAACATCGCTTTGTTAAAGACGGCGACATTGTTTCACTTGACATTGGAATCAATCTTGACGGTTACATAAGCGACAGCACACACACCGTTATGGTCGGAAATGTAAAGCCTCAGCACAGAAAGCTTGTACGCGTAACACGAGAATCGCTTCTTGCAGGCATTGATGCCTGTGTTAAAGGAAACCGCCTTGCTGACATTGCAAAAGCCGTTACCGATATCTGCGAAAAACAAAACGGATATGGTGTCGTATACGAATACTGCGGACACGGTGTTGGACTTGATGTTCACGAAGATCCCAGCATTCCAAACTGCTATCCGTTCAAAGGGGCAAATCCGCGCATTCAGAGCGGCATGGTACTTGCCATAGAACCCATGATTAACGAAGGAACTGCAGATGTCATTACCGGTGACGAAGAAAGCGAATGGACAGTAGTAACCGCTGACGGTTCGTGGAGCTGTCACGAAGAACACACTGTTGCTGTCTTCCCCGACCACACCGAAATTCTGACAGACTTGGATTACAACGGAAACTCCTGCATGAAAGGAACAAACTGGTAACATGGAAACAAACGAAGCAAGTGACGCAAAAAATATTGAACGCTTATGGATACCGCTGTGTACGGTACTTGTTATTGCGGGTGTTTCGAGCGCCTGTACCTCAATCTGGGGCAGAAACTCAAACATAACACTCATCGCAGCAGCCGCCGCCGGAGCTATTGCTGCAGTCATTTCGTATTTCCTCCGTAACACAAAAAAGAAACGCATTGCATCGCTTGTTATCTGTGTCTGTATTTTTGCGTTGTCAATTGGCACAGGTGTATTTCTTTCTTCAGATTCCTGGCTGGTAAAAAAAGAATGGCCTTCGCACAACATAGGTCACATTACCTTTTCCTACCCTTCACAATTTAAGCAGCACAAAACAAAAGAAGATCTTTTGGCAAACGGAACGGTAAGCATTTATTCAAACGACAACATGAACCGTCTGGTAACATACATTGTCTATGATTTTACCGATGTTCATCCGGAACTTTCTGATTCACTTGCAGGTGCAGTGCTTTCACTTTTGCAGACAAGTCACGCAACCTTTCTTTCCTGGAGCGATGATCCTGATATCAAACCCAACAAAGTGCAGACACGCTTCACATATAAATACAGAGGTAAACCGTATACGGGAACCGCATTTGCCTATTCAGAAGGTGATCACTACGAACTGCTTATGTTCATTCCGCTGCAAAAACAGTTTTCCGGAGAAATGCTAAAGCGCATTGAGTCAGAAATTTATACGGATGCGACATTGATTGACTGACATTTTTTTGCTATACTTCCTTCAGATTTTATAAAGCAGGAGCCCCGTATGGCAAAAATCCAGATGAAAAACGCAATCGCTGAACTTGACGGCGATGAAATGACACGCATTCTGTGGCAGCTTATTAAAGACAAACTGCTGTTACCGTTCGTAGATTTAAAGACAGAATACTACGATTTAGGACTGGTAGAACGCGACAAGACAGATGACAAAGTTACCTATGATGCCGCCGCTGCAATCAAGCGTCTGGGTGTCGGCGTAAAGTGCGCAACCATTACCAGTAACGCTGCCCGCATGGAAGAATACAAACTTACACACTTAACTCCAAGCCCTAACGGTATCCTGCGTGGTGAACTTGACGGAACCATTTTCCGTGCTCCTATTTTCGTAAACAACATTCACCCCAATGTAAAGAGCTGGAAAAAACCGATTGTACTGGGCCGTCACGGCTATGGTGATGTATACAAAAACTGCGAAATTAAAACTCCGTGTGCAGGAAAGGCAGAACTTGTCTTTACCGGAAGCGATGGAAAAGAAATCCGTAAGACAATCATGGAAATGAAAGGACCGGGAATCATCCAGGGAATTCACAACCTTGACGCAAGCATTGAAAGCTTTGCACGCTGCTGTTTCAACTATGCTCTTGATCAGGGCATCAGTGTCTGGCTGGGCGCAAAGGACACAATCAGCAAAACATACGACGGAAACTTTAAGGCAATTTTCCAGCGCATCTACGACGAAGAATTCAAAGCTAAGTTTGAAGCAAAAGGAATCGAATATTTCTACACGCTGATTGATGATGCAGTTGCACGCGTTATGAAAACAGAAGGCGGATTCTTGTGGGCATGCAAAAACTACGACGGAGACGTCATGAGCGACATGATTGCTTCTGCATGCGGAAGTCTTGCCATGATGACAAGCGTTCTGGTTAGCCCCAACGGTGAGTTTGAATTTGAAGCAAGCCACGGTACCGTTCAGAAACACTACTACCGCTATCTTAAAGGCGAAAAGACAAGCACCAACCCGGTTGCAACAATTTTTGCATGGACAGGTGCACTTGCAAAGCGCGCAGAACTTGACGGAACCCCCGACCTTGCAGACTTTGCACATAAACTGGAAAAAGCAACTCTGAGCACGATCGAAGACGGAATCATGACCGGCGACCTTGCCGCCTTAGCAGAACCTAAAGCAAGCAAGATAGTCAACTCTTGGGAATTTATTGACGAGATAGCGTCACGTTTGTAAGCATTCCACCCCAGGAAATGCCTGCGTTTTTACAGAGGGCGGCGTACTCACGTTCGTCTTCTGTATTGCGCAGTGCCGTAACAAAAAAACTCTGGTCTGGCGGTAACGCACGAAGCACATTCTTTTCCTGAGCAGAGTGTTCAATCTGTTTTTGTTCAACGCGTAACGCCTGGTTTGCAACACCATCACGGCTGTCAACAACCTGCACTCCGCTTCCGGCAGCTTGCGAAATATCTTCTGCAATATGCGTAAAATGTGTGCAGCCTAAAATAATCGTATCACAGTTATTTTCAAGAAAAAACGAAACTGCAGGCTGTACCGCCTTTAACCGCTCTTCCCTTCCTGCATTAAACAAATCGTGTTCAATAAACGCAATTAAGTCAGGATCTCCACGGTTAAAGACATGGCAGTCACTTGCGTAATCCTGAATCAGTTTCTGGTTATACGGATGATGTACCGTAGCATTCGTTGCCAGCAGTCCTATATTTTTATTGCGTGTTACTTTTGCCGCAAGTTTTATTGCAGGAACAGTTCCCACAATAGGAGTGTCAGGAAACAGAGCCCGCAAGTCAGAAAGTGAAGTAACGCTTATGGTATTGCAGGCTATGACTACCGTTTTAGGATTCCAGGTATTTATGATGACCGACAGCGCCTGAGACGCACAGTCTGTAATTTCTTTTTCAGATTTCTGTCCGTAAGGAAAATGTGCCGTATCCCCCATATACACACAGCGTGCATCAGGGCATTTTTTTTTGAGTTCAAGCATGTAGGGAATTCCACCGGTACCGCTGTCAAGAAATGCAAAATCTATAAAAGGACTCATATTCGGCTCCGCTTACGAAAACAATGCATCAAATGCTTTTTTTGCAGCTTCCTGTTTTGCCTTCTGCGCATTGCCGTCACCAGAAGCATTGCGGTTCAGCTTAAAACTGTCGCAGAAATTAGAGCGTTCTTTGTCGCTTACCAGAGCGTCTATGGTTTCATGACAGTCGTAATGACTTCCCGGCTCGTAGAACATACAGTTACGGCACGAGTGTATGTCTGCATGGCACACAGGACATTCTGCACTGCGAGAGACAGGTTCTGATTCTGTAAGGGCAGTTCCACATTTCCAGCACATAGTTTCATAATATCCATTTGACTAAATGTTTTCAATAGCGTACAGTAGTAGTATGTTTAAGAAAAACCTGTGCATTCACCCTGGCTGTAAAAAACTTGCCTTGTCTCAGATTGATGAAGACGGAAATATATGCGATCAGCCGGGATACTGCATTGAACATCTGGAAAATCCCTCTGAATCTGTTAACCGCATCCGGAACTATCTGCTTAACCATGACAAAATTATAAATCTGAATATAGAAAGTCTTTCCATTTCAGGACTTGATTTAAGCAATAAGTTTTTCTGTGGCTGCAGCATACAGAACTGTACCTTTGCAAACATGCATGCATCAAACCTTCGCTTACGTATGAGCATGTTCAGTTTCTGTACCTTTACCGACAGTTCATTTGTACAGAGTAATTTTCAGTTCTGTTCTTTTGCAGGAGCCAAGTTTATAAACACCCTGTTCACGGGCAGCGATTTATTAGGAAACAATTTTAACGGAACAACAGCCTATCAGTGCAGTTTTGACGACAGCGATCTGTACAACAGCCAGTTTATTAAAGCAATTCTGATGAACACGTCAATGAAAAACTGCAACCTTAAGAAAACCATCTTTTACGATTCGCTCAGAGAAGCCGTTTCGTTTAAGCTTTCAAACACACGGGAAGCACTGTTTGACCGCGTAAAGAATTCGACACAGAAACCGCAGAATGAAATCGAAGACGAGGCGGAATCATGAAAATCTACTATCATTTGAGTAAAAACGGATTCACCAATTCCTACCTCGTTGTCAACGATGCCCCAAACGTTATGCAGGCACTTATTGTAGACCCGGCAGCAGTTACCTCTGAACTAATCTCTCAGATTGAAGACGGAGGATATACGCTTACCGGTGTTCTGGTAACACACAATCACGAACATCACATAAAAGGGCTTGAAACCATAAGGCGAATCTATACACCAAAAGTATATGCAGCTGACTATGAAGTATGCGGCAACTGGGCAACAGTCTTAGGCGGAGAAGGCATAGTCTCTTTAGCAGGAATGAACATATCCTATTTTTCACTGCCGGGACATACCAGTGACAGTATGGTGTTCCGCATTGAAAATGTATTTTTTACAGGCGATGCTCTGTTTGCAGGAACAATTGGTTCAACCGGCAGTAAGTATGCAGAACGCATGCTTCGAAACAACATACACACTAAGATTCTTTCACAAAACGACAGCTGTGTAGTCCTTCCAGGTCACGGACCGCCCTCTACAGTAGGTGCAGAGCGCATGTACAACATAGACCTGGCAGTACAAAAATAAGCAGGACAAATCTAACGGCTTACGTTCCACACACGACCCGCGCAAAGTCCCCAGCGGGTAAAGACATAGTCGCTTAACATTGCAGCAGTATCCGTAAAGGCTTCTGCATTGGAAGCAATTATATAATCAGCATTTTGTTTTTGTGTTCTCTGAACTGAACCCCAGCGTGCACGCGTTAAAAAATAATCTGCTATCTGAGAAACAGACTGCTGCAGATGATAGGCCATAAACTCGTTACGCATAAGATATTCGTCCGTGCGGTCATACATCAGGCTTGCATATGTTTCCCAATACGTCTGCAGAAAGTCCATGTATACTGGATCAAACATCAGATAGCACATTGCCACTGTATCCCGGAATGCTTCATCGCCAAAGTAAATGCCGTGCCAGCCTTCGTGTGCAATCAGCTGATAACGCAGGTAAGAAGGAGATTCCATACTGAACGAAATGATGCAGCCCTTCCCCGCATTAAACCCACCGGCACCGTCAGAAACAATTACTCCGTTATGCACCAGAATGTCACGCAGCAGAAGTTCGTGCTCATTAAGCCGAACTCTTTTCTTTTCTGCCTGTGTAAAAAAGCGTGCAAGATCATCTGCCTTGTAGTCATGCGCATTATATCCGTGCTCGGTCAGAATAAACTGATCATCAACAAAGGTTCCCTTGTATCCTGTCTTTTCTACAAAGTATGCAAGCCGCGTAAAAAACTGATCCTGAACGGCATAATTTTTTACTGCAAACACAAGTACAGAAGGAAACTCTTCCCAGCGGAACAGTTCATAGTCACGATTTCTCCACGACGAAACAGGATATTCAAACATAAAACCCATATCGCTTACCAGAGGTTCAAGTACATGACCGTCAGAAGGTGCAATAAGTTTTTTATCATTAGGCAATAACAGTGCACACAACACAGATTCTTTGTGTGAGTTAAACGACAGCATGCCATAGTGTTTTTCAAACGCTGCAGTCTGGACAGTAAGTGTATTGCATTCCGGAGAACGGCGGACAGAAAAGTCCTGTCCCGCATACGAAGCATGAACGGTAAGCTGTTCACTAATCGTTCCAATATCTTCTGCAGGAGTCATTTCGATATAGATATACGGAAGGACACCCGCTGATGAATTTTCAGATGCAAACAATGAAGAACCACCGGTAAAGTCAAAACTGCGGCTGTTAAGATCTATACCGCCACCATCAGGTCCAAATGCAAACACGGGAATTTCACCGCGTCGGTCAAAGCCCATTTCTGCACCGGTAAACGAAACTCCGGAAAGAGAGACACCGGCATCACCTTTTATAAAAAATCCTATAGGCAGTTCTGCATCAGGAGCAACCGAAAGTACCACATGAACTTTTGGAAGCTGCATCTGAGAAAGCACACCCGACACCTGAGGACGGGCATCCAGATCTACCATCAGTTTGAATTCATCAGAAAAATCAGACTCATATAAAAAACCTGCATAGAATGTTGCAGATTCAGTTTCCGGCTTTGCACTCTTAGCACACAGCAAGTCAATTGCAGCCCCAGAAGAAGATGAGGCTAACTGTGCAAACTGCTGACGCTGAGTTTCGGTAAAACGATAAAAGAGCGTGTCACTTTTTTCTATAGATGTAATGACACCTGTCTTAGCCTGCCTGGTCAGTGCAACCAGCGGTTCACCTTCGAGTGTAAGTGCAGAATTACGGCTGCAGGCACACAACAGACAGCACATAACAGAACAAATGATAAAAAATCGTTTCATGCCTCTATGCTACACTTTTTTTTGATTTTACGCTACACTATGCACATGAAAGCGTTTACCGCAAATAAAGATGTTCTGTTTACCCTGCACGCCGTTCAAAATGACCTTCTTTCATGCTGCAATAAAGATAAAGTCATTGCCCTTCCGGCTTTTCCGCTGTGGGCATTCTGCGAAGATGATTTTTTTGACGGAACAATTACCCGCTGCGTTATTCAGCAGGCACAGTTTGACAATGAAAAGAAGACGCTTTTTTTTCCGGTGGATTTTACAGAAGTTTCAGGCAACAAAAAAACACTGTGCATTACCTTTGCAACCGTTCAGAACACAGAGGAAATAACGCTGCCACAAGTTGCAAATCTTCCGATCAGCATAAACACATTCAGGACAGGAACAGTCGTCGTCACAGAGTGCAGCTGGCAGCTCTATGACGAGAAGTGGATTAAGATAAAAAACTAACGGATTACTTTTTCTCCGCGGTCCATTGCAACCAGACCAGACTTAAGCATTTCAAGAATTCCATAGGGTTCAAGCATGCGGATAAGCGATCCGATTTTATCTTCACTACCAGTAGTTTCAACAATCAGGGAGTTTTCTGCAACATCAATGATGTGAGCACGGTAGATGTTACAGATTTCAATGATAACAGAGCGACTTGTTCCAGAAGTCTTAACTTTGATGAGTGCCATTTCGCGCTGTGTTGTCGTAGAAGGCTCACAGTGTTCAATAGAGATAACTTCTACCAGTTTTGAAAGCTGTTTTTTAATCTGCTCAAGAATGTATTCGTCACCGCTAACTACAATGGTCATGCGTGATTTTTTAGGATCTGATGTTTCGCAAACGGTAAGCGAATCAATGTTGTAACCGCGACGGCTGAACAGACCGGAAACACGGCTCAAAACACCAGCATGGTTATCTACCAGAACAGAAAGTACATATTTTTTCATAAAAATCCTCCAGAACGCTTTATCTTAAAACCTTATCTCAGAATATAATCCTAACAGACGTACCTGTTCAACTGTCTGTGACAGCGATTCAAGTACGGTGTCAATGTATGCGCCGTGATCCGGTGCCTCAAGAGCCTGCATGTCGGCATCTGCGTAAAACCAGTAGCGCCACGGCTCTCCGGGAATGGGACGACTTTCAAGCCGCGTTAAATTAAGCCGGTACTTTTCAAGGACTCCCAGCGCACGGCACAAGGCACCCGGTTCATTTTTACACTTAAACAGGAAACTTGCCATGTTGGGTTTCTGCAGATTTTTTGAAGCTGCTTTTTTCCGCGGAGCAGCTATAACTACAAAGCGCGTAAAGTTACCCGGATCATCTGCAATATCCTGCGCAAGCACAGACAGTTTGTACAGCGATGCATTTACTTCACTTGCAATGGCTGCATTTTCTTTTGACTTAGATTTATGCACTAAGTCTGCTGCCGTCGCCGTTGAAACTGCATCAATATGAGTCCAGCCGGAATGTGAATCAAGGAATTTTTTACACTGCGCAAAACCCTGCGGATGCGAATACACCTGCTTGATATCTTCAATGGAAGCACCCTTCACTCCCAGAAGTGCATGACGGATATTAAGCGTTACTGCCCCCACAATGCGTACATCTTCAAAGCGAAGGAAATTATCGTAATTCTGATACACAGAACCTGCAAGAGAATTTTCTATGGGAACCATGCCGTACTGTACTGTTCCGTCGGTTACCTGCTGGAAAATCTGCGCAAAGGAATCTACGGCAACACTTTTAACATCAAGTCCGTCAAAATAACGGCCCACTGCCTGTTCTGCATACGCACCGCGTGTCCCTGAATACGCACAGGAAATCTGCTTTGCCTTTGCATTTGTTTTCTTTGCTGCACTGACACCTGAAACTTCGTGTACACGGGAAAGCACTTTACCGGCAACAGGACACATTGCCTGAATATCATGCATGACTTTATCGAACTGAGAAAGGTATAGAGACTGTGCACCGTCACACAACGCTTCTTCAGGAGCATTATGAACATCAAGTGCAATTCCGTCTGAACCGCACGCAACAGAAGCAATTGCAAGCGAAGGAATCTTATCACGGTTTCCGACCGCCGCACACGGATCTACAATTACGGGAAGATGAGTCAGTTCTTTTAAAAGAGGAACTGCAGAAAGATCAAGCGTACTGCGTGTTGTTCCTTCGAATGTCCGTATACCGCTTTCGCACAGAATAACCTGCTCTGCGCCGTAAGACAGAAGACATTCGGCAGAAAGCAAAAACTCTTTTATGGTTGCACTGCTGCTCCGGCACAAAATGACCGGCTTACCAGAGGCACTAACCTTTTTTAAAAGTTCACCGTTAGCCATGTTCTTTGGACCAACCAAAAGTACATCAACATACGGCTGCGCAACGGTAACCTGTTCTGCACTGAAAACTTCGGTACAGACTGGCATGCCAAACTGTTTTCCTGCCTGCTTAAGCCATTGCAGGGCTTTCTTACCCAGTCCCTGAAATTCATACGGCGACAACGCAGAACGGAATGAACCTCCGCACAGAATACCGGCACCGCTTAACGCAAGAGACTGTGCAACAGTAAAAAGCTGTTCTTTACTTTCTATGGCAGAAGGACCTGCAATAACGCAGATACGGGAACCGCCTATCTTCAGCGTCTGTCCGTATGCCGCAAGGGTTACGACAGTGTCTTCTCGCTTAAACTCGCGGCTTGCAAGTTTATACGGCTTAGAGATGGGAATGACACGGCTTACACCGGGAAGCATCTGTACTTCGCGCACATCAAGAGAAAGTTTTCCTACCGCAGCAAGAACCGTTTCTTCTTCGCCCCGTACTTCGTTTATTTTAAAATTCCGTCTGGTCAGAAATGTTTTAAGCTGAGTCTTTTCTGTTTGAGTAATTGACGGTTTTAAAACAATGACCATAGACGGTATACCTTACGCGTTAGAACGCATAACATTCCAGCTTACGGTACGCAGAATGTCACCGAACACACCTGCCGCAGTAACGCCTGCACCGGCACCGTAACCGCGGACAGTCAGCGGAATGGGTGTGTAACGGGCAGTTGTAAATACAAATGCATTTTCGCCGCCGCGGACTCCGTACAGAGGATCTTCGGGACCTACTTCAAGCATTCCCACAGAAACTTTTCCGTCTTTAATGCTTGCACCCATGCGCAGAACTTTGTTTTCTTTTTTAAGTGCTGCCATTTTATCTGCAAAGTATGCATCAAGCTGCGGAAGTTTTTTGAGGAATTCTTCGGTTGTACCTTCAAGACTGAAATCTGCCGGGAAGATAGAGCGCATTTCTATATCGTCAAGTTCAAGTTCCATACCTGACTCGCGGGCAATAATCAGTGCCTTGCGTGCAACATCGGTACCCTTAAGGTCATCGCGGGGATCCGGTTCTGTGTAGCGCAGTTCCTTTGCTTCAAGAACAGCCTCGCTGAATTTTCTGCCTTCATCCAGTTTACCGAATATGTAGCTGAGTGAGCCGGACATAATGCCGTTGAATGCAGTAAGGCGGTCACCTGACTTAAACAGGTTCTGCAGAGTATCGATGATAGGAAGACCTGCACCAACATTTGTTTCATACAGGAAGCGCACGTGCATTTCGTTTGCAGTTTGGCGCAGTTTTTTGTAGAACGCCATGTCTTTTGAGTTTGCACGTTTATTTGGTGTTGCAATGCTCATGCCTGCTTTAAGAATATCCAGGTAGCGGTCGGGCAAATCGTAGCTTGCCGTACAGTCAACAAAAATCGGATTAAGCGGTTTCTTTTCCTGAACAAAGCGGATGATGTCATCAACATTTTTGTCTGAATTGAATTCAAACTGAGGATGTTTCATCTGGTCGCGCCAGTCGGAAAGTTCAAGTCCCTCTTCGCTTAAAATCATGCCGTCGATGGTAGTAATTGCCATAACGCGAACATCGATTCCCTGTTCAAGAAGGGCATCATGCTGATCACGGATCTGGTCTATCATGGTTCCGCCAATGGTTCCTGCACCGAAGGCAAACACCTGAATTGACTGAACGGTATTGAAGAAGAACTGATGTACAATGCGTACTGCCATATCTCCGTCGGCTGCATTGATTACCGCAGAAATAGAGCGTTCACTTGAACCCTGAGCAATAGCAAGAATGTTTACGTCACGGCTTGCAAGAGAATCAAAGAAGGTTCCTGCAACACCGCGCTTAGCTTTCATGTTATCGCCGATGATAGAAACGATTGCACAGTCATCATGTACTTCAATTTCATCTACAATCTTACTGGTAATTTCAAGAGCAAACTCTGCCTTAAGCACATCCTGAACTTTTGCAGCAGAAGCCTTGCGTACACAGAAAGACAGCGTATATTCAGAAGAAGACTGAGTAATAAGAAGAACAGAAATACCTGCATTGCTTACTGCACTGAAGATACGGGCTGCCATACCTTTACGGCCTTTCATTCCTGAACCACTGACACTAATCATGGCACAGTCTTTAAGGCAGCTTATTCCGCGAACCGGTCCTGTTTCGTTATCTTCAAACGGTCCCTTACCGATTCTTGTTCCGCGGGCAGAAGGATTGTGACTGTTAAGACTCCAGGCTTCAATTCCTTTTGAAGCAAGCGGAGACAGTGTTTTGGGATGAAGCACTTTACTTCCGAAGAATGAAAGTTCCATTGCTTCTTCGTAGCTCATGTCTTTTACAAGAATTGCATCTTTTACAACGCGGGGATCTGCAGTGTAGATTCCGTCAACATCTGTCCAAAACTCTACTTTTGAAGCACCTAAAGAATAGCCTACAATTGCTGCAGAAAAGTCGCTTCCGTTACGCCCCAAAAGTCCCATAACGGGTTCCATGCCGGTTCCGCCTACCCATGAGCAGATAAATCCGGGGAACAGGAAAATCTGAGTAAAACTGAGTGCCCCTTCGCGAAGAGCCTGGAATGCAACTGCACTGCGCTCGTAGTCAGGGTCGCCTTCCTTCTGATTACCTTTTGTGTAAATGTATTTACGGCTGTCCAACAGCAGTACGTTCTGTCCTTTTGCAACAAGCACTTCTTCAACAATGGGAGCACACATCAGTTCGCCCATGCCCATAATGCGGCAGTGAACGGTTGACGGACATTCTCCAAAGGTAGCAAGACCTGAAAGCAGATTGTTCAATTCCGAAAGCAGTGCATCTATCTTTTTCATGACACGGTCAGTGTCAAAGGCACTTTCTGCTTTTTTCAGTTCAGAACAGATATCGGTATGAATGGTTCTCAGCTGATCAACAAAGCCCTGAGCACTTGAGCCGGAAATACAGCTGTCAATTGCTTCCTGCAGCTTATTGGAAACACCTGCGACAGCACTGACTACAACAGAAATGCGGTCAGTTTTTGCGCGGCCAATCATAATATCAACGCTATCAAGGATACGGCGGGAAGAACCCATACTGGTTCCGCCAAATTTAAGTGTAAGCATGACAACAGTATAGCAGAATAAAGGACTCAGTTTCAAGAACCACTATCCGTACACGGGTACTCTACATTCATAAAGTCACACGTTTTCTTATTGCGGTTTTGCAGTTTATGCATTATTATAGAAGACATGAAAAAAGTTTGGGCAGAATCTTTTGAACAGAATCCAGATGCCTTTGAGCTCATGGATCAGCTGGCAGAAGAATTCAGTCTTGATGAGTTAGACAATTGGACAACCACTACCGGCCTCATTCAGTCTGCAATTACGTTTGCAGAAAAAGCACTGCCCGACTCTGAACTGCGCATTTTCTATCACGAAACAGAACTGCACGAATACCGCGAGATTGACCGCGAAGGAGTTGCAACTATTCCTGATGACTCGCTGTTTGCAGGCTGCCTTTCAATGATTACTGAACCGACCGATTTGTCCCACCTGTTTTCAGATTTTCAGGTCAACGCTCCCATGCTGGAACATGTGCTTTTTACGCTGTATCACGCACACACCATAATTCCCGTCGTACACCGCTTTGATCTTCTGGCGTTTCTGCTTTTGTGCGACAAACCGAACCACAAACACAAACCGCTTACCGAAAACGATCTTTCCGTACTAAAGCAGCTAACCGAACGGCTTACCATAAACCTGTATGCAGCGTCGGTTGCAGACCAGCGGTTACGCGAACTGTTACACATGGCACAGTATCCGCGCTTATTACATCGTCACAAAACCATTACCGAAGTCTATAACAATCTGATGAAAGATATCGTCAAGGAAATTCCGTTTGATGCAGGAATCTGTTACGCATACGACGAAGAATTAAATCAGCTTGTTCCGTTCAGCAAAAAAGGAATCCGCACGGCAAAAATCCTAAAACCGGGACAGGGCATTTCCGGACAGGTGTTTGAATCACAGCTTCCGCTCTACATTCCCGACCGACTGTCTAACCCTGCATACGCACTTATGGAAACAGAACCGTTTATTGAAGGCTCTGCAATCTGCGTTCCTATTTCTGGAGACAAAACAAGACTGGGCGTGGTGACACTGATACGCAATCCAGAAAACCCCGAACCGTTCGGCATGGAACACCGCTACATGCTTGAAATTGCTGCTGCCTTTACCGCAAGCGAAATAACAAACCGACAGCTGTACACTCATCTTGACGAAAGCAACTTTAACATTGTGGAATCACTGACACGCGCACTTGAAGCAAAAGACTCGTACACAGAAGGACACTCTGCCCGCGTTACCCGCTATGCTGAAGGAATTGCAAAAGAGATGGGTTACAAAGAAGAACGAATTCACCAGTTACGGTACGGCGCAATGCTGCACGATATTGGAAAGATAGGAATACCTGATGCAATCATAAACAAGGAAGCACAGCTGACCGAAGACGAATATGCAGAAATAAAAACGCACACCGAAATCGGATACAACATTGTGTGCAACAATCCTTTTTTCAAAAGCATCAGCACGTTCATACGATATCATCATGAAAAACTGAACGGAACCGGATACTACGGTTTACTCGATGATGAAATTCCCGAAGAAGCAATGATCATAAGTGCAGCAGATATTTTTGACGCACTGACATCGGACAGACCATACCGGAAAGCACTGACTATAAAAGAAAGTGTTGTTGAATTAAAAAAGCAGACAGGCGTTCACTACACCGAAGAAATCTTTGAAGCCTTTATGCGCTATCTGAAAAAGAATTATCCTGCTGATTTTTCGTGAACAAGGGTTGTTACATACGTAACAATTGCAACTGCTGCTGAAGCACAGAACACCACAGTACACAGCGGCTCATGCAGTTCAAACAGACACAGCACGCAGTTACCGGCACAGAACAGAACAACTGACACAACCATAAAAAAACGGCTTACCCGATAGCCCAGACGCGGACGCACTGACGCACGTACCGGCATTGCAAGAACAAACTGACTTTCGCTTACCGGACGGGTTTTAGAGCAGGTAATCCAGATGGAAACGCACACCACAAAGCAGACAAAGGTTGCAAATGAAACTGCAAGCGGAACAGACGGAGACCAGAACAAAAGCACTGCATACAGGACGACAGAAACTGACGCAAGTACGCCAAAGGTTACGACGCTGGCTCGGGAACTTTCGTGTGTATTTTCTACCGTTCTGATAAATCCGTTCATTTAAAAGAAGCCCCCAGCGTACACATAACTTCAAAGAAGCGCGGAAAACTTACGGCACAGCATTCGGCATCGTTAACAGTAACCGTCTGCCCTTCTTTCATTCCCAAGCCCATACAGGCAAGCGACATGGCTACACGGTGATCTTTATAGCTTTCTACGGTTGCACCATGCAGATTAAATGCAGGGTTTGCACTTCCGTCAGCAAGAAGCGGAGAATGTCCGTAAATGGTAAGCCGGTCACTTTCTTCTTTTACCGCTGCACCAAGTTTCGTCAGTTCTTTTGTAAGAACCGCAATACGGTCTGTCTCCTTACGGCGGCACACGGCAATATCTTCAAGCACAACAGTTCCTTCAATAAAACAGGCAATAGCAGCAAGCGCACAGATTGCATCAGGGTATCCCGAAAGATTTACATGCAGTTCGCCATTCGGACAGTGCTCTGTGGTAAGCCGACCGACACCGTCTTTTGCATGCGACATACCGCACACGGTAAGCGTCTGTTTTTCTGCATCAAGGGTAACATCTGCTCCGGCCTGTTTTAATACATCGACAATGGCATCATCGCCCTGAGTTCCGCCTGCATCAATATGCTCTATGATAACCGTACTGTCAGAGATTAACGCTGCAATAAGCGGGAATGCAACTGCCTCCCAGTCGCTGGGAATGGTACAGTCAAATGCTTTTGGAACAAGCGGTCCCTTTACCGTTATGTGATGAAAATCTGGACTCATGCTAACTTGTGCACCCGCTTTGGTAAGCCAGTCTGCAGTCATGGTCAGATACGGTGTTTCTTTGGGGTCAGAAAGTTCAAGCTCAAGTGTTCCGTCCAAACGCAGGGCAGCAAGCATAAGGCCTGTAATGTACTGGCTTGAAACAGAACCTTCTGTCCGAACCGTTCCCGCAGAAATCTTACCCTGAATGACAAGCGGACAGGTGTTTGTTCCGGGAATGGCACAGTACGCTTTTGCACCCAGCTGAGTCAGTACGTCTACCACATGCTGAACCGGTCTGGAGCGAAGGCTTTCATCTCCGGTAAAAACAGACCAGCCGTCAAAGGTTGCCGCTATGGGAGACAAAAAATACAAAAGAGAGCCGCTGTTACCCGCATTAACCACATCGGAAGGAAGGTGAAGATTTTTTCCTGCACCGTTTACCGTCCACAGGTCGCTTACATTACCGTCAGCATCAGTAAAAGAAATTGAAGCACCCATAAGCGGAACTGCACCGGCAGTACTTAAACAGTCTGCACTGGGAAGCGGATTGTGGATATGAGAAGTTCCTTCGGCAAGACACGCTAAAATAAGCGCTCGTATGGTATGAGACTTTGAACCGGGAACCGTAACTGCACCAGACAGACTGCTGCAGGAAGAACGTATCTGCATACGGTAAGTATAACATACACAACGCTGACTTGCAACAATGGGGGTGTTATGGTACTATAGAAACAATATGCTGTACTATTTGGGTGGATTTCTTACTAATTATTGGGGACCGGCGCGTCTTTTGCAGTCACATGCAGTACTGATTGCGCTTGCATTGTATTCTGGTTTTTTCATTACCGTTAAATTACTGCCGACCTTCTATCGCTTTTTGCCGACCGACCGCGGACGGGAATTTACGCTTACAAAAGAAGCGGCTAAAGGAAAGCCTACCGGAAGCGGTGTTGTTTTCATTAGCATTTTCGTTATTCTGAGTTTTGTATTTGTTCCGCTTGATCTGCTTCAGGTGGGAACACTCGTACTGACCTGGCTTATGATGCTTACCGGTTACCTTGATGACCGGAGCGAAAAAGGCTGGGGAGAATATCTTAAGGCATTCCTTGATTTTGTAATTGCACTTGCCGCTGCCTTACTGCTTGCATGGCAGTTAGGAGCTCAGTCACCCGACGGACAGCTGTACTTCTGGCTGCCGTTTGTTTCGGGCAACGTACATGTTCCCACATGGCTGTATGTCATCATTGTCGTCATTCTTTTGTGGGCTTCGGTAAATACAACCAACTGTACCGACGGCGTTGACGGATTAAGTTCTTCACTGGTACTGCTTGCACTGTTAGTTTTGGGCGTCATCTTCTATGCAGTTTTGGGACATGTAGATTTTTCCGAATATCTGTTAGTACCTCACCTTGCAGACGGAGCCTCCTGGGCAATCATGACCTTCTGTTTAGCCGGTGTACTTATGGGATACCTGTGGCACAATGCCTTCCCCAGTTCCGTGCTGATGGGAGACGCAGGAAGCCGTGCGTTAGGATTCTACATTGGAATTATCGTGCTTATTACAAAGAACCCGTTCATCTTCCTTGCAACCTCATCAATCATTTTTGTTGACGGTGGAATGGGACTTTTAAAAGTTGCACTCAAACGATTCTGTCATATCAGTATTTTTGAATCAGTACGCTTTCCGTTACATGACCACATGCGCAAAAACCGCGGATGGTCTCCAACGCAGGTACTGATTAAATTTATTACCCTGCAGCTGCTCATAACCGTTGCACTGCTGGGCATTTTCTTCAAAATCCGATAAGCGAGGTTAACATGCAGAGAAGACGAGTTGTCATTACCGGAATGGGAGCTGTTACTCCAATAGGAAACTCACCCGAGACAGCATGGGAAAACGCAAAGAAAGGTGTAAGCGGTGCAGATAAGATTACGCTTTTTGACACAACCGATTTTCCGGTTACCATTGCAGCAGAAGTAAAAAATCTTACCCCGGAAGATTACGGTATTGAACACCGTGCACTGCGCAAGATGGCACGCTTTACACAGTTCTTACTGTGTGCAAGTGCTCAGGCAATTAAAGATTCCGGCTACACCAAAGAAACGCTTTCTGCACAGAAGAACGGTATTGTCATTGGTGCCTGTATGGGCGGATTGGACGCATACGAAGACGGATACAAAAAATTCTTTGACCCTGCAGCAGGAGTGTCACGCATTCCTCCGCTTACCATGCCGCTTGCCATTTCTAACGAAGCAGCCGCAAATGTAAGCATGTACTTTGACCTGCACGGCCCTGCCCTTACCATTGGAACAGCCTGTGCTTCCGGTTCAGATGCAATCGGTCAGGCAGCAGACTTGATTCGCTCAGGAAGAATGGATGTCTGTCTTACCGGCGGAACAGAAGCTTCCATTACAGGATTTGGTGTAGGCTCTTACGCAACACTGCAGGCTCTTTCTACTCACTACAACGACACGCCGCAAAAAGCAAGCAGACCGTTTGACAAAGACCGCGACGGATTTGTTATGGGAGAAGGTTCAGCAGTATTCATTCTGGAAGAACTGGAACACGCAAAAAAACGCGGAGCAAAAATCTATGCAGAAATTGCAGGATATGGTTCTTCAAGCGATGCCTTCCACATTACCGCTCCCCGCAAAGACGGACAGATAGCAAAGCTTGCAATAGAAGATGCATTGCGCGATGCAAATCTGAAACCCGAAGACATTCAGTATTACAACGCACACGGAACTTCAACAAAAGCAAATGACATCTGCGAAACAAACGTACTCAAGATGGTATTTGGTGACTATGCAAAAAAACTGCACATCTCTTCAACAAAGAGTATGACCGGACACATGATTGGAGCAGCAGGTGCCATAGAAGCATTATTCTGCGTAAAGGCAATCAACGATTCCTTTATTCCGCCGACCATCAATCTTGATGCACCCGACCTTGAAAACGGATGTGATCTTGACTACACGCCCAACAAAGGAATAAGCCTTCCGGTTACCGCCGCCGCTTCCTGCTCGCTGGGATTTGGCGGACACAATGCATGTCTTGTCATAACAAAGTTTACCGAGTAAACTGTTGTACAGGAGGAATCCGCTATGAAACACACAAAGAGTCTTCTGGTATTGTGCATGACTTGTCTTATGGGATACATGCTGGTCTCCTGTGCTCAGGTTTCGAATTCGACGACTGTAATGCTTTCGTTTGATGCACAGACTCTTGCACGGGATATAATTGTTCACAATGATCCGACAAACCCGGACCCTAATGCAGAATCTATACAATACCTGGTTGTTTCACTGCGAGGAAATAATTACAGCTCCGGAAAAGTGGCATCAATCGCTTTTGAGGATTTAATAGACGGTGCAAGCGTTCCCGTCAGCTTTAATGATGTTCCCTTTGGGGAAACCGTGTATGCAGTAGCAAACCTGTACAATTTTGAGGGAGAATGGAACTGCACCGGTAAAAGCAATCCGGTAACCATAGATTCTGAAGATAAAACCATCAGCCTGGAGATAAACAGCATTGATGTTGATTTTTACCAGGTAGGACGCGTAAAATCAGTTTCTTCATTCCAGTCATACGACGGAAACACTCAGTGGGGCAGTTCAACACCTGAGATAACGCTGTATTTTTTTGATACAAACTTATACTGCATGAAATCAGACGAAAATGAAATATCCTGGGGTACATGGGAAGAATCACTTGATGTGCTTACTGACAACGACTGCATGCTTCACCTGACAGAATACAGCTGTATGGAAGTAAGCGGTCTGGATGCATCATATAACATTATATATTCGGACACAAAACTTATAGCACCGCCACGAACGCAGACAGTTCATTACACGAATACAGAAGGACGCATTACCCTTTCTTTCAAGAGTTCAAACTCTGTCATTTACAGAACAAAGGATGATGCGACACTGTATATTCCAAGCTGATTAATCGGCACTGACAAGCCTGACCTGTCTGGCAATATGTTCATCCTTCCAGTCGTAAACACTTTTTCCGTCCGTTACATCAACAACGCTTAAACTTACATAGTAGCGCCGTTGCGGACGGGCGGTGTCATTTTGTTCAAGCTGAGTACGAATGCTTCCGGTAACAACATAGTCTATGCCATGCTCCAGGGCCCACTTCCAGGCACTTTCTGCCGAATCAAATACTTTCTGTTCGTACACTTCGCAGTCAACGGTTTTAGAACGGCGCAGTTCACTCACTACGTATTGCGAAAAAAGAGGTGCATCAACAAAATCTTCATCACAAGAAATATAGCCAACGGTAACAGAAGGGCTTGCTCCATGACTGTACATAAACTGTTTTCCCAGACCGCTTGCGTCAACATCTTCTGCATAGTGCGATGCCAGCTGAGCCATTTCGCGTTTAGACCACGCTCCCTTAAAAGAAGCGTCTGTACTCTGCGTCGTAACACAGGAAGTAAACGCACATACACAGGTTAAAGCAAGCAGCGAAAAAAAAGACAGTTTATTTTGTTTCATAGCACACCTTAGTTGGAAGCCATATACGCAATGGTAAGTGCATCTTTTGCAATATTTTCGATTATTGCATATTCATTGGGCTGATGTGCAAGTTCATCCATGGTGCTCCACACAACAGCATTAAAGCCAAGATTACGAAGACCTGCAGCAACAGTTCCTCCGCCTATGCCAATCGTTTTTGCTTCTATGCCATGAACAGCTTTTATTGCTGCAGCAAGTTCTGTAACAACAGGTGCTGTTACTGGTGTAGGCAAAGACTGTTCTGCTTGTGCTTCTGACACTTCAATTTTTACGCCATACTTTTCTTCAACTTCTTTAACACGAAGCGAAAGTTCCTGGCGTACTTGGTCAAGTGAATAACAGGGGTTAATGCGACAGTCTGCACAAAAAACATCATCTCCTGGAATCATGTTTATACCAGCAACATTTTGCAACTGCATGGTTGGTTCAAAAGTAGAATACGGCGGGTCAAAGAGCGGGTCGTTTTTGTTAAAGACGTTTTTCATATCATGAACTTTAAGCGCCAGTTCTGCTGCAGCAAGTTTTGCATTTTTTCCTAAATCGGGACGGCTTCCGTGACACTGTTTTCCGATTGTATGAAAGCGGAACCAGGCAATGTTTTTTTCGGCAACTTCTATTGTTTCGCCTTTTTCGTCCCCTCCGTCGGGAATCAGAATGCGGTCATTTTTATTGAACAGATCACGATGCTCTTTTAAAAGATAATTCATTCCGTAGGTTGAACCCACTTCTTCATCTGCCATAAAAAGCAGTTTGATGGTATGCTCGGGAATAATGTGCTGCTTAACAAAACTAAGAGCGGCAAGTACTCCGCTTACCAGTCCCTGCTGATTGTCTTCTACACCGCGACCGTAAATCTTTCCGTCTTTTTCTTCAACTTTCCAGGGATCAGTGTTCCACAGAGAAAGTTCTCCGACAGGAACTACATCTAAGTGTACACACACCCAGATATTGTAGTCGTCTTTGCTTCCGGGAATTGTTGCAACCATGTTGGGCCGCACACCGTCACTTACGCGGCTGTCAGGTGCATCAAAATGTTCTATGCGGGTAATGCCGTTTTTGATAAGCCATGCTTCAAGGGCATCACATTTTTTCTTTTCGCTGTCACCGCCATTTTCTGGAGCAAGTGCCGGATACGAAGTAAGCAAAGTTTCAAGCTGCACCATGTCAGCAGTATGCTGTTCGATAAACTGTTTAAGTTGAGTAAATTCTTCTGTCATGCAGACAGTGTAGCACTAAATTTCAGGCTCTTCAACAGGGACAAACTGTTTTTGCAGTTCAAGCACTTTCTCCAGCGGAAGGCCAATACACTCTGCTATAGTTTCAACAGGTATGTTCTTTTTCAAAAAATTAGATGCATCTTCTATGGCCTTTTGCTGAGCACCTTCTTCGCGCCCCTGCTCTAGTCCATCTTCAAAGGCGTAAGCCTGCATTCGTTCAAATGTCATATACTGCATCCTCCATTGCATATTGTGTTTTGCATCCACAACATACGCATTCAATGCTGATGTGTAATCAGTTTCGACTTTGTTCAAAATGAGAAACTTGAAGAAAGCTTTCAAACCTTCG
>CACXCG010000058.1 GCA_902766125.1 uncultured Spirochaetaceae bacterium | reverse complement strand
CTTTTTTCCGGAGCCAGATCTTTTGAAAAAACATGGGCAAACATTTCCCGGCAGATTTCTTCCAGCAGTTCTTCTTTTGTTTCAAAGTGAGAATAAAAAGTGCTGCGGGCAATAGAGATTCTCTGCTGTTCACCACCAGAAAGACTTGCACCGCCTTCGCCGCTTGGACCAACCAGGGCAATCATTTCTCCTTGTTTTGCTTCGAAAGAAATATTGCGCAGGGCATTTTTTTCACCATAGGCAAAGGTAACATCTTCATAAGAAATCTCTGGAACTTTATCTGCCACACTGCCAGGTTCAGGAAGTTTTTCTGTTCCGTCATTGCTGATTTCTGATTCGTCAAAAACACTTTCGATTCTGTCAAGGCAGGCATCGGTAACTGTAAGGCGGGCAACATTTCCGTAATAAGTCTTAATTGCTCCGAATGCATCAAAAAGAAAAAGAATCATACCCATCATGTATTCAATTGGAATCATTCCGTGCGCACTCAAAAGATATGCCGCAAAAAGAACTGCAGCTGTAGCAAGACCGTACGTTGTCATAAAGCCGGCCCACCATGGAGCGTATGCAACTTCAAGTGCACCAAACAATCCCATTGTACTATTCATTTTTTTTTGTTAATTCCATAATACTTTCCTAAAGCAGATTCAACATTCCAATCAGCCCAAACATGCCAAGTCCAAGACTGGGCATAATGATACCGGGTAAGTCCTGAAATTTTACCGGATTGATTTTTCTGCAGGTTATACCAATGATAAGGAATACAAGCGGATTCAAAACGAGGCAGATTTTTGGTACATCAAGTGCTCCGTTACAAATTGCTATAATCACTGTAACTGTCGGGGCAAGAAGACTTGCATAGCCTGCAAAAAAAGGAATCATTACCTGTTTGTAGATTTTTTCCAGAATATCATCTGCAATTTCTAGAGTTCCGTGTTGCAAAGCTCCCTTGTAAATCAGTGCCTGAAGACAGCACAGAGAATGAATCAGAATGCCAGCAAAACATCCAAAGTATCCGAAGCCAAGTGTAAGGTATCCGAGTACAGGATGTGTTTCTGCAATCTGCATTCCGAGAGAATAAAAGCCAAGGCATACAAGTGCATCGCCTATAAGTGCCAGTGTAATAGACAGACCGAAGCGCCAGTCAGCCATTTTAGTCCAGTTGCTGTCAATATTTTTTGAAGTGCCGAGTTTCTGGTTGCCCGGACCTTTTAAATCAAACAGAATGTCACCGGTAGCGCAAAGCAGACCGCCCGCAAGACCTAAACAAGAAAATACGAAATACATAGGTTTCTCCTTTGCTGTTTATTATAGTGCATGTAAGTTAATCAGTGTATATCCTGCATCCGAAATTTTTTTTGAAAGCTCTTCTTCTGTAAGAATATTCTTTGAATAAACCTGAACTGTTTTGTTTTCCAAGGTCACGGTTGCCCATACACCTTCTGTCGCATTGAGTGCATTTTCTATGCGGCGTGCACAGTTAGCGCAGTGCATTCCGTCTACGTTAAGGGTGTATGAAAAAGAGTAATGCGATTTGTTTTTATCTTTTACTTTGATTTTTGCGGGAGGGGCATCATGAGTTCCGCAGCAGGAAGATCCATACTTTATTCGTTTCTTAACACTGGTGAGTGCAAGAACAATTATTACTACAAGAATCAGAATTACTACTGCGGTTCCCATGTTTATCCTCCGTACAAATTATGATACGACTTCCCACATAAGTCCCATGTTTTTAAATCCATCTTTAGGCATGCACGCAGAACAGTTTTTTGTTCCGCAGCCTCCACTTTTAGAACAGGCTGAACATGACGTGCATACTCTTTGGATGATGTGTGAATGCTCAAGAAAATCTATTTTGCGTAAGACATCATCGCTTGTGGTGTGCAATTCGCCTGCAAGCATTTCGATTGTTCTTGAGCGTCCATCTGTCAAAAGGTTCAGAAGTTGTTCCATGTTACCAGATTAAAAGGCCTATGTGATATGCAACACATGCAAGTAACAGTGCACCCACTGTGTAATATGCAGCAATGATAGCAGTCCACTTTGCAGAGTGTGTTTCCTGATACGTTGCGGCAAGAGCAACAATACACGGCATATTGAAGGTAATTGCAAAGATGAAGGCAAGTGCTTCAGGTTTTGAAACATTTGCAACAAGCAGTTCGTTGATGTTTGCAACTGCGCCACCTGCAACTGTACTTCCAACGGTAATCATGTTGTGGTCTGTAAAGATTGTACTGAGTACACCGATTGCGCCTTCTTTTCCAAGAGAAGAAACAATGAATGCCATAAAGGTTTCCCAGCCAAGTCCAAACAGTTTTGTAAACGGTTCAATAAATGTTCCGACTTTGTACAGAATAGAATTGTCCATTGAACCTGAACTTGTGTACGTAAGCAGCCAGAACACAAATGCAACAATAAGAATTACTTTGAGTACGCGGAAGAAGGTGTCTTTAGTGCGTCCCAGAACATAGCGGAAAAGGCTTCCCCATCTTGGTTTGTGATACGGAGGCAGTTCCATAATCATTCCGCAACGGTCTTCTTTTTTTACAAGAGAACGGCCGAATAATTTTGAAGTAATCCACATGTGCAGAATCATAACTGCAAGAATTGCAACAATTACCAGCGGAGCACCTGCACCAAACCAGACAGAAGAAAGCATTGGTACAACAGCCCATGCAGCACCACAGGGAATTGCCCATGCAAGTGCAATCGTCAAAACTTTCTGTCCCCAGTTGTCAATGACGCGTGCGCCTGCAGCTCCACCCATGGTACAGCCAAAACTTACCAGGAACGGCATGATTGATTTTCCCTGAAGCCCAAGTTTTGACATTGTGTTATCGAATACATACGAAATGCGTGCCATAACTCCGACTTCTTCCAGTAAGCCGAACACCAGTGTTACTCCGAATACAAAGCCTAGCATCTTAAGAATAAAACTGAGTGAATTGATTACGACATCGCAAAGAATTGCAACGATAAATGCAGGACAGCCTGCTGAAGTAAGTGCACTGCTTACCGGATTTACCAGTGTATCGATGGCAGCGCCGATACCCATAAACGGTAATGCGGGAATAAAGGATGCAATCAGTCCAAACAGAACGGTCAGAACTACAACAGGTTTACCCCAGATGCGGTGAGTGATTAAACGATCAAACTTTCCGAGCGTACGTGTTTTGTTTTCTTTTTTTACTGCTCCGTCAAGAAGTGAATCAATCCATGCAAACTTTTTTTCTCCTGTTGCAAGAACACCTTTTTGTATTGAACTGACTGCTTTTTCAAACTGCTGTCGTTTTGTTTCGCTTAATGCAATTTTGATCTTTGCAGTTACCGGTGCATCACCCTCAATCGCTTTTGCGCTCAGCCATGTCGAAGAATAACCGGAAATGATATTGTCTTTTACCAGTGATTTGATTTCTGTGTACACAGGAATTGTGTTATACAGGCTTTCAAGTGAATCTGCGTTCAAAACAGTTTTGCTGCTTACAGTTTTTTCCAGTGCTTCATAGAAGGCGCCGTAATTTTTTTTGTCCTGTGCAGAAAAGAGAACTACGTGAATACCAAGCTTCTTTTGAATTGCATCTGCATCAATCTGTTTTCCCTGCTCAAGGGCTACATCGCTCATGTTAAGCAGAAGGAATGTCGGAAGCGTAATGCCAGCGTAATCTGCAAGCATGTATAGGCTTCGTTCAAGCTGTGAACTGTCTGCAAGAATACAGACAACATCTGCTTTTCCGCCTGCAATGTAGTCACGGGTAATGATTTCTTCATCTGAGTTTGCAGAAAGACTGTAGGTTCCGGGAAGATCTGCAACAAGATATTTTTTTCCGTTGTATTCAAAAGTTCCTTCTTTTTTTTCTACTGTTTTTCCGGGCCAGTTACCAACATGCTGTTTTAATCCGGTAAGTGCATTGAATAACGTTGATTTACCAGAGTTGGGCTGACCAAGCAAGGCTATTACGGTTTCGTTTTTATCTGTCATCCTTTTTTCTCCTATGCAATTTCGTCTACTTCGATTAAGCTGCACTCGTTGCGGTTTAAGGCAATCATGCTGTCACGCGAATAGACAAGCAGCGGGCGTTTCTTTTCATTTTTGATTACGGTTACGCTGCAACCTGGAGTAAGACCGATTGATGTAATACGGCTTACAAAACGAGAGTCTCCGTTTATGCCGGAGATGATGCACTGAGCATCTTTGGGAAGTTCTGATAATGTTTTCATATTTTATCCTCTTTTTTAGTTAGCCTCTGCTAACAGTACGGCATTTTAGTTAGTTTATGCTAACTTGTCAAGGAGAAGAAGAAAATTTTTTAGAGAGGATGAGTAGTGTTACTTCTGTGCTTTCTGTTTTTCCAGGAAAGCGGATGCGTTTTTGTAAGCAGAGCAGGTGTGTCCGCAGGAACCGCAGTTACCGCCACAGGAGGGGTGACGGCCACTGCGTTTGTCTTTTACGATAGAGGCAACAGCGAGTGAAACAATGGAAATGAGAACTGAACTGACTATAATTGTTCCAGACATCTGCTGCCTCCTTTTATTTAGTTAGCTGCCTTGGGTTTTCTGAACAGACCCCAGCCAAATGCACCAATTGCGATAAGTGCAAGAATAAATCCTACAATGTTGCCGCTTCCACCAAACATGCTGCCAAGCTGGTAAACTACAAATGAAACTACATAAGCAAGTCCACACTGCCAGCCGATTGCAGCCCAGGTCCACTTTCTG
>CACXCG010000057.1 GCA_902766125.1 uncultured Spirochaetaceae bacterium | reverse complement strand
TTTCTGCAAGCGGCATCAGCAGACAGTATTCGTTTTCCGGAACAGTGAGCGGTACCGTCACTAACGGCGGAGGTGAACAATGAAACAAAAACTGTTTGTCTTTTTATTTGCAGCCCTGCTCTTACCCGTTCACGCAGAGACAATTAAATTCTATGCAGACAGCATGACCGGTAATGCGTCAGAAAAAAACGGCTACACTACCCTTACCGGAAATGCACATATTGTAACCGATACAATGGAAATCTTTGCAGACAGCATAGAACTTTCGGGTACCGATTTTCGCTTTATTACTGCAAGCGGAAGCATACGCGGAACCAACAGCGAAAGCGGAATGAGTTTTACCTGCAACAAAATGACCTACGACCGCGACACAAAGGTCGCAACCCTTGAAGGAAACGTAACCCTCAATGATCCAGAAAACGGCGTAACGGCTCAGGCTCAGCGCATTGAATACGATGATATTTCTCATGTTGCCGTCATGCAGATTTCAATCACGCTTACACAAAAAGACAACACGTGTACTGCCTCGTATGCAATTTACCGCAAGGACGATCAGATGCTTACGTTAGAAGGAAATCCGCAGGTAACACAGAACACAGACACCTTCCGCGCACAGCAGATTGTACTGAATCTGGACACTCAGGAAATAACACTTGACGGAAGAGTTCGTGGTTCTGTTACGGTTACAAAAAACGGACAGGGAGATTAAAGATGAGTGAAGCTTCAGAACATACATTACGCGTAGAAGCACTGTATAAAAACTTTGGCAAGAAAAAAGTTGTACAGGGAATAGATTTTTTCATGCACACTGGCGAAGTTTTAGGACTGTTAGGACCTAACGGCTCAGGAAAAACTACAACCTTCTACATGATAGTCGGCTTTCACAAACCAACCAGCGGGAACGTCTACCTTGATAACGAATGCATCACCAGCTTACCCATGTACAAACGTGCACAGGCAGGCATTTCCTACTTACCGCAGGAACCTTCGGTATTCAGAAAACTGACAGTTGAAGAAAACATCTGGTCTATCATAGAAACACGAAAAGACCTGGATGACACACAGAAAAAACAGTTTCTGGAAGAATTGATAGAAGAGTTTTCAATCGGAAGAATCCGTAAGCAGGAAGCCTATACCTTAAGCGGAGGAGAACGGCGCCGTACCGAAATTGCCCGCTCGCTTGCCATAAATCCGCACTTTTTACTTTTGGACGAACCGTTTGCAGGCATTGACCCCATTGCAGTTGCAGACATCAAGGGAATGATAAAACAGCTTACCCAGCGCAACATTGGAATCCTGATTACCGATCACAACGTACGCGATACACTGGAAATCACAAACCGTTCAATCATTATCTCTACCGGACAGATTGTCATTTCGGGAACAAGACAGGAAGTTCTGGACTCCCCGCTTGCCCGCGAAATTTATCTTGGTAAAGATTTTTCAATGTAAGTTACACCGTGCGGATATCAAGCAGTTTTGCACCACAATCTGCGATTACGGTTTCAAGCTGCTCTGGAGTTATGTCGGTAACTTTTACCGTTACCTTTCTTTCGTTTGAATTCAAAAGATCTGCAGTTACCAGCGAAACAATGTTGCACTGAATCTGAGCAAGCCGCTGCGTTACCTGGTTCAATGCACCGGGAATGTCACCCATAACAAAAGTTGCACGAACACCGGCATAACGGGTTCCAAACATATCAATAAATGCTTTGAACAGATCACCTTCTGTAATAATTCCGACAACAAGATTATTGGTAATTACCGGAAGACTTGAAATGCTGTAATCAGCCATAAGCAATGCTGCTTCTTCGATTGTTTCGTTTTCGCCGACAACCTTAACGTCTTTGCGCATTACTTTTTCTACAGTCAGTTTGCTCAGCAGATAGCTTAATTCAAACATATCAAGAGTTGTTGCATCGCTGGGAGTAGCCTTCACCAGATCGTTTCCAGTTATAATGCCGACAAGCGTTCCGTTCTTATCCACAACAGGAAGTTTTCCAACCTTGCTGCGGGTCATTAAATTCTTTGCTTCTGTAACAGTTGTTTCCGGAGTAACAGTTACCGGATTTCGTGTCATAACATCTTTTACTAACATAAGTTCTCCTCCTTAACTAACCGCCCAGATATGCGGATTTTACTGCATCGTCACGAATTAAGTCTGAAGCGTTACCGCTCTTTATGACAGAACCCGTTTCAAGAATATATGCTCTGTTTGCAATAGAAAGCGCTTTATACGCATTCTGTTCTACCAGAAGAATTGTGGTTCCTGCGGCAGAAATCTTTTTAATGATACTGAAAATTTCATCCACAAGAATCGGAGCAAGTCCCATACTGGGCTCATCAAGCAAAAGCAGTTTGGGCTTAGTCATAAGACTTCGTCCCATTGCAAGCATCTGCTGTTCACCGCCGCTTAACGTTCCTGCACTTTGACGCACGCGTTCCTTAAGACGAGGAAACAAAGCAAACACCTGTTCCATATCCTGTTTAATGCCTGCTTTATCTGAACGGATATATGCACCCATTTCAAGATTTTCTTTTACGGTAAGGTTTGCAAACACACGTCTTCCTTCAGGAACCTGTACCAGACCGCGGCGTACAATTTTATCTGCAGCAAGATCGGTAATATCTTCTCCTTCAAAACAGATGGTACCGCTTTCTTTTTTTATCAGATTGCTGATTGAATGAAGCGTTGTTGTTTTACCGGCACCGTTTGAACCGATTAAAGAAATAACTTCGCCCTGCTGAACGGTAAACGAAATTCCATGCAGTGCTTTGATTGCACCGTAAGACACAACCAGATCTTTTACTTCAAGCATGCTCATTGGTCGCCTCCTTTGGCAACTTCAAAATCAGAACCCAGATATGCTTTAATAACTGCAGGATCGTTTTGAATTTGAGAAGGAGTTCCGCTTGCAATAATGCGTCCATAGCTTAACACCATAAGCCGTTCGCAGATTCCCATAACCAGTTTCATATCATGCTCAATAAGTAAAACCGTAAGATTAAATTCTTTACGGATAAACGTAATCAGCTGCATAAGTTCTTCGGTTTCCTGACCGTTCATACCGGCAGCAGGTTCGTCAAGCAAGAGAAGTTTTGGATTACTTGCAAGTGCGCGTGCAATTTCCAGTTTACGCTGTTCTCCATATGGAAGATTTTTTGCAAGGTCATCTTTTTTATCTGCTATGCCAAACAAATCCAAAAGGCGTTCAACTTTACTCTGCATCATTTCTTCGTCGCGTCTGAACCGCGGCGTACGGAACAGAACGTCAAACGGATTTACCATGCGCGTCTGATGCAGTGCAATTTTCACATTGTCTGCAACACTCAGATTTTCAAACAGACGGATATTCTGGAAAGTTCGCGCAATACCGATGCGGTTAAGCTGAGCAGGTGATTTTTTGTTGATTACATCAAGCGTACCGTCACGACCTACAAAGGTAATGGTTCCCGAAGTGGGTTTATACACACCGGAAAACATATTGAATACCGTTGTCTTTCCTGCACCGTTAGGACCAATCAGTCCCACCAGTTCTCCGTTGTACAGGTCTAAGCTGAAGTCGCTTACGGCACGAAGACCGCCAAACACAATAGAGATGTCTTTTGCACGAAGCAGCAATTCGCGATCTGAAGTCTGATTCATTACTGCACCTCCTGTGTTTTTTTAGCAAACAGTTTTTTCCATACGACAGGAATTGAATCCCAGATTTTTACAAAACTGATTTCGCGGGTACCCAGAAGTCCCTGCGGTCTGAACAGCATCATGACAATCAGAATTACCGGATAAATCAGAAGACGATAATCTTTTAAGAAGCGCAAACCTTCCTGAAGTCCGGTAAGTACAAATGCAGCAAGTACAGAACCTGTCATACTTCCCATACCGCCAAGCACAACATAAATCAAATCGTTTATAGAAGCGTTAAAATCAAAAATCTTAGGCTGAATAAATCCGATTAACGGAGCATACAGCGCACCGCCGATTCCTGCAATAAACGATGCAATAACAAATCCGACCATCTTGTTACGGAACACAAAAATGCCGTTACTGTTTGCAGCCACCGGATCTTCACGTACTGCTAAAATTGCACGACCGTAGGTTGAACGCAAAAAGTTCTGGAACAGCACAATGATAATCACAAGGGTTCCCACAATGGTAAGATATGCAACTGCAGTTCCATGTCCAGCGGGCACAGAATTTTTGAATGTAATAAAGCGCATACCGTTAGGACCACCGGTAACTGATTTTAAGTTAACCAGAATAACACGGATAATTTCCCCAAAGGCAAGCGTTACGATTGCAAGATAGTCACCTTCCAGTTTGAGCGTCGGAAATCCGATTAAAAAACCAAACAGCGCTGCAACACAGCCTGCAAGCACAATGCTTACCGGAAGCGGCACATGACAGCTGGAAGTAAGCAGCACCACTGAATATGCACCGAGTGCCTGGAAACCTGCCTGACCAAGTGAAAGTTGACCGGTAACACCGCACACAACGTTGACAGAAATTGCCATGATTGCATTGACTGCACCCAGCGTAAGAATCTGTGCGACATACGGCTTGATGACTTTACATTCAATAAGAATAAAGGGAAGAAGCACACACAGAAGTGCAACTACACCGGGAATCAGCATATTACGTAAAACTTTATTCTGCATCTTCTTCTCCTTACACCTTAACAACCTGTTTTTTGCCAAGCAGACCTGCCGGCTTAACAAGCAGAATGACTATGAGGATACAGTACGAAATTGCATCCGCATACTGAGAAGACACATACGCTTTTGTCATTGTCTCTGCAATACCAAGAATAATTCCGCCGACCATTGCACCCGGCACAGAACCGATTCCTCCAAGAACAGCAGCAACAAATGCTTTCAGTCCGGGAATGTATCCCATGGTAGGATCAATCTGCGGATAGGCACTGGCATACAAAACGCCACCGGCACCCGCAAGCACAGAACCAATAACAAAAGTAATGGCAATTGTTTTATTGACACTGACACCCATAAGGCTTGCAGCTCCCATGTCGTAACTTACGGCACGCATAGCCTTACCGGTTTTGGTGTAGTTAATCAGAATGTTAAGGAATATCATGAGTACTACTGACAGCACGATAACTAAAATCTGAATGTTTGAAATAGAGAACAGTCCGTCGGGATAGGCTGCGGTTGACCAGACATGAACTTTTGTCGGCATTGTGGGGAACTGACGCGGATCCGGACCTACAAAAGGAAGTACGCGCATTAAGTTCTGCAAAATTAATTCTACGGCAATTGCGGTAATAAGTGAATTAAGACGAGGTGCAGATCTGAGCGGACGATACGCACAGCGTTCAATCAAAAGACTGAGCAGTGCACAGGCAACCATTGCAACAACAAATGCAAGCGTAAGGCTAAGCGGAGTAACCTGCGGTCCCATTGCAACAAGCACAAAGTATCCTGCATACGCGCCAACCATCATAACATCGCCATGCGCAAAGTTGATAAGTTTGACAATGCCATACACCATGGTATAGCCCAGCGCAATCAATGCGTAGATACTGCCAAGTGACAAGCCGTTAACCAGCTGCTTTAAAAAAGTATCCACCATATCCTCCAAAACATTTTTTCTTATTATACACAAAAAAGCCATCTGTTGCAAATGCGACAGATGGCTTTCACGCACTAAGTTTTATTTATAACTTATTTGCTGATATCAACAGTTGCTTCGTAAGCGGTAGCAAGAGCACCGTTTGCATCTTTCTGGATGCGCAGCATAACTGCAGATTTAATGGGGTTATGGTTTGCATCAAAGGTAAGATGTCCGGTTACATAGTCACCGTCGGTTGCTTCAAGAGCAGCACGAACATCAGCAGCTTCTTCTGAACCAGCCTTTACGATTGCATCGCGCAGCATGTACATACTGTCGTAACCCAGAGCAGCAAATGCGTTGGGGTTTTCGCCATACTTTGACTTGAAGTTAGAAACAAACTGCTGAACTTTTGCACTGTCGCTGTCAGTTGCATAGTGGTTAGAATAGTATCCGGGCATAACGCTGTCATCAGCATTCTTGTCGCTTAAACCATCCCATCCGTCTGCACCAACGATAGGAACAGTGATTCCCTGAGCACGCAGCTGTTTTGCAATAAGAGCAACAGTTCCGTAGTAATCAGGAAGATATACAACATCGGGAGCAGCAGTCTTGATTTTTGTAAGCTGAGCGTTGAAATCTTTGTCGCCAGTGTTATATGATTCAGCAGCAACAACTGCACCACCGTTAGCAGTAAATTCTGCAACAAAGTTTTCTTTAAGACCTACAGAATAGTCGTTTCCAATGTCATACAGAATAGCAGCTTTCTTTGCACCCAGGTTAGCGGCAGCAAATTTTCCACCAACTTTTCCCTGGAACGGGTCAGTATAGCATGCGCGGAAAATGTAGTTACCGGCTTCGGTTACTGCAACAGCAGTTGCGGCAGGAGCAATCTGAACAACACCGTCAGCCTGAGCCAGAGAAGTAATAGCAATAGTTGCACCAGAAGTCAGTGAACCGATGATGTATTTAACGCCGTTAGAAGTTGTCAGTTTTGTGTAAGCGTTAACAGATTTTGCGGGATCACCTTCATCGTCTTCGCATACGAATACAATGTTCTTACCGTTAATTCCACCAGCAGCGTTGATTTCTTCTACAGCAAGATCGATACCTTTTTTGCATTCAACGCCATAAACTGCTACACCACCAGAAAGCGGAGCAACACCGCCAACGGTAATTGAATTGCTGTCTGATTTTGAACAACCGGTTACAGACAGTGCAAGGGCTGCACTCAGGGCAAGCACTACAGTCAGTGATTTTTTCATTTTAATCCTCCTCTTGAATTTACACTGCATTTTAAAAATAAGCCACCCTCACGTGGAAGGTGGCTGAAAGTCGGGGTTAGCCGTTACTCTGCTTGAGCAGGAGCTTCTTCTGCAGGTGCAGCTTCTGCCTTAGGAGCAGCTGCCTTTGCAATCTTAGCTTCTGCACGAGCCTTGTTCTTCAGGTTAGCTTTACAGAATTTGCAAATCTTAACCTTCTTACCTTCAACTTCCTGCTCGTAAAGAGTCTTTATCTGCTGAGAACCGCAGATGGCGCATGTTCCGCGACCGTGGTTGGGTTCTTTGCGGATTCCAGTTCCGCGATGTGCTTTAGACATGGCTTACTCCTTTTTGGCATCAGCTTTTTTTGCTTCAGCCTTTGCTGCTTTCTTTGCAGCTTTGTCATCCTGTTCTTCTGAATCAGGAAGTTTGTAGTCAACCAGCTCAAGAATAACAACCTCTGCGGCGTCTCCCTGGCGGAATCCCATCTTAAGCACTCTTGTATAACCACCATTGCGATCCTTCATGCGGGGACCAATGTCGGTAAAGAGTTTGTTAAGGATTTTTTCGTCTGCAATAAATTTTGCAGCGACACGGCGATTGTGCACGGTGTCAACCTTTGCACGGGTAATAAGTTTTTCCGCAGCCTTACGAACTTCAAGTGCCTTTGCCTTTGTGGTAGTCACTCTTTCATAACGGAAAAGAGATGTTACCATGTTGCGTGACATTGCACGACGGTGGGCAGAAGTACGTGAAAGCGGATTAAATCCATTCATGTGGTTCATTCGTTATCATCCTTATCTGTACGCAAGCTGACATCTTTAAGGTGACTGTAATCGGTCATACCCAGGGTCAAGCCATGTTCCTCAAGCTTCTGCTTGATTTCTTCAAGGCTCTTTTTACCAAAGTTGCGTGTCTTGGTGATGTCTTCTTCCGTTTTCTTAGTTAATTCGCCGATAGTGCGAATGTTGGCATTTTTAAGGCAGTTTGATGAGCGCACTGACAGTTCAAGCTCTTCAACGGGTGTGTTAAGCAGCTTGCGCACAACTTCATCGCCTTCGTCCAGCTCTTCACCAGAGGCATAGTCGCTCTCGTTGAAGTTAACAAAGATAGCAAAGTAGTCCTTTGCAATTTTTGCAGCTTCTGCAAGTGCGTCATCGGGCTGAATGGTTCCGTCAGTCCATACCTCAAGAATGAGTTTGTCGTAGTCGTTACGCTGTCCCACGCGGCAGGGTTCAATAGCATATTTAACCTTCTGCACGGGAGAGAAGATACAGTCCATCGGAATTGTTCCCACAACATCGATGTAATGCTCGTTCACTTCAGCCGGAACATAACCTCTACCCAGATCAACCTGAATCTCAAGCTCAATGTGAGCACCATTCATCATGGTAAAGATTTCCTGACCTTTTGTCAGAATCTCAAGCTGACCTGCTTTTTCAAAGTCGTCACTCTTAACAGTGCCGGGTCCTTTGAATTCAAAGAGGATAGTGTCCTGCTCAACGTCACGAGGCAAGCGCAAACGGATTTGTTTCAAGCTGTTCAGCACTTCCAGTGTATCTTCGCTTACATTGGGAATAGGATCAAATTCACTGGAAATAATGTGAGGAACGCCTTCTGCATCATACGACGTAATCCGTACAGAAGAAACAGCATAGCCCTGAATAGAAGACAGCAGAACGCGGCGTAAAGTGTTGCCAACTGTGGTGCCGAATCCCGGTTCAAATGGATAAGCAGTAAACTTTCCGTAGTTCGGATTCGTTTCGAGATGCTCAAATGTAATGCCTTTGGGCTTCTTAAAACCTTTCAGCAGATTTTTGCGAGCCATCGGAACTCCTTTTGTTTAATTAATTTGCACGATAGAAATGCCCTTTCGGACATTTCAACTACATACGGCGCGTCTTGCGCGGGCGGCATCCATTGTGAGGGATCGGAGTTACATCAGAAATTGATTTAACTTTGAGTCCCAGAGAACCAAGAACACGGATAGCGTTTTCACGACCAATTCCAGGTCCCTTTACGAATACATGCACTTCACGCAAGCCGTAGCTCGCTGCCTTCTGAACAGCTGATTCTGCAACTGTCTGTGCGGCAAACGGAGTTGATTTTTTTGCTCCGCGGAATCCCAGTCCACCAGAAGAAGCCCAGCTGATTGCGTTGCCCTTCAGGTCGGTGATTGTAACAATAGTGTTGTTGAAGGTAGCCTGAATGTAGACGTTTCCTTCATATACACTCTTTTTCTCTTTTCTCTTTGTCTTTTTAGCGGTCGCCATTCCTATCCTCCGTTACGCCTTCTTCTTGTTGGCAACGGTCTTCTTCTTACCCTTGCGAGTACGAGAATTGGTGCGGGTACGCTGACCACGCACAGGCAGACCCTTGCGGTGACGCAGGCCACGATAACTTCCAATGTCAATGAGACGTTTGATGTTAAGACCGATTTCCGAGCGAAGTCGTCCTTCAGTCTTGTAGTTGTCATCGATTGCTTTGCGCAACTTTGCCAGATCGTCCTCAGACAAATCATTCATCATCGTGTTGGGATTAATCTGAGTAATCTCACACAGATGATTAGCAGCTGAACGACCAATACCGTAAATATAAGTCAGAGCTATATTTACATGTTTGTTCGGGAGGTCAACTCCTGCAATACGTGCCATCTTGTCTCCTTAACCCTGTCTCTGCTTGTGCTTAGGATTTTCACAGATGATGCGGACTACGCCGTTTCTCTTGATTACCTTGCATTTGCTGCAGATGGGCTTTACGCTTGTTCGTACTTTCATAAAAGTCCCCTTGCTTATGGTGCTTGTTTCGTTGAATCATGGCAGTTCGAAGCGAAACGGTTCGCCATGAACTACAACCCAACGACCGTCCCACTCATGGAACGGTGCAACAGTATACCATAAATCACATCTGTTAATCTAGTCCCTACCCGCAAATTTCGTATTGATTTACGGGCAAAAACCAGACTTTTACACGGAATATTTTACAGGCTCCGTGGCTTAAGGCCTTTCTTGGTAAATCCATCATGATGATGCATTTTAAGAAGTGCCTCTACCTGTGCCATTGTATCAAGGTCAACGCCAACCAGAATCAGCAGTGAAGTACCACCCATAAGTCCTGCGACTGACATTGGGAACTTGAATACAGCCTGAATGACGCTCGGTAACAGTGCAATAACTGCCAGATACAACGAGCCGGGAAGAATCAGACGGTTTAAAACCCTCTGAAGGTATTCTTCGGTTTTGTCTGTTCTGATTCCAGGAATAGAACCACCGTTTTCGCGGATATTCTTTGCGATTTCTGTGGGGTTCAGGGTTACCTGTGTGTAGAAGTATGCAAAGAATATAATCAGCAAAACTTGAATTACATTGTACCACAATCCACCGTAGGTCAAGAAAGCAGCAACCTTCTGAAGCCAGGTAGCTTTACTAGAAAGTGCTGTTGCCAACAGTGACGGGAACGTCAGGAAAGCAGAAGCAAAGATGATCGGGATAACTCCTGACGGATTGATTTTAAACGGAATGTATGTGCTCTGTCCGCCATACATTTTGCGGCCTACGACGCGTTTTGCATAGTGCACGGGTATCTTGCGTTCACCGGACTGTTCGTATACGACAAATCCGATAATTACAATAAACAGCAGCACTGCTACAATTGCAAACACCGGGTTGATTGTACCGGCAGAAACTCCGCCGTACAGTTCCCACAATGCTGAGGGAAGACGAGCCACAATACCTGCAAAAATGAGCATTGAAATACCGTTACCAATGCCGCGTGCCGTAATCTGGTCGCCCAGCCACACTGTAACCATAGCGCCGGTTGTTACCGTAAAGATAGCAAGGAATTTGAAATATGCCTTGTTTGCAAAGATGATTGTTCCTGCAACCTGCTGGTTAATAGAGTCAGCATAAACGGTAATTGCATAGCCCTGAATCAGACACACAAAAATGGTACCGATACGAGTCCATGCCTGAACCTTCTGCTGACCGCCTTCTTCCTGAGCAATTCTCTTAAGAGAAGGAAAAATCACCAGAGCAAGCTGAAGGATAATCTGTGTAGAGATGTAAGGCATTACACCCAACATAAACACAGAAAACTTTTCAAATGCTCCGCCGGCAAAAAAGTCCATGTAGCTGGCAAACGCACTTTCGGCACTTTCCGCATAGCTGTTAAAATACTGCACCAGAAGTGCGGCATTAATTCCCGGGATGGTAAGAACACATCCCAGACGGAATACAGCGAGGATAAAGAAGGTAAAGAAAAGACGATCACGAAGTTCCTTTACCTTAAACATGTTTACAAATGCATTGTTTGCCATGGGGCCTCTCCGTTATTTTTTTTCTTCTGCTTTGTCTGCCTGTGTAACAGTTACAGAACCACCTGCTTTTTCGATCTTCTCTTTAGCAGATGCAGAAACCTTATCAACGGAAACTGTCAGCTTCTTAGAAATGTCGCCATCTCCCAGAACCTTAATCAGCTTGTCTGCCTTAGAAACGATGCCTTTTGCAACCAGAGATGCCTTGTCAACGGTTTCACCGTCAGCAAACTTGTCATCCAGCTCGCGCAGGTTAACAACAGCATATTCCTTCTTAAATACATCGTTTGAAAAACCGCGGCGTGCAATACGGCGGTACAGCGGCATCTGGCCACCTTCAAATCCAACATACGGACCGGGTTTTCCGGAACGTGACTGCTGACCTTTGTTACCTTTTCCGGCGGTAGTACCCAGACCAGAAGAAGAACCGCGGCCAACACGCTTTGGCTTTTTATTTGCACCCTCAGGGGCGTGCAGATTCAATTCTGACATTAGTCAATCTCCTCGCATTTCACTAAGTGTGAAACATTTGCAACCATTCCGCGGATTGCGGGAGTGTCGTCATGTTCCACTACGGAGTTTATTTTCTTAAGTCCAAGACTGCGTACGGTTGCCTTTTTGTCGGGCTTCTGACCGATAACGCTCTTAATCAACTGAACACGCAATTTCTTTGCCATCATTTACCCCCACATCTCAGCGAGTGTCTTGCCGCGGTTAGCTGCCACAGCACGGGCATTCATCATCTTGGTAACTGCGTCGAATGTTGCACGAACTACGTTTACCGATGTGCGAGAACCCTGTGACTTAGAAATAACATCAGTGATTCCGGCTGCATCCATTACAGCGCGAACCGGACCGCCAGCCTTAACGCCCGTACCGGGACATGCAGGCTTAAGCAGCACTGAAGAACTCTTGTACTTACCAATGACTTCATGAGGAATAGTTCCGTTCTTAACAGGTACACACATCAAGTTAGCGCGTGCCTTTTCAAGACTCTTACGGATTGCCTCAGTTACATCATTTGCCTTACCAAATCCAAATCCGATGCGTCCTTTCTGGTCACCTACAACAGTAAGTGCAGAGAACGACATGCGGCGACCACCCTTCACAGTCTTTGAAGTGCGGTTGAGTTTTACCAGTTTTTCGATAAACTCATCGGAAGGCTTTCTGTCTGTATGCTTCTGGTCTTTCTGATCCATGAACAACTCCTAGAATTCGATCCCGGCTTTACGGGTTGCATCTGCAAGGGCCTTAACCACACCATGATACAGGTAGCCGTTACGGTCAAACACTACTTTAGTAATGTTCTTGTCCTTAAGGCGTGAACCAAGGGCCTCACCAAGTTTTGTTGCACTGGCAATGTTTGCCTTAAGATCAACAAAATCCTTTTCCAGCGTTGAGATAGAAGCCAGAGTGTGGCCTTTATCATCATCAACAACCTGTGCGTACAGATTGCGTCCGCTCTTGAACACCGTCAGACGAGGGCGCTCAGCAGTGCCATAAATTGACTTGCGGATATGAACCTTTCTGTGCAGGCGTTTGCGCTGCTTGTCAGACATTTTTCTCAACATATCAATCCACCTTATTTCACGCCAGTCTTACCGACTTTTCGTCTGATAACTTCGTCTTCATAGCGAATTCCCTTGCCCTTGTAAGGCTCAGGACCACGCAGTTTGCGAATCTGTGAACTAAATTCGCCAACCTTCTGCTTGTCAATTCCAGAGATGGTAATCTTACCGTTCTGGTCAACAGCTACCGTAAGACCTTCGGGGATAATAGCAATGAACTCATTAGAATAACCAAGATTCATAACCAGTTCTTTTCCCTTAACTTCTGCACGATAACCAACACCGGTGATAATAAGGCTCTTTGCGAAACCGTTTGTTACACCAGTAACCATGTTGTTAATCAGGTTGCGGTACAGACCGTGAGCAGCACTTGCTGCCTTTGATTCGTCAGAAGGAGTAACAGTAAGTTCTGTTCCCTTCACTTCGATCTTAACCAGGTTAGAAACAGCCTGTTTAAGTTCACCCTTGGGACCTTTTACAGTAACCAGGTTGTCTGAAACGTTGATTGTTACACCTGCAGGGACTGCAACAGGAAGTTTACCTACTTTAGATGCCATAAGTTCCTCCTATTACCATACAGTGCAGATCAACTCGCCGCCAACCTGTTTTTCGGTTGCCTTTTTGCCAGTTGTCACACCACTTGATGTTGAAACAATCAATGTACCGTAACCGTTGAAAACGCGCGGTAATTCCTTGTAACCAGAGTAAACGCGGCGACCAGGAGTTGAAATCTTTTTCATTCCGTGGATAACCGGCTTGTTTGACTCGTCGTATTTAATAAAGATGCGGATAATGTTGTGAGCATCGTCATCCTGAATCTTCTTGAAGTTCTTGATATATCCTTCAGTCTTCAGGATTTTGACAATTTCCAACTTCATTTTTGAAGCAGGAACGTCAACTTTCTCGTGACCGGCTCTTGCCGCATTCTGGACTTTTGAGAGCATATCTGCAATAGGGTCTGAAGCTGCCATTCTATTCTCCTGTCACTCTACCAACTTGACTTAGTGACGCCCGGTAACAGGCCTTCACTAGCTAACTTGCGGAAACAAATGCGGCAAATCTTATACTTGCGCAAATATCCGTGGGGTCGTCCGCACAGCTCGCACCGGTTGTACTTACGGGTGCTGTACTTGGGAGTGCGTTTCGACTTGATAATCAATGATTTCTTAGCCATGAACTACTTCCTTACTTCCTGAACGGCATATTGAACTTGGTAAGCAATGCCCGAGCTTCTGCATCAGTACGGGCAGTGGTGACGATACTGATATTCATACCCGCGATTTTGACGATTTTATCAAAGTCAATTTCAGGGAAGATAATCTGTTCCGTAATACCAAGAGAGAAGTTTCCGTGACCATCAAAGCCGGTAGCCTTGATTCCGCGGAAATCCTTAACACGCGGGAGCGCAACATTAACAAGGCGGTCAAGGAACTCGTACATACGAGCACCGCGCAGTGTCACCATTGCACCAATTTCGTTGCCTTCACGAAGCTTGAAGTTTGCAATACTTTTCTTAGCTTTTGTTTTAACGGCCTTCTGACCGGTAATTTGAGTAAGATCTGTAACTGCAGCATCAAGAAGTTTCTTATTCGTGAGAGCTTCGCCTACACCCATGCTTACTACGATTTTCTGCAAACGAGGAATCTGCATGGTTGATGTGTATCCCATCTCTTTGAAGAGTTCGGGAGCGATTGTTTCCTTATAGACTTTCTTAAGCCGTGGTTCGTACTTTTCCATTACAGTGCTTCTCCACACTTGCGGCAAACACGAATCTTCTTGTCGCCGTCAAGTTTATATCCTACTTTCACAGGGCGTCCGCATTTTTTGCATACGATCGCCACATTTGAAATATCCAGCGGAGCTTCTACTTCGGCAATACCGCCTGCATCCTGCTGGCTTCTACGTCTGATTGCCTTCTTTACCAGGTTAGCGCCACCAATAATTACGCGTACGTGTCCGTTCTTTTCAAACACGCGAATAACTGTTCCACGCTTTCCCTTGTCTTTTCCGGCAAGAATCTCAACGTTGTCGTCCTTATGAATCTTATGTTTCTGCTGCATAGCGATTCACAACTCCTTACAGTACTTCCGGAGCAAGTGAAATGATTTTCATAAAATCCTTATCACGCAGCTCGCGGGCTACCGGTCCAAAAATGCGCTTTCCCTTGGGGTTCTTGTCTGCATCTACGATAACACAAGCGTTGTCGTCGAAGCGGATGTAAGTTCCGTCGGGGCGGCGGTATTCTTTCGCAACACGAACGATTACAGCCTTCTGCACTGAACCTTCTTTAATTGTAGATGTGGGGATTGCTTCCTTCACAGCTACCACAACAATGTCACCAATACCTGCATAGCGGCGGTGTGTTCCACCAAGCACCTTAATGCACTGAACCATTTTGGCTCCAGAGTTATCGGCAACGACCAGATTTGACTGCATCTGAATCATACTGTTAACTCCTTACCTTACTTTGCACGCTCGACAACTGAGTCGAGACGCCAGCACTTGTCTTTGCTGATAGGTGCGCACTCTACGATACGAACGGTGTCACCAATGTGTGCATCGTTATTTTCGTCATGTGCCTTGCATTTCTTGGTCCGCGTAACATATTTCTTGTAAAGGCGGTCCATTTTCTTAGTATTGATAGAAACGACGATGGTCTTATCCATTTTGTCGCTGGTAACAATACCTACGAATGCACGTTTTCTGCCCTTCTTTTGAACGTTCTGTTCTTCCACGGTCAGCTCCTACTTATTTTGCAGCAATTGCTTCAGCAGCAGCTGCCCGGAACTTTGCCAGGTCCTGCTGATGAATGAGCGTATTCAGGCGTGCAATTTCGCGGCGCATGGTACGCTTCTGCATGGGGTTATCTACATGACCAATCACCATCTGGAAGCGAAGGTCCATGTACTTCTTCTTGAGGTCATCGCGCTGTGCAACGAGCTCGGCGTAAGAAAGTTCTTTGTTATTCTTTTTCTTGTCTGCCATTTCTTACTCCTTAGTCCACTGTCGGGCGGAATGCAACCTTAGTTTTGATTGGCAGTTTGCTTGCTGCAAGGTGCAGTGCTTTTTCAGCAATGGCCTTGTCAACGCCACCAACTTCAAACAGAATCATTCCAGGCTTTATTGATGCTGCCCAGAATTCCGGTGCGCCTTTACCTTTACCCATACGGGTTTCAGCAGGCTTCTTAGAAATAGGCTTGTCGGGGAACACGCGGGTCCAAATCTTACCCTTACGGTCCATGCAGCGGTTGATTGCAACACGAGCAGCTTCAATGTGCTTTGCTGCAAGCCAAACCGGCTCCATAGCAACAAGCGCTAAGTCTCCAAAATCAATTGTATTGTCGCGGGTTGCGCAGCCTTTAATCTTACCGCGCTGAACCTTGCGGTGTGCAACTCTCTTAGGACTAAGCATTTTCTACTTTTCCTCCCTCGGCTTTCGGAGCGCGGGCACCCTTGCGGTCTGAACCTGAACGGTTAGAGCGGTTCTTGCGAACAAGTTCACCTGCATCTTCGTTAAGCTCGTGGCCATAGTTCATGCCGTTGTACACCCAAACTTTAACACCGATTTTGCCGTATGTTGTCAGTGCTTCATAAAAACCGTAGTCAATGTCAGCACGGAGTGTGTGGAGCGGAACGCGTCCCTCTTTGTGCTCTTCTGAGCGGCTCATATCAGCGCCACCAAGACGACCAGACAGACGAATCTTAATTCCCTGTGCACCTGACTTCATTGCGTTAGCAGAAGCCTGTTTAAGTGCCTTGCGGAAAGATCCACGTCCAGCAAGCTGGCGGGCAATGTTCTGAGCGATAAGAGAAGCATTTACTTCTGCACGCTTCACTTCCTTAATCTTAATCTGTACCTTTTTGGTCAGCTGTTTCTGAATGTCTGCACTTACCTTTTCGATAGTTGCACCCTTCTGACCAATAATCACACCAGGGCGTGCCGTATGAATTACGATTGTAACACGCTGGGGGTGACGGACGATTTCGATCTCTGCAATGTCCGCGTTCTTACATTCAGGAAGATCAGATACCATCTTGCGGATTTTCATATCTTCCAGGAACAGGTCTGCATACTCACGGGGATCTGCATACCAACGGGACTGCCATGTCTTGTTAATTCCAAGACGCAAACCGATAGGACTTACTTTCTGACCCATTTATTTACCCGCCTTCTCGTCTACGACGACAGTGATATGGCACATGCGCTTAAGCAGCTGATCCGCACGACCACGGCCGCGGAACCATACTCTCTTAAGACGAGGACCTTCGTCAATGCGAATTTCCTTAACATACAGCATATCTTCATCGAGTTTTGTGTTAGCCTGCAGGGCATTTGCAACTGCACTCTTGAGTGTTCCATCAATGAGGCGTGCACCCTTCTGCGTCATATTCTCCAGGATAGCGAGTGCTTCTGACGCAGACTTGCGTTTGATAACATTTGCTACCGGACGAACTTTTGTCGGCGAAGCGATAAGGAATTTTGTTACTGCGCTATAGCCTGTCTTTGCAGGTTTATTTGCATTCTTTGTTCTAGCCATAGTACCCTTCCTTATTTCTTAGCTGCCTTGTCGCCACCGTGACCTTTGAAAGTACGGGTAGCAGCAAATTCGCCAAGCTTGTGACCGACCAGGTTTTCTGTGATATACACAGGAATCCAAGTCTTACCATTATGCACAGAAATAGTATTTCCTACCATTTCCGGGATGATTGTAGAGCAGCGAGAATAAGTTTTGATTATTTTCTTATCTGCGGCTGTTGCTTTGTTCATTTCGGAAACCTTTTTGTACAGAGATTTCTCTACAAAAGGACCTTTTTTAACAGATCTTGACACTTGTAACTCCTACCCTACTTCTTGCGACGGCTGATAATGAAACGACTTGAAGTCTTTCTCTTGTTGCGGGTTTTGTAACCACGACAAGGCTGTCCCCAAGGAGTAACGGGATGATGACCTTTACCTGCACCTTCACCACCACCAAGCGGATGATCGACAGGGTTCATAGCCATACCACGGACGGTCGGACGCACACCACGCCAGCGGTTGCGGCCAGCCTTACCCAATTTTGTGTTCATGCGGTCTTCGTTACCAACAATACCAATTGTTGCATAGCACTTTCCGTTGATGCGGCGAAGTTCGCTTGACGGCAGACGGATGGTAACATAGTCACCTTCTTTTGCTGCAACCAGAGCACCTGCACCAGCCGAACGTACCAACTGACCACCGCGGCCAAGCTGAAGTTCAATGTTATGAACGGTAAAACCAACCGGGATTGCTGACAGCGGCAGAGCATTGCCAACAGTCGGGAGAGCGTTTTCACCAGACATAATCTTCTGTCCAACAGTCAGTCCTTTCGGAGCAATGATGTAGCGTTTTTCGCCGTCTGCATAAGCAATCAGAGCGATATCTGCGCTGCGGTACGGATCATACTCAATAGACTTAACCGTTCCAGGAATACCGTGCTTATTGCGCTTAAAGTCAATTTCACGATACTTTCTCTTATGACCGCCACCCTGGTGACGTACAGAAATACGTCCGCCAGCACCGCGACCTGCTTTTCTTAAGCGACCGCTGGTAAGGCTTTTTTCGGGTTTATCGGCTGTAATTGCATCACGTACCAAATCAACACGTGAGCGGGTTCCCTGTGTATAGGGCTTGAATATTTTAAGAGCCATATGGTTCCCCTTATTTCCTTTTCAAAGGCTTAAGCGCCTTCGAACACCTTAATTGTTTCGCCAGGTGCAAGTTTAACGATTGCCTTTTTGTAGCCGGCTGTCATACCGGGTCTACCGCGCAGGCGTTTTTCCTTGCCTCTAACATTCATAGTTGTGCAGTCAACAACTTTTACATTGAAGAGCTTGCGCACAGCTTCCTTAATCTGAAACTTTGTAGCATCCTTGCTTACTACGAACGTGTATTTGTTCTGTTCGCGCAGCATAGTTGCTTTTTCAGAAAGTACCGGTTTAATAAGAACATCTTCGTAGTTCATTATTCAGCCTCCACTTTCGCATAGAATTCAGACAGATTCTTTGCAGCACCTTCCAGCAGAATTACCTTGCGTGCATAGTACAAGTCGTGTGCGCGCAGACGGTTGAATGACAGGAAGTGCACATTGTGAAGGTTGCGTCCAGCCTGTTTAATCTGCTTGTCGTCATCCTTAAGAAGGATAACAGTGCGGGTTTCTTTTGCAACCTGTGCAGCTTTATCAGCCTGTGTCAGGTTGGTAAGAATCTTAACCAAATCTTTTGTCTTGCCGCTTTCAACGGTAAAGTCTTCTACAACAGTCAGACTGTCGTCCTGTGCCTTAAGGCTAAGGATAGACTTCATTGCAAGACGCTTTTCTTTCTTAGGCATGTAGTAGCTGTAGTCGCGGGGTTTAGGTCCAAAAATGGTACCACCACCAACAGTGATTGGTGATTTTTTGTCACCACGACGAGCATTACCTGTTCCCTTCTGCTTGTACGGTTTAGCATTTGAGCCATGAACCTCAGCACGGGTTTTTGTACAGGCTGTTCCCACACGCATATTTGCCAGTTCGTTTGTGATGGCGTAGTAGATAACATCCTCGTTCACGGGAAGACCGAAAATTTTATCATCAAGATTAATTGTCCTGACTTCTTTGCCATCGATTGAATAGACTTTCTTTTCCATACTATTCCTCGACCTTATTTCTTAACAGCTGCCCTAACGATGAGGGTACAGTCTTTTACGCCAGGAACTGCACCGCGTACCATCAGAACTTTGAGCTCAGGGTCAACTTTAACAACCTTGAGATTCTGCACCGTAACGCGTTCAAAACCCATGTGACCAGGCATCTTAATACCTTTAAGTGTGTGTCCCGGAGTTGTACATGCACCGGTACCACCAGCCTCGCGATGGAATTTAGAACCGTGAGTTGCGCGTCCGCCGTGGAATCCCCACCGCTTCATGACGCCCTGAAAGCCCTTACCTTTAGAGGTGGCAGTCACGTCAATAAAACGCACTCCGTTAAACAGTTCAACGCCAATCTGATCGCCAACTTTTACTTCGCCATCAAAATCACGGAATTCCTTGAGATGACGCTTTGGCGTGATGTCCTTGGGAAACTGACCGGCATACGATTTTGAGGTCTTAAAAGTGCCGTCTTTCAACTGTTTCAAGTCATCGAGACCAAGCACGACCGCATTGTAGCCGCATTTTTCCTCTGTTTTTGTAGCAATGACAGTGTTCGGTTCGACGCGGATCACGGTTACTGGTGTCAGGTTTCCGTTTTCGTCAAACACCTGGGTCATTCCCACTTTTTTTGCTATCAGACCTTTCATCTGAATACTCCTTACATGGAATATCTTTTGTGATATTCCTCGGCCGCCATCCCCGATCCAAGGGGACCGTTACCGTTTATTTTAAGCAGCAGCCGCAACGCAACCTTACTGCTTGATTTCTACTGCAACACCTGCAGGAAGTTCCAGCTTCATCAGTGATTCCATCACTTCTGTACTGGGGTCAAGAATGTCGATGAGACGCTTGTGTGTGCGCATCTCAAACTGCTCGCGTGATTTCTTGTTAACAAAAACTGAACGCAGAACAGTGACCTTGTTGATTCTGGTTGGAAGGGGGATAGGTCCTGAAACCTTTGCACCAGCCTTCTGTACCTGCTGCACGATGTCTTTTGCACTCTGATCGATAAGCGCTACGTCAAAAGCGCGAAGGCTTACACGAATCTTGCCGTTTGCCATCATTTACTCCTATAAACGGGACAAACAGAGGCTGTACAAAAAGCACAACCTCTGTCCGTCATCTTAAACTATTCGATGATCTTGGTAACCTGACCAGATGCGATAGTGTGTCCACCTTCGCGGATAGCAAGCTTCAGACCTTCGTCCATAGCGATCGGGTGAATCAGTTCACCGATGATCTTAACGTTGTCACCGGGTTTTACCATGTCAACACCAGCTTCCAGGTTTACAGTACCAGTGATGTCTGTAGTGCGGAAGTAGAACTGGGGACGATAGCCAGAGAAGAACGGGCTGTGGCGTCCGCCTTCTTCCTTTGACAGAACGTAAATCTGTGCTTCGAACTTTGTGTGGGGGTGGATGCTTCCAGGAGCAGCCAGAACCTGACCGCGGATAACATCTTTCTTTTCAACACCACGGAGAAGGATACCAGCGTTATCACCAGCCATACCTTCGTTCAGTGTCTTGTTGAACATTTCGATACCGGTAACAGTAGAAGAAGCTGTCGGGCGGATACCAACGATTTCAACAGGATCACCCATCTTAACAACACCACGTTCGATACGACCGGTAACAACAGTACCACGTCCAGAAATGGTGAAGATGTCTTCGATAGGCATAAGGAAAGGTTTCTGTTCGTCGCGAACAGGATCGTCAAACCAGCTGTCCATAGTAGCCAGCAGTTCTTCGATACACTTTGTGTTTTCAGGATTGTCAGATTCGTTAAGAGCCTTAAATGCAGAACCCTTAATGATTGGTGTGTCAGCAGAGAAGCCATAACCCTGGAGGGTGTCTTTAACTTCTTCAACAACCAGTTCAACCAGGTCAGGATCGTCAACCAGGTCAATCTTGTTCAGGAATACGATGATCTTGGGAACACCAACCTGGCGAGCCAGCAGCAAGTGCTCTTTTGTCTGAGGCATAACAGAGTCAGGTGCAGAAACAACGAGAATTGCACCATCCATCTGAGCAGCACCAGTGATCATGTTCTTAACATAGTCAGCGTGTCCCGGGCAGTCAATGTGAGCGTAGTGGCGCTTGTCTGACTGATACTCAAGGTGGCGGCTGTTAATGGTGATACCACGAGCTTTCTCCTCAGGAGCATTGTCAATCTCGTCGTACTTGAGCAGCTTGTCACCGTACTTCTTTGCACAATAAGTTGTGATAGCTGCAGAAAGGGTAGTCTTACCGTGGTCAACGTGACCAATGGTACCAACGTTCATGTGAGGTTTAGTTCTTTTGAACTCTTCCTTTGCCATGATTTTCTCCTTGCCTTACAGGATTTCCTGCGGCGTATTATTTTAATGTGCTGCACTTTAAGCCAGAATATGACACCGTCAAAGACTAGTGGCACATTCGCATACACACTTTTCACAAAACAAGAGACGACAATAGAGTAAAAGTAAACGGACTAAACTATTCTGCTTCTTACTGTCGAAGCAGCTGTCCGGTACCACCTATCGCCATCATCCAACTGATGACCGGTCTGGCATCTCGGAACTTTGTCCACCGAGCGGTAGACCAGCCGGGACTCCGATTTGCCCTTACAGAAGGAAGTGCCAACGACACAACCCAAGCAAACAGGTGCTGATTCCTGAAAGCTGATACCAGCTGACTTTACGGAACCCACCAGACAGTAAAAAAAACTGTCTGCCCAGCATTACAAAGAACCTGCCTGCATACCTGCAAACATCTAGACACTATGCCCCCAAAGAAGAAAGCATAGTAGTGAAGTTATATACTTTTTCGCATTTTATTGCAAGACCTTTCTGCGGAAAAATGCAAAAAAAGTCACAAATTTCATACGGAATTTACACTTCCAGATTACTCATCGTAACCTTAATTTCATCCATTTCCAGCTTCAGTTTTTCGGCTGCATCAGACAGAGACGCCTGAACATCCTTCATTTCAGAAATATTGGTCATAAGCAGCGCACTTCCGTTACTCTGTTCGGTAACCGCATTCTGAACCAGGTCTTCCTGCATTTTTACCTGAGCTGACAGCGTAACAATAGAATCAAATTCCCGTGCAACCACACCGATTTTTTCAGAAATAGAATCAACCAGCACTTTCATTGAGTGTAAAACCTCGTCAATTGACTTGGTCTCTTTGCTTGAATTTTCTGCCAGTTTACGGATTTCACCTGCAACAACCTTAAAGTTTGAATTAAGCAGGTTATTAATAGAAGTAATGTTACCAATCAGTTCTTCAACCGCAGAAGAAGACGTCTCTACACTCTGGCTCATTTCTTCGGTGACCGAAACCAGCGAATTGACGTTAGTCTGAGAAGCATCCAGGCAGCGACACGGTTTTTCATGCGTTCTTCGACATAGCCTTCAAGTTCATCAAGCGGCATTTCCTGATTTACAGTTCCCGCACCGCAGTTACAGCCTTTTTCACAGTTAAGACAGTCGATCAGCTGATATGCAGGCTTTTTCTTGTTGATGACATCGTTTGCCAGCTGTTCAAGATATTCGTACACCAGCGGATAGCCTTCGATTTTGCGGGTCTTTTTTCCAATTCACGGAACAAAACGCTCTGCCGTACGCAACAGTCCTCCCGGAGTAGAATACAGCACACCCCGTTCTGCAAGCGGATTGTCATATTCCACCGGAGAGAAAGAAGACAAGTTAATATTGTGCTCCTTAAAATATTCAGACAGAGAACTCAGAATTTGCGGATCATTGCAACCGTATGAGCCATAGGACTGTCTGCAGGAGACAGGAACGGAATCAGTTCCGGATGGTATAATTCAATCCATGACACCAGTGCGGGACACGGCTGAGAAATTACCAACTGAGGATTATTTTTCTTCAGATATTCAACATACGATTTTGTAGTAAGCTCTGCACCAAAGCCAACATCAAATACTGCTTCTACACCAATTGATTTAAGCCAGCCGTTAAACTGAAGATCTTTTCCTTTAAAGTTTGCGGCAATGGCAGGAGCAACAATTGCAACCAGACGCTCTTTTGATTTAAGGGCTGCAAAGAAAGCTTCGGTATCATCTATACCGTGACGGGCACCGTGTTCACAGGCCTGTATACAGTGACCGGAGCCAATACATAATTCGGGATTTATTGTAAGGACTTTTTTTACAAAAAAAAACCTCCTGTAACATGTTGTACACTTGTACAGGAGGGGTATAAAACAGCAGATATTCTACCAGCGGTAGTGTGCAAATGCTTTGTTTGCTTCTGCCATCTTGTGGGTATCTTCCTTCTTCTTGTAGGCAGTACCCGTATTGTTGTATGCATCCAGCAGTTCAGCGGCAAGCGTTTCTGCCATACCGTGACCTGAGCGGCTGCGTGCAGCAGTAATCATCCAGCGCATAGCCAGTGCTTCACGGCGACCATCACGAATTTCGATAGGTACCTGATATGTTGCACCACCAACGCGGCGGCTCTTTACTTCTACTACAGGTTTTACATTGTCCAGAGCCTTCAGGAATACTTCGAGAGGATCCTTGTCGGTCTTACCCTTGAGCTTATCAAGAGCATCATAAACAATGTTAAGGCAGGTCTGTTTCTTTCCGTCCAGCATCATGCGGGTAACGAACTTAGTAACGACCACGCTGTTGTATTTCTCATCCGGCATAATCGGACGGTTAACTGATTTCTTATGTCTTCCCATAGTGTAACCTCCTTATTATGCCTTGGGTTTCTTTGCACCGTACTTAGAACGGGCACGTTTGCGGCCATCAACACCAAGAGTATCTTTGGTACCGCGGATAATGTGGTAGCGAACACCAGGAAGGTCCTTTACACGACCACCACGAACAAGTACAACTGAGTGTTCCTGCAGGTTATGTCCAATTCCAGGAATGTATGCAGTAACTTCAATTCCATTGCTTAAGCGAACACGGGCAATCTTACGAAGTGCAGAGTTCGGCTTTTTGGGTGTCATTGTCATAACGCGTGTACAAACACCACGTTTCTGCGGGCAGGACTGAAGTGCGGGGGCCTTAGTTCTGTTCGCTGACGTCTGACGACCTTTACGAATCAACTGATTAATTGTAGGCATCGGCCTTTTCTCCTATTTCTTTATGCCGAGCAGCACTCTCGGACAAGATAACAAATAAGTTCGACTATTTTAGTGAATTCCCCTCCTGTGCGTCAAGAGGGGAGCCACTTTTTAGTCTTCATCAAGCATGGAATCCATGTTAGAAGCAGAAGCCTCTTCCATCATCATCTCACGCTCGTGTTCCAGTTTGCGCTGTTCAAGGATTTCATTCATCTTTGCATCAAGGTCTGCTGCAGAAGAGTCAGACAGCTTTACCTTGTGATAGCGGCGCATACCGGTACCGGCAGGAATCATGTGTCCAATAATGACGTTCTCTTTCAGGCCGCGCAGGTGGTCCACAGAACCAGCGATTGCAGCATTGGTAAGAACGCGGGTTGTTTCCTGGAATGAAGATGCAGAAATAAACGAGTCGGTTGCAAGGGCAGCCTTCGTAATTCCCTGGAACATGGGGCGTGCAACTGCGGGTTTACCACCTTCTTCAATAACACGTGCATTTTCTTCGTGGAAATGATATTTGTCTACCTGCTGTCCGTAGATAAAGCGGGTATCACCAACATCAACGACTTCGACTTTCTTAAGCATCTGGCGGATAATAATACCGATATGCTTGTCGTTAATCTTTACACCCTGAGCACGGTACACTGACTGGATTTCGTCAAGCAGGAATTCCTGCAGTGCATTTTCACCCAGAATGGCAAGAATGTCGTGCGGGTCAATTGCGCCGTCACACATGGGCTCACCGGCTTCTACACGGTCACCGTCACGTACCAGAAGACGCTTGGTCATCGGGATAAGGTGTGTGTACTGCTCGCCGTAGTCGTCCTCAACCAGAATAGTGCGTTTTGCCTTGACAATTTTGCCAAACTTAACAACACCGGTAATCTGTGCAAGAACAGCAAGTGACTTAGGTCTGCGTGCTTCAAACAGTTCAGAAACACGGGGAAGACCCAGCGTAATATCGTTAGCTTTTGCAGCTGCCTTAGGAATGTTTGCAAGGCGGACACCAGGATGAATCTGCTGCTTGTCTTCTACCAGAAGGATTGCACCGGTAGGCAGATAGTAGCTTCCCTTTTCGTTACCGTCTTCATCGGTTACCAGAATGCGCGGCTGACGTACATCGAGGTGCAGGTCAGAAATAACGCGTTCCTTGTTACCGGTTGCAGCATCAATATGTTCCTCCAGAGTTGCATCAGGAATGATGTCTTCGAAGTGAACATAGCCGGTTTCGTTAGCCTTACCTTCTGCAATAATCGGTTCGTTATATGCGTCAAATTCACCGATTGGCTCACCTGCTTCTGCAACAACATCTGCCTTAAGGAACTTGGCATAGATAGTAGAACCGTTGATGATTTCTGTCTTCTGATCATTACTTGCCAGATACAGAACTCCGTTACGAACAAATACATGTCCGCTTTCAACAGCATTTACATCACCGGTTGAAGTGTGCAGAATAGGTGTTCCTTTGCGTACGCGTGCACCGTCTTCTGCCAGAACTTTTCCCTTACCGATTTCCTGTCTGTCGAACAGCTTTGCAGAAACCATGTAACCCTTACGGGTAAACAGCTGGTCACCGTTTTTAAGCTGAACGTTGGTACCGGTAATGCTCTTAATCAGAACAGGATACTTCATAACAATGTGGTTATCCTGAGTTGACATTTCTGCAGCACCACCAGTATGGAAGGTTCGCAGGGTAAGCTGTGTACCAGGCTGACCGATTGACTGAGCAGCAATGGTTCCAACTGCTTCACCGATTTCTACAATCTTGTTGCGTGCAAGGTCTTTACCGTAACATTTGATACAGATACCGTGCTTGCTTTCGCAGGTAAGTACTGTACGAAGCTTAACTTTTTCTACACCAGCCTTGTCAATTTTTGCTGCAAGAGCAGTGTCAATGTACTGGTTAACGTCGCACAGAAGTTCTCCTGAAACAGGATCAAGTACGCGTTCGATTGAATAGTGACCGGCAATGCGTGATGCCAGAGATTCAACAATAGTTTCACCGTCTTTGATTGCAGTGTAGTCAATACCGTTGATAGTACCGCAGTCTTCTTCGTTGATAACAACATCCTGAGCTACGTCTACCAGGCGGCGTGTCATGTAACCTGCGTCTGCAGTCTTAAGAGCGGTATCCGACAGACCCTTACGACAACCGTTGGTTGAGATAAAGAATTCGATAACCGAAAGACCTTCCTTAAAGTTTGCCTTAATAGGAAGTTCAATAATGTCACCGTTAGGCTTCTGCATCAAACCGCGCATTGCAGCCAGCTGAGAAATCTGTTTCTTAGAACCACGAGCACCAGAAATAGCCATCATGTAGAAGGTGTTGAATCCGTCCTTATCTTTTTCCAGATTCTCCATCATCTTGTCTGACAGTTCTTTGTCTGTGCGTTCCCAGATTTCGGTTACGCGCTTATAGCGTTCATCTGCAGTAATAAGAGAGTTAGAATACTGATTAACAATCTTTGCTACTTCAGCATTTGCCTTTTCAACCATCTCTGTCTTTTCTTCCGGAACAATAATGTCGTCCATAGAAAGCGTTGCTCCGTAGAACGTTGCATTCTTGTATCCGCAGGCTTTGATAGCATCCAGCATCTGAATGGTAAGCCATGCACCCTTAGTGTGATAGACTTCCTCAATCATTGCCTTAAGCTTTTTGTCGCCCATCTGTTCGTTATAGAACTCTACTTCATCAGGCATTGCTTCGTTGAAAGCAAGACGTCCTGCAGAAGTAAGCAGATATTTGTTTTCAGGTTCTTTGTCTGCGTGAACGGGTTTACCCAGCACTGACTTGTGAATCTTAATCTGTGCCTGCCATTCAATTGCACCGGTAGAAGCTGCCATGCGGACTTCATCGGGTGAGCTGAACAGTTTGCCGGTTCCCTTAGCATTGGGTTTAATGCTTGTCATATAGTAGATACCAAGAACCATGTCCTGAGACGGAGCTACGATTGTGTTACCGTTAGCGGGGTCAAGCAGGTTGCGTGCAGAAAGCATCAGGTCCCAGCATTCCATCTGAGCAGCCTGAGTCAGCGGCACGTGAATAGCCATCTGGTCACCGTCGAAGTCAGCGTTGAATGCCTTACATGCAAGCGGGTGCAGTTTCAGTGCTTTACCCTGAACCAGTACGGGTTCAAATGCCTGAATACCCAGACGGTGCAGTGTAGGAGCACGGTTAAGCATAACGGGATGTTCGCGCACAACTTCATCAAGAATTGCAAATACTTCAGGTGCTTCACCTTCAACCAGCATCTTTGCTTTTTTGATGTTGTATACAACGCCCTTGTCCACCAGTTTTTTCATGATGAACGGCTTAAACAGTTCAAGAGCCATCTTTGTAGGAAGACCGCACTGCCACAGCTTTAATTCAGGACCAACGACGATAACTGAACGTCCAGAGTAGTCAACACGTTTACCCAGCAGGTTCTGGCGGAAACGACCCTGCTTACCTTTAAGCATATCGCTGATTGATTTGAGCGGGCGGTTACCTGAACCCTTTACAACACGCTTACGTTTATTGTTGTCAAACAGAGCGTCAATTGCTTCCTGCAGCATGCGCTTTTCGTTGCGGATGATGATATCGGGAGCAGACAGCCCCTGCAGACGGCGCAGACGGTTGTTGCGGTTAATAACACGACGATACAGATCATTCAAGTCTGAAGTTGCAAAGCGGCCACCGTCAAGCTGAACCATAGGACGAAGATCCGGCGGAATAACGGGGATTACGTCAAGAATCATCCAGCTTGCCTTGTTTCCAGAAGAGCGGAAGTTTTCTACGATTTCAATACGGCGCAGTAAGTTCTTGTCGCTCTTGGGACCTTTTTCAATCATCTTTGCACGCAGTTCTGCTGCAAGTGCATCAAGGTCAAGGTTTTCAAGCAGTGTCTTGATTGCTTCAGCACCCATGCTGGCGGTAAATGCTCCGCCATAGCGTTCCTGTGCCTGAAGATATTCGTCTTCGGTAAGAAGCTGCATCTTTTCAAGGTCGGTTTCACCCGGATCAATAACGATGTACTTTTCGTAGTACAGGACTGAGCGCAGGCTTCCAACAGGAAGATCCAGCAGTTTACCCATGCGGCTTGGTACAGTGCGGTAATACCAGATGTGGCTTACCGGAGCTGCCAGTTCAATGTGACCGGTGCGTTCGCGGCGTACCTTAAAGTGAGTAACTTCAACACCACAGCGGTCACAGATAACACCCTTGTAACGGATGCTCTTAAACTTACCGCAGTAACATTCCCACTCTTTGGTGGTACCGAAAATCTTTTCACAGAACAGACCGTCGCGCTCCGGACGAAGCGTGCGGTAGTTGATTGTCTCGGGCTTTTTAACTTCACCGTATGACCATTTGCGAATGTCATCGGGAGAAGCAAGCTTTATTTTGAGAGATGCAAAATCCTGAATATCCTGGATATCCTGAACATCACGCATTTTCGTCCTCCTTCTTGAAGCCGGAACCACTTTCCTTAATCAGTTCGCGGTCACGTTCGGTAAGGGCAATCTGTTTACCCTTGTCATCGTAGATAGTAAAGTCAAGTGCCAGACCACGCAGTTCCTGTACCAGAACGTTGAATGATTCCGGAACACCAATCGGTGCAGTAGGATCACCCTTAACGATAGACTTGTACACTTCTGAACGGCCATTCATATCATCAGACTTAATGGTCATCATTTCCTGCAGTGTGTTTGCAGCACCGTATGCTTCAAGTGCCCAAACTTCCATTTCTCCAAGACGCTGACCACCAAACTGAGCTTTACCACCCAGAGGCTGCTGCGTAACCAGAGAATAGGGACCAGTTGAACGAGCGTGCATTTTGTCATCAACCAGGTGATGCAGTTTCATAAAGTAAATTACACCAACGAAGATCGGATTGACAAAAGGTTCACCGGTAAAGCCGTCATGTACAATCTGTTTACAGTCGGGGCTCAAACCAGCTTTCTTGAGCTTTTCTGCAATCTGTTCCTGACTGGGTGTCTGGAATGCCGGAGAGTTGTAGTACTCGTTCAGCACGCGTCCTGCCATACCCAGTTCGCTTTCCATAATCTGTCCGATGTTCATACGAGACGGAACACCAAGCGGGTTAAGACAAACATCAAGAGGAGTACCATCTTCCAGGTACGGCATGTCTTCAATCGGAAGGATGCGTGCAACAACACCCTTGTTACCGTGACGACCTGCCATCTTGTCGCCTTCACACAGCTTACGCTTGTCTGCAATAAGAACTTTTACAACTTCATCTACACCTGGGTTAAGGTCATCGCCTTCTGTGCGCTTCAGACGCTGAATGTCAATGACAATACCCTGAACTCCGTGCGGAACATGCAGAGAGGTATCGCGGACTTCTTTTGCTTTTTCACCGAAGATTGAATTAAGCAGTTTGAACTCAGGAGTTGTTTCTGTTTCGCTCTTAGGGGTAACTTTTCCAACCAGAATATCGCCGGAACGAACTTTTGCACCAATGCGGACAATACCTTCTGCGTCAAGATTATCCAGTGCTTTTTCTGATGTATTGGGAACATCGCGGGTAATCTTTTCGGGACCAAGTTTTGTCTCGCGGATTTCTGTCTGGAACTCATGGATATGAACTGATGTGTACATATCTTCTTTGAGAACACGCTGACTGATAAGAACAGCATCCTCATAGTTGTATCCGTTCCACGGAACAAATCCAACCAGAATATTGCGTCCCAGAGAAAGTTCGCCGTTGAAAGTTGCGGGACCGTCAGCAATAACATCACCCTTAGAAACCTTTTCGCCAACCTGAACGGTGGGGCGCTGGTGGTTACAGGTGTCGCTGTTGGTGCGCTGATATTTCAAAAGCGGATATTCATCAATCTCGTTCGGCTTTCCTTTCGGCTTAATCTTAATCAGGTCACTTTCAACCCAGATAACTTCACCGTCGCGTTTTGCCTTAACCAGAACACCAGAATCGTAAGCGGTCTTCTGTTCCATACCGGTACCAACATGAGGAGGCTCGGGGAATAAAAGCGGAACTGCCTGACGCTGCATGTTACAACCCATCAATGCACGGTTAGCATCGTCATGCTCCAGGAACGGAACAAGAGAAGCAGAAACCGAAATAACCTGACGCGGTGACACATCCATGTACTGAATGTCTTTTGCAGAACGGCTTGAATAGTCTCCGCGGTGACGGCAAGAAACCAGATCAGTGGGGAATGAACCGTCAGATTTCATTCCTTCGGTTACCTGACCGATGAAGTATTTGTCTTCATCCATTGCAGCAAGGTAATCAACATCACCAGTTGCCTTTCCGTTAACCACTTTGCGGTACGGCTCTTCAAGGAATCCGTATTCGTTTACGCGGGTAAAGATAGCAAGCGAAACAATAAGACCGATGTTCGGACCTTCAGGAGTTTCGATAGGACACATGCGTCCATAGTGTGTGTAGTGAACGTCACGAACTTCGAAACCTGCGCGGTCACGTGACAGACCACCAGAACCCAAAGCAGACAGACGGCGTTTGTGTGTCAGTTCTGCAAGCGGGTTACACTGATCCATGAACTGTGACAGCTGTGACGAACCAAAGAACTCTTTGACACAGGCAACAATCGGTTTGATTGAAATAAGATCCTGCGGCTTAAGAGTTTCTGTTTCCTTAAGGTTCATGCGATCTTTTGCAATGCGTTCCATGCGGGCAAACGCTTTGTTAAATTCGTTAGTAAGAAGTTCTCCGACTGAGCGGACGCGGCGGTTACCAAGGTGGTCAATATCATCAAGGGGTTCATCACCAATGTACACTTCAATCAAGTGGCGCATGGTGTTGATGATATCGTCTTTGATAAGAGTCAGGTCTTCAACGTCATCGGAATAACCGAATTTTTTGTTCAGCTTGTAGCGACCAACACGACCCAAGTCATAGCGGCGCTGGCTGAAGAACATAGAAGTCAAATCTTTTTCTGCTGTTTCCACAGTGATAGGCTCGCCAGGCATAAGTACAGAATATACTTTTGCAAGACAGTCTTCCTTGGTGGGTTCATCAGGATTTTCAATTCCGTCTTTAGAGAAAAGAATTTCTTCGCGCTCGAAACAGTTGACGATCATTTCGCTGTCAAGTGACTCGTTGATTTCGTCTTTGCTGTCGGGCTTTTTCTTTGTATTGAACTTGATGACGGTAATTTCTTTTACACCGTTTGCAATCAAGTCATCAATGTCATGCGGATGCAGTTTGTCACCTGCACGGAACAGTTTTTTCTGTTCGCCGGAATCTTTGTCTGTTACATAGACTCCTTCTGCAAGTACTTTGTTAACAAGATCATCACGCTTTGTTGCTGCTGCAGAAACCGTTGCTTTTTCGGTTTTGTAGAAGCAGTTGATAATTTCTTCGCGGGTAGAGTATCCCAGTGCACGCAGGAAAATGGTGCCTAAGATTTTCTTCTTGCGGTCTATCTTTGCAAAGATAAGATCTTTTTTCTGGTCAATTTCAAACTCGAGCCATGATCCGCGGTACGGAATGATGCGGCTTGAATATACACCCTTATCGTGGCAGAAAATAACGCCAGGCGAACGGTGAATCTGGCTTACGACAACGCGTTCTGCACCGTTAATGATAAAGGTACCACGGTCGGTCATAAGCGGAATGTCGCCCATGTAAATGTCTTTCTGAAGGATTGCGCCCTGCTCTTTGAAAATCAGATTGATGCGTGCCTTAAGCGGTACGGCATAGGTAAGTCCTTTTTTCTTGCAGTCCAGTTCGCTGAATTTGATGTTCTCTTCGTCAAGTTCGTAGAACTCATATTCCAGCGTCATGTCGCCGTTAGGACTTTCAATCGGGAAGGTAGAAGTGAATACTTCCTGCAGGCCCTGGTTAAGAAGCGGCTGTTTGTTTTCAAGTCGCTCTTTCTGAATGAAGCTTTCGTAAGATGAAAGCTGGATGTCGATCAGGTTCGGCAGTTCCATGAAATCTTTAATTTCTTTGCCGAAATACTGACGCTCGATTTTTTTTGTCTTTGCGTACATCGTTACCCCTAGCGATGGCGCACGCTGCTGTCTGTGTACAGCATCATGCAGAAACCTCGGTCACACGGCACCGCTACAAGCAAAACCTTTGCTCAGCACGAGAACCGTAGCCGTTACCGGCAGTCTCATTTCCGGGACGCAGCATTTTATTTTGCGTCAAAAAACAGGCCTGCATCACCCCCTGCTCTTTTGACGACTAAAACCCCAGTCGTACAACTGAGGTTTCAGATAGTTTAATAAAACTCTAACGCTAAGCGAGTGCCGCAACTCAACTTCGTTGAGTTGCGGTTAAGCAAAAAATAAGCTTCGCTTATTTTTTGCTTGCTTCTCCACCAGCAGCCTTGATATCTTCGATGATCTTGTCAGCATCAGCCTTAGAAACACCTTCTTTGAGTACTTTCGGTGCGCCTTCAACCAGAGCTTTTGCTTCTGCAAGACCAAGACCAGTGATAGTGCGAACAGCCTTGATAACTGCAATTTTCTTATCTGCAGCAACCTTGTCCAGAGATACAGTGAACTCTGTCTGCTCTTCAGCAGCTCCACCAGCAGCGCCAGGTGCAGCAGCAACAGCTACAGGAGCAGCAGCAGAAACGCCGAATTTCTCCTCCATAGCTTTTACCAGGTCAGCAGCCTGCTGAACGGTCATGTTAGCGATTGCTTCAAGAATTTCATCATTTGAAAGTGCCATAATTGTCTTCTCCTGCCATTATCTTTGAATGGCGTTTTATTTGGTGCGGCAAAAAACATACCGTTTTCCGAAACCCGCATCCATGTTATCTGTGGATAGTAATCAGCACATCGAAGCCTAACCACAGGTTTGTGTACATTGTTCAAGACACAAGCTTAAGCGCTTGCACCTTCCTTTTCCAGCTTTTCGACGTAAGCCTGCAAGGTACCAGCAAGTTTGCGTGCAGGTCCGTTGATTGCAGACATAAGCATAGCGATAAGCTGTTTCTTTCCAGGCAGCTTAGAGAGTGCTTCAATCTTAGCCTGATCATACAGTTCACCGTCAACCCATGCACCCTTTACTGCGAGTGTAGGAGCATCTTTGATGAAGTCGAACAGAACCTTTGCAGATTCGTTAGCATCCTCTTTAATCATTGCGATTGCGGTAGGTCCAGAAAGATATTCTGCAACCTGAGTGTTCTGCATTTCTTCAAATGCAACACGTGCAAAGTTGTTCTTGAATACCTTGAGCTGTGAACCCTTTTCGCGGAGCTGATCACGAAGTTTTGTAATCTGCTCTACTGTCAATCCACGATAATCCACAAACACATAGTTTGCATATTCACCAAGAATTTTCTTGGCTTCTTCGATAGCTGCTGTCTTAGCGGGCTGAAGCTTTTTTGCAACGACTGCCATTATGCTTCCTCCTTGTAATCAATCCAGATGCCGGGGCCCATGGTTGAGCTTACTGATACAGAGCGGATAAATCCAGCTTTTGCATCAATCGGCTTCTTGCGGTTCAGTTCAGTCAGGAATGCGTTGATGTTTTCAACGGTATCATTTTCTGACATAGAAACTTTTCCGACGGGAATGTGAATAACGCCACCCTTGTCAGCGCGGAATTCAGTGCGTCCCTTCTTGAGTTCTGCAACTGCATTTGCGATATCAGGAGTAACAGTACCTGTCTTGGGGTTAGGCATAAGACCTTTGCGTCCCAGAACCATACCTAAGCGGCCTACGTCTTTCATCATGTCGGGAGTAGCAACTGCAACATCAAATTCTGTCCAGCCGCCCTTTACCTTTTCGATGTATTCAGCAGCACCAGCGTATGTAGCACCAGCGTCAAGAGCTTCCTTTACGCGTTCTTCCTTACAGAATACCAGAACACGTTTTTCACCGGTAAACTGATGGGGGAACACGAGTGTATCGCGTACAGTCTGGTTCTTTCCCAGTTTAAGAGAAATTGACAGTTCAACAGTTTCGTCGAACTTTGCATAGTGCAGGTCTTTTACCAGTTTGCAAGCTTCAGCAACATCGTACTTTTTGGAAGGGTCATACTTCTTAAGCATTTCATTGTATTTCTTTCCGTGCTTCATTAGTTAGCCTCCACTTCTACGCCCATGCTGCGTGCAGTACCGGCGATGATTTTCTTCGCAGCCTCAACATCGTTTGCGTTAAGGTCGGGAAGTTTCTGCGTTGCAATTTCAGTAAGGCTTTTCTGAGAAAGCTTTCCTACTTTGTCGCGCAGGGGGTTTGCAGCACCCTTAGGAATTCCGGCTGCTTTCTTGATAAGAACAGCTGCAGGCGGAGTCTTAAGGATAAATGTGTACGATTTGTCCTGATAGACAGTGATGACAACAGGGATGATAAGTCCCTTTTCCATGCTCTTTGTGCGGTCATTGAATTCCTGTACGAACTTAGGTGCAGAAACTCCGTGAGGTCCAAGAGCAGGTCCGATTGGCGGTGCCGGTGTCGCGCTTCCTGCAGGGCACTGCAGTTTGATGACAGCCGTAACCTTCTTTGTGGCCATAATGTATCTCCTTACGTTGGTGTGGATAAAGGTAATTGCAGATGCGTTTCCTTTTCCTAGCGAAGTACCGGGGTCCAACGGACATGTACCTCTCCCAAAATAAAGTCAGGCAAAAGCCTGTCTTTTATCAAATAACAAGAATGGTAGAACTTAGACTTTTTCTACCTGAAGCAGATCAACTTCAACCGGTGTTTCGCGGCCAAAGATCTGAACATTAATGCGCAGTTTATTGCGTTCTGAGTTAACTTCTTCAACAGTACCAGTGTAAGATGCAAGCGGTCCGTCAGTAATTTTAACCTGATCACCAACATCAAAGCTCTGTTTAATATGCACTGATTTCTCACCCTTAAGTTCACCAGCGGCAAACAGAAGTTTTTTTGCTTCATCTGTACTGATGGGGCGCGGACGATCAGAAGGATTTGTTCCTACAAAACCAGTTACACCCTGAATACGGCGAATTGCAGAACAGGTAGGTTTCCATCCCAGCTGAGGCAAATCCATTTCAAGCATGATGTATCCGGGAAGAATCTTGCTGGTGCGAGAATGCTTTTTACCATTACGAATTTCTACAACTTCTTCGGTAGGAACTTTTACATCGGTTACGATAGCAGAATCAATATCGCCTGCATCAAGCAGTTTGTGCAATGTGCGTTCAATTTTTGCTTCATATCCGGTGTACGTATGAAGGATGTACCAGTTCTTTGCCATGGAACACTCCGTTTCTAGAAAATAAAGCGAAGACCAGTGGTAAATGCCCAGTCAAGAAGACCTAAAACTGCAGCAGCCACCAATGTTGAAACGAGAACGACTCCTACTGAGGAAAGAACATGAGAACGTGAAGGCCACACTACTTTGCGGAGCTCTGCAACACATTCTTTACAAAACTGAAAAAACTTCATCTTTTTATCCTCAAACCAAAAGGTACAGGCCAGGCAGGACTCGAACCCGCGACAACCGGTTTTGGAGACCGGGACTCTACCAGCTGAGCTACTGACCTAAGTTAGA
>CACXCG010000056.1 GCA_902766125.1 uncultured Spirochaetaceae bacterium | reverse complement strand
TACTGGATTGAAGAGGTGTCGATAGAAATTTTTGCCGCGTACTTGCGGAAGTTATCGGGCAGTCTCTTTGAGTAGAGAACGGTGATGTTGGGCTCGGGAGAGGGACCCATGTTTTCCAGAGTGTGCAGGAAGCGGTAGTCGTTCTTTGTAACCATAGAGCGTCCGTCCTGTCCCAGACCTGCAACTTCCAGAGTAGCCCAGATAGGATCTCCAGAGAACAGCTGGTTGTATGATTCGATGCGTGCAAAACGTACCATGCGGAACTTCATAACCATGTGGTCAACCAGTTCCTGTGCCTGTTTTTCGTTAAGAGTACCGTTCTTGAGGTCGCGTTCGATGTAGATGTCGAGGAAGGTTGCAATACGACCAACAGACATAGCTGCACCGTTCTGTGTCTTGATAGCAGCCAGGTAACCGAAGTACAGCCACTGGAATGCTTCTTTTGCATTCTTTGCAGGCTTAGAAATATCAAAGCCGTACATAGCAGCCATTTCTTTCATCTGGTTCAGGGCTTTGATCTGTTCTGCAACTTCTTCGCGCAGACGGATAACATCGTCGGTCATGGTTCCGTCACCGATGTTTGCAAAGTCTTTCTGTTTCTGCTGAATCAGGAAATCAATACCGTACAGTGCAATACGGCGGTAGTCACCTACAATGCGTCCGCGTCCATAGGTATCGGGCAAACCGGTAAGAATGTGGCTTGAGCGTGCCTTGCGGATTTCGGGAGTGTATACCTGGAATACTGCATCTGAGTGAGTCTTGTGATAGTCAGTAAAGATTTTGTGCAGTTCTGCGTTGGGTTTGTAACCGTACATTTCGCAGCTCTGTTCTGCCATACGGATTCCACCAAACGGCATGAAAGCTCTCTTGAGCGGTTTGTCTGTCTGAAGACCAACAACCTGTTCCAGATTTTTTCCGTCAGCACAGATATATCCGGGCTGATGAGAGGTAAGGCCTGTTACAATGTCAGTGTCAAGATCAAGAACACCACTGCGTTCCTTTCCGTCAAGGCCAGTAGACTTCTTGTCGTGCTCAGCCTTCTGCAGCTTCTGTAATTCGGCAAACAGCTTGTTGGTTGCGTCTGTCGGTCCTTCGAGGAAGCTTGCATCTCCGTCGTACGGAGTGTAGTTCATCTGAATGAATTCGCGGACGTTTACTTCGTCCTGCCAAAGGCGTCCTGTTTTAAAGCCTTTCCATTCTTCTCTTTCGCTCATGGTAAAACCCCTTTATATAGTAATTTGTTGTCACATTCACATACGGAGTGTGGCTGAACGTTTTCTAACGTTCTTATACTACTCTAATATGACGATAAATGCAAGTGATAGTTTTTCATTGTGTTTGTTGCATGTAAGTAAACTGTAAAAAATTAAGAATAAATTAAGTAAGAATTCAGCCTTTTTCTGCGGATTTCAGCCCGATATTTTGCTTTTCTCTGCGGAATTTTTCCCGGTGATGCGATTTGTTGCGTTTTGCGCATTGTTATGTTGCATAAAATTCACTTTACATACATATATTGTATATGTATATTAAAACCATGGCAGCAGCAGTATCAGTATCACGAATGAAGCCGGTAACGGTTTATTTTAACGAATTAATGTATCTCAAGTTTCAGCAGATGGCAGCACGGCAAAACCGTAAGGCGGCAGAGCTGGTGCGTGACGCAATGGACGAATACTTAGAAAATCATAATAAGCCTGCGCAGTCGCTCGATGACTGGAAACCGCTTTCGTTAGGAGGACTGGTTCCCGGAGCCTCAGACTGGATTTCAAAAGACTATCAGGATGAACTTCTGGGGAGTGCCTTTTGATCGGAATAGACACCACGTTTTTAATTGATCTGGAACTGAGTGAGTCCCCCCGTCACGCAGGAGCGGTGGCGCTGTTTGAAAAGTGGCGTGCAGAAAAGCACACAGAACTTTCTATATACAATCAGTCATTTCTGGAATTTCAGCACGTCATTACCGATTCACGCAGATTTAACTCTCCGTTAACAATGGAACAGGCGGTAGAGCGAAGCTGGTTCTGGATAGATCAGGAGCGCATTAAAGTTGTATTCCCCACGGAAACTTCACTGCAAAGAGCTCTACTGTGGACTAATATGTATAAGCTTGGCAGAAAACGCATACAGGACACACACATGGCAGCAGCGTTTGCAGAAAGCGGCGTCTCTGAACTGTGGACTGCAAATCCTTCAGATTTTGACATCTTTGAAATGTTTCAGACCGTAAGCTATTAAACACACGGTGTGTTTGACTTAATCATTTATTCTTACTATAATCCCCCGCATGACAGAAAACAAAATGGGCATTATGCCTGTTCCCAAGTTGATTCTTAATATTTCGCTTCCCATGATGGTGTCCATGCTGGTTATGGCGCTTTACAATATCGTTGACAGTGCGTTTGTAGCCCAGTATTCAGATAAAGCTCTGACAGCCATTTCGCTTGCGTTCCCCATTCAGAACCTGATGATAGCCGTCGGAATTGGTACGTCGGTTGGTGTTAATGCACTGCTTTCAACCCGTCTGGGAAAAAAAGATTTTGAAGCAGTTGATAAGGCTGCCTCTAACGGAATCTTTCTTGCAGTCTGTAACTTTGTTGCCTTTTTTATTCTGGGACTGTTTGTTCTGCGGCCGTATCTTGCGTCTCAAACTACAGATGAAGAAATTATTGAATACGGCATGCAGTATCTGAATGTTGTTGTGTTTGCTTCGTTTGCACTGTTTCAGGTAGTCATGCAGGATAAAATCCTTCAGAGTACGGGGCTTACCAAATACACCATGATTTCTCAGGCAAGCGGAGCAGTGTGCAACTGTATTCTTGACCCGCTTTTGATTTTTGGAATAGGACCGTTTAAAGGCTTAGGAATGACCGGTGCCGCTGTAGCAACCGTCATCGGTCAGTTTTTAAGCATGGGAATTTCTTTGTACTGCAATGTCAAAAAAAATCACGAAGTAAGGTTTAAGTGGAAATCATTCAGACCGGAGTGGGAAACCATAAAGCAGATTTACGCCGTTGCAATTCCGACCATCCTGCTCAATTCCGTTACGTCAATTACTACGTATGCAATGAACCTTATTCTGAGGACGTTCAGCATGGTGGCAGTAACGCTGTACGGTGTGTATTTTAAAATCAACAGCATTCTGTTTATGCCCGTGTTCGGACTGAATAACGGACTGGTTCCCATTATTGCATACAATTACGGAGCCGGAAAAAAAGAACGCATTGTTCAGACCATAAAAACCGGTATGCTCTACGGAGTGATTATGATGGCAGTCGGCTGCCTTGTGTTTGAACTGTTTCCCGCTCAGCTTCTGGCACTGTATAATGCCGATGCACAGATGCTTGAAATTGGAATTCCTGCCTTACGCATTATTGCTTCAAGTTTTGTGGGAGCCGGTATTGCCATAACCCTTTCGTCGGTATTCCAGGCATTCAGCAGTGCCGTGTACAGTATGATTGTTTCGTTTGCCCGTCAGCTGGTAGTGCTGTTACCCGCCGCATGGCTTTTAGCGCAGACAAATGTCGTACGCAATGTGTGGTTTGCCTTCCCCATCGCAGAAGTTGCTTCCGTAACCCTGTCGGTCATCTTTATGATTGTGGTGTGGAAAAAGAAGATGAAGAGTGCGTAAAATCATCATCGCTTGTGCAGTACTGGAAATTAATGCACAGGACAGGTTAACTATATCATTCTGGTGGTATAATACCCAGTCATGCGCTTGGGAATGGTCAGATAGAAAAAAGATAACGAAGGTTGAATTTATTCCTGAGGAATAATAGTTTCTACTTATAGTTGATATGTGTGTACGCGATTGTCATAAATCACTTTTTCTCTGCGTGTGTGCGGTGTTTGTTTTTTCTGCCTGTACGTATGAGGTGCAGACTCTGGATAACAGCGGTGCAATGTATAAACCGTATGTGGTAAGCGATGAAACGCTTGCCCAGGCGGGACTTCCTGTCGTCTGCATTCAGACGCAAAACAATGAACGAATTCTAAACAAAGAAGACTGGATTTCTGCAAGTATTTCCATTTCGCATGCTTCTGAGGACGACTGGAATTTTGAAGATACAGCGGTGCAGATCCGCGGAAGAGGAAACTACACCTGGAAGCAGCCCAAGCGACCGTATGCACTCAAGTTTGAAGCAAAAAAATCTGTGTGCGGAATGCCCCGTCATAAACGATGGGTGCTTATTGCAAACTATTGCGATAAATCCTTTATGAAAAATATTACGGCATTTTATTTAAGCGAATGTCTGGGCATGGATTATACGGTCCGCGGTCAGTTTGTAAACCTTGTGCTTAACGGAAACTATGTGGGTTTGTACTGGCTTGGAGAAGCAATCAAAGTTGATTCTTCCCGGGTGAACATTGATAAAGAAAATGATTTCCTGTTAGAAATTGATAAGAATTATGATGAACTGTGGAAGTTCCATTCTGGAATAAAAGACTTTCCGTACATGGTTAAAAATGATGATGCCATGACAGAAGAAAAAGTTCTGTGGCTTAAAAACCGTATTGATCAGATAGAAAGCATTTTATATGCAGGTGATTTTGTTGATGATTCTTATGCTGATTACATTGATATACATTCCTTTGCGCAATTGTATCTGGTAAATGAGATACTGTACAACAGAGATTTTCTTGACTCGCGAAGCTGTTATGTTACCTTACGGCATGATACAGGCATACTGAAGGCAGGTCCTGTGTGGGATTTTGATAACGGCGGTTTTAATCCTGATGGAACTCCGCTTATAGAACAGGATGTGCTGTATTACGATGCCCTGTTTACCATTCCCGCGTTTACTCAAAAAGTCAATGAACTTGCCACAGAGATTTCTGTTTCTGCGGTTTCCCAAAACATAGATGAGGTAAAGTCGTATCTTGCTGCCTCTGCGCAATTGGATGGACAGCGGTGGAACTACAATGTCTTCAATGCCTTTGTTCAGAATTTTAAGGAAGACGTAACTGAGAGAATCAGCTATATACAGAACAATCCGTTTTGAAAGAGTATGCTGTAAACAAAAAAAGTCCCGCCTTTCGACGGGACTTTCTGTCATTTTGACTTAGCCTTAACTAAGCGTTTAAGCGCTTCTCAAGGTCATCGAGACATGCTGACAATTCCTTGGGAAGGTGGCTGCCGAATTTGGGATAGTGGTTCTCGCGGATATCCTTGATTTCCTTCTTCCATCCTTCAACGTCAACCTTGAGAATTTCGGGCAGTGTCTTCTTGTAGTAGTCAGCGAGACCTTCTGTGTTGAGTGCACCTTCTTTAGGCATAAATCCAATGGGTGTGTCAACATAGTTGTCTTTTCCGTCACAGCGGTCGAAGATCCATGCCAGTACACGGCTGTTGTCGCCGTAACCAGGCCACATAAATCCGCCGGGCAGATCCTTGTTGTTGTCGTCCTTGCGGAACCAGTTAACATAGAAGATCTTAGGTAGTTTGTCCTGATCAGCTTTTGCGCCAACGTCAATCCAGTGCTGGAAGTAGTCGCCCATGTTGTATCCACAGAATGGGAGAATAGCAAATGGGTCACGGCGAATCTTACCAACTTCTGCAGCGTTGATTGTAGAAGCAGCAGTGATTTCT
>CACXCG010000055.1 GCA_902766125.1 uncultured Spirochaetaceae bacterium | reverse complement strand
TCTTTCTGGACTTCAGCTTTCTGTGCAGAATGGTTTGCGTGGTGCTCGTGTTGCGGAAAACGATGTGTTAGGAACTGCAGTTTCTTCGCCCGTGATGATAAATGTCCGCTGCAAAGATTTTGATGTGTATCTTGTTGACTGTGCCAACAAGTATGCAGAAAAAGAAGACGACTGGTATTATTTTGGTGTAGGCATGTTTCTTTCTTCAAGTCCGAAGTTTTTAGAATATCAGCCGGTAAGTTCAAAAACAGATGAAATTGAATTCTGGGATTATCCTGATACAATGGAAAACTTATACGAAAATCATCTTGAAGGAATGAACTCAGAAAATAAAATTATCTTTATGAGTCAGTTTCCTTCATTTCAAATCTGCATAAAAACTCAGCTTGATTCGTATCCCTCATCAAAAACACAAAGTTCTGTAAGTGAAGGTCTTATGCTGAATAAGTATTTTTCAAATTGTCCGGTTATGCTGAATCATTCTTTTGATGAACTTCCATTCCGTCTGTATTTTCAGAAGGGCTTTGATGAATACCTTGAAGATGAATATGAACTGGGATCTGATATCTATCTGTATCTTTCCGTTATTCTTTTATGTAACGGAGATTACTGCTGTTATGTCCGTGATTTTTCTCTGGTTCCGCCTGAAGAAAATGTTCAGGAACGCATACGCAATATGAAACAAAGGCTTGGTGAATAGAATGGAAGAAGCAACTCGATTTGACGGAATTATCCTTGACGTAGACGGAACTATCTGGAACACAACAGGTATTGTTTCTGTTGCATGGAATAAAGCAATTGATGCAAGCGGATTTAATGCGCGCAAAGTAAACGCCGACATGCTTCAGAAAGAATTCGGAAAAACAATGGATGTCATTGCTCAGGATTTGTGGCCGGATCTTCCTGCTGATCAGCGTGAACATCTTATGTCTTACTGCTGTACCGAAGAACAGATTGCGCTCAAAGAAAATCAGCTTGATATCATGTATCCTTCTGTAAAAGAAACAGTTGCAGAACTTTCTCCTTCCATAGATTTTTATGTGGTTTCAAACTGTCAGAAAGGTTACATTGAACTGGTACTTGAAAAAACAGGACTTGCACCGTATGTTCGTGACTTTGAATGTTTTGGTCAAACCGGTAAAGGTAAAAGCGAAAATATTCAGCTGGTGTGTATGCGTAACGGACTGCGTGCTCCTGTGTATGTGGGTGACACTCAGGGCGACTGCGATGCCTGCAGACAGGCTCATGTTCCGTTTGTGTGGGCTTCGTACGGTTTTGGAACTGCAGATATGTTCATCGAAAAAATTTCTTCTTTCTCTCAGATAAAAGATATCATCACCATTAAGTAGGAGTTTTTATGCTGTACATTTTTGACATGGGGGGAGTGGTTACAACGACAGCTGTCATTGTTCCCTGCATGTGTGAACTGCTTCAGATTTCCCAGCAGCAGTTTTCTGATTTCTGTAAAAATAAAGATGGCTCTGATTTAGTTTCTCAGCTTTCCGACGGAGTTATTACTGCAAAACAATTCTGGAATATTTTTTCTGAACGCTCGGGAAAAAAAGTTACGGTTGACTGGTGGCATTATCTGTTTCATCCTGTGTTAAACGAAGGAACTGTGCGCATTATTAAAACGCTTAAGCAAAAAGGTTTCCGTGTTGTCTGCGGAACAAATACAATCGAAGGTCATTACGCAAATCATATGGAGCGGGGCGATTATCTGTATTTTGATCAGATGTACGCTTCTTTTATGATGGGAGTTTCAAAACCCGATCCTGAATTCTGGAATATTATTCTAAGTGCAGAACAGGTCAGTGCAGAAGACGCAGTGTTTATTGACGACAGAAAAGAAAATTGTGAAGCGGCTGCAAAGCTTGGCATACGGGCAATTCAGTTTTTAGACTGGAAACAGGTTGCCTCTGACTTAGGCTTACCGGAGCTTGTAAATGAATAATGCATTAAGCGCTGTTGTCTTTGATATGGACGGTGTGCTGCTTGACAGTGAAGCGGTCTATGAAAAAGCGTGGCAGGCAGTTGCACTTCAGATGAATCTTTCTGATATTGATGCAGTTCATACGCAGGTGTTGGGAATGAGCGAAGAGGGTGCAATGAAAATCCTTTCAGAGCATTATGGTCCTTCGTTTAACGGCAATGCCTTCTGGAAAGAGACAACAGACTGGGCCTTTGCTTACGAAGCACAGCATGGAGTTCCCGTAAAAAGCGGTATACCTGAGGCTCTGGAATATCTGAAACGTAAAGGGTATGCACTTGCGGTTGCCTCATCTTCTGCGCGAAACATAGTTGAAGCAAATTTAAAAAGCTGCGGTTTGTTTTCGTATTTTGATGTAAGTATCTGTGGCGATGAAGTTAAGCGTGCAAAACCCGCCCCTCAGATTTATCAGACAGCCTGTGAGCATCTTGGCGTTGCCTGTAACTTGGCAGTTGCAATAGAAGACAGTAAAAGCGGCATAGAAAGTGCATGGCGTGCAGGATTACGCTGTATTATGATACCCGACCGCATTCCCGCTGACAGAGTAAGCATTGAGCGTTCATGGAAAGTCTGTATCTCTGCTAAAGAACTTATTTCCCTTTTGTAAAAAAAATTGCCTCTTGACAGAATAAGTATATAAGTATATGCTTATATAAGCATATATGAATATCAGGAGGCTTCGTTTGGCAAAGAAAAATACGGTAAGTGAACTTACCCTCAACGAACTTGCAGAATTATTCAAAAACTTTGGTGACTCTACGCGCATAAAGATTTTGTATGCACTTTTAGAACAGAATCTTAACGTTACCGAACTTTCAAATAAACTTACGGTCTCTCAGCCGGCGGTAAGCCAGCAGCTTAAACTGTTAAAGAAAAGCGGTCTTATAAAAAGCGAACGTTCCGGACAGTCTCAGATTTATTCGCTGGCAGACAGCCATGTGCGTTCTATCATCAATATAGGTCTTGAGCATGTGCTTGAAGATTAGACAGGAGGTTAGTATGAGTAAACATATACACGAACACGACGAAATTGCAGAAGATCAGCATCACCATCACCACGACGAAGATGACGACGACGGCTGTGAATGCTGCCATCACCATCATCACGAACATGAGCATGGACATGGAAAAGGTCTTTCTGCGTTACAGCGCATTATCATTTCTGCTGTCCTTTTTGCCCTTGCACTCTTTGTTTCAAAGTTTGCACCGCTTTCAGATTTTGCCGTTACCCTGTTTGGAGAAGCAAACGGAGCCTTGTATGTAAAAGCAGTAAGCCTTGCACTTTATTTTGCAGCATATCTTTTGGTTGGCTTAAGCGTCCTTCGCGAAGCAGTAGAAAATCTTTTGCACGGAGAATTCTTTGGCGAAGAGTTTTTAATGGCGGTCGCAACCGTGGGTGCTGTCTGTATGGGAGAGTATCCTGAAGCAGTTGCCGTTATGATTTTATTCCAGCTGGGAGAATTCCTTGAAGGTAAAGCAGTTGGCCGTTCAAAGCGTTCTATCCGTAAGCTTATGGATGTGCGTCCCGATACCGCAACGGTACTGCGTGACGGAAAACAGGTTGCGGTAGAAGCAAAGTCTGTTGCAGTTGATGAAATCATCTGTGTTGCTCCCGGAGAGCGTGTTGCACTTGACGGTGTTGTCGTAAGCGGTTCTTCTTTTGTAGATACCTCTGCCTTAACCGGAGAATCAGTTCCCCGCGAAGTGCTTGTCGGTTCAGAGATTTTTGCAGGGTCTGTAAATCAGAGTGGTGTGCTTGAAATTAAAGTTACCAAACTGTTTGCACAGAGTACCGTAAGCCGCGTACTTGATCTGGTTGAACATGCTCAGGAAAAAAAGGCAAAGGCTCAGAAATTTATTTCTCGTTTTTCAAAAGTCTACACACCGGTGGTCTGTCTGCTTGCACTTATAGTTGCAGTTCTTCCTCCGCTTGTTTTCAAGGCTGAATGGAACACCTGGATTTACCGTGCACTTATGTTCCTTGTGGTTTCCTGTCCGTGTGCGCTTGTCATCTCCGTTCCGCTTACCTTCTTTGCAGGAATTGGGCTTGCATCCCGTAACGGTGTGCTGGTTAAAGGTTCAACATATCTTGAGCTTTTGTCAAAAATGTCTGTTACCGTATTTGATAAAACAGGAACGCTTACCAAAGGTGTGTTTGAAGTAACTGCCGTGCATCCGGTAGATGCAGAACGTGTTGCTGCTGACCAGCTGCTTGCCTATGCAACTCATGCTGAATATTATTCAAAGCATCCTATTTCACGTTCATTAAAAATTGTGCATCACTGTGCTGCCTGTGAAAACCTGCGTCTGGAAAATGCAGAAGAAATTAGCGGTCACGGTGTCCGTGTAGTTGTTGAAGGAAAGACGGTTATCGCAGGTTCTCTGCGCTTTATGGAAGAATCCGGCGTTACGGGAATTACTCCCTGTTACGAAGATGACCGCGGAACTGTTGTACACGTTGCCGTTGACGGAGTGTATGCAGGTCACATCATTATAAGCGATGTTGCAAAAGATGATGCAGTACAGGCTGTCTCTCTGCTTAAGAAACAGGGCGTAAAAAAGACCGTGCTTTTAACCGGAGACACAGAAAGTGCCGCCGCTGCAGTTGCAGAACGCATTGGAATAGACGAAGTTCATGCTCAGCTTTTGCCGCAGGATAAAGTTACCTGTCTTGAAACACTGATTGCACAGAAAGAAAACAAAAAAGCAGTTGGTTTTGTCGGTGACGGAATTAATGACGCTCCTGTTTTAACGCGTGCAGATATCGGCATTGCCATGGGCGGAATCGGAAGTGATGCTGCAATAGAAGCTGCTGATGTGGTAATCATGGATGACAAGCCGTCTAAGGTAGCTCTTGCAGTAAAAGTAAGTAAACAGACAATGCGCATTGTATGGCAGAACATTATACTTGCACTAGGTGTTAAAGTTGCAATCATGGTGTTGAGCATGCTGGGACTTACAAACATGATGCTTGCAATTTTTGGCGATGTCGGTGTCATGATGCTCTGTGTTGCAAATTCACTGCGCTTGAACCGAAAGAAGTAATCGTGCTACACTGAGTGCATGATAGAACTTGTAGCTTTTTTAGGTAATTATGGGGAGCAGTATGCAGATACACGGCATAATGCTCCCTGGCTGTTTGCAGACTCTCTTCCGTTTGCAGACAGACTTTCCTGGTCATCAAAGTTTAAGGCAGAGTATGCATCCGCAGAAAATATTGTGCCTGGTGTTGAGCGTAAGATTCATTTTATAAAGCCGCTTACTTACATGAACTTAAGCGGAGACGCAATTTCTGAAGCAGCACATTTTTTTAAAATTACTCCAGACCGTGTGCTGGTAATTCATGATGAAATAGAACTGCCGCCGGGAACGTTAAGCTTAAAGTTTGGCGGAGGCCTTGGCGGACACAACGGGCTTCGTTCAACAAAAGAAAAACTGGGAACCGCAGACTTCTGGCGCATCAGGCTCGGAATCGGTAAGTGTACTGACGGAAATGTTGCTTCGTATGTGCTGGGACACTTTAGTTCCGACGAAAAAATCCTTCTTTCGCAGATGTTTGGTCCTGCTTCTGAACTTCTGACAAAAGTGCTTTCTGCAAAAGATCCTTCCAATCTCCTTAAAGAATGGAGCAAAAAGAAAGTAATTCCCGAGGTTTCAAAATGAGTGATACAAAAGAGGCGCTGTTCAGTCTGTATCAAATGGCACAGCGCCTTATGCAGAAAAACGGCTGCCCGTGGGACAGGGAACAGACTCCGCTTTCAATGAGGCAATATCTGATTGAAGAAACATTTGAAGCCGTTGATGCAATCGGTCAGAATGATGCGCTTCATGCAAAAGAAGAACTGGGCGATGTTCTGTACAATGTTATTTTTATGGCTTACCTGTATGAACTGCGCGGAGACTTTACGCTTGCACAGGTTGCAGACGAAATGCATGAAAAACTGGTGCGGCGCCATCCGCATGTGTTTGGAGATAATGCAGGGTATCTTGATACAAAAGAGCAGGTAAAGCAGCAGTGGGATCAGATAAAGCATACGGTTGAAGGCCGTGAAAAAAAATCAGTCTTGGATGAAGTTCCCGATTCGTTTCCTCCGCTTTTAAAAGCCTACAAGTATATTAAAAAAGCTGCGTCTAAAGGTTTTGACTGGCCCGCTTCACAGGATGCACTTAAAAAAGTAAGTGAAGAAACGCAGGAAGTAAGCGAAGTTTTAGACAGCAACAATCCTGAGCGTATAGAAGAAGAACTGGGCGACCTTCTGCTTGCTGTGGTAGCCGTATGCAAAAAATGCAACGTGTCTCCCGATGCAGCATTAAGCCGTTCCCTTAAGAAATTTTACAATCGGTATACACATGTAGAGTCAGAAAATCCCCAGACCCTGGAACAAATGCTCACTCTATGGAATGAAGCAAAGAATTCTTCAATTGACAAAGCCTAGTCGTTTTGTTACACTTCTACAAACTATTTGTTTTAATAGAAGAAATTATTTTTTGAGGGGTATTGAGATGAAAATGAATAAAAAATCTGCTCTTATTGCTGTTGTACTGCTGTCACTTACCGCACTGCTGTTTACCGGATGTAATTTCGGTAAAGATGATTTCTACGGAACCTGGC
>CACXCG010000054.1 GCA_902766125.1 uncultured Spirochaetaceae bacterium | reverse complement strand
TATCTGTAAAAGAGCATTCCAAGTACATACTGTTTGAAGTCCCAGCCATCTACACTGCCACGAAGGTCATTAGCAATTCCCCAGATTGTACGGTGGAGTTCAGCTCTTTCTGTTTCTTTTTTGTTATCAGCCATGTCTACCATCCTAAGCAGAATTATATCTCACAAATGTGCCAAATAATGACACTTTAAAATAATTCTGAAACTATAAAATGAATAAGACATTATAGCACAATTTTCAAATTTTATACACAGACTTAGTTTCAGCGCAAAAAAAAGATTCTGAACTATTTGCTCAGAATCTAAAAAAACAGCCAACTACCCGACTTGAACGGGTCACCTGCTCTTTACGAGGGAGCTGCTCTACCGGATGAGCTAAGTTGGCACGATGTCAGAATGATAACAGAAAGGGGTGTTTTGGTCAACGGCATGCACCAGTGAGCCTTCTTTCCAATCCCGTCAAGATGTGCTATACTTACATTATGAGAAATTTCAGACAATGGCATGATGAAGGAACAAACGAATTCCACAGCGAAACAACAGTATATTTCAGTCAGTGTAATGTTACCAAACGGCTCAGTTTTTATGAACTGCTCAGACTTACTTCTGACTGCGCAGTAGATGACTTTGCACAGCGGGGAATGGACCGCGAAATGTTACTCAAAAACAACTGCGCTATTCTGGTAAGCCGCGTTGCTTTCAGAATACACGACATGCCGCACGAAAACGAACACATCACCATCAACACATGGGAAGAAAAATCAGAACGATTCCAGTTCCGCAGAGCATACGAAATAAACGACACTGATACCAATAAAAATCTTGTCAGCGGAATGAGCACCTGGATGCTGGTTGAACCCAAAGAACGAAAGCTGATTGCCATTGAAGAATTCAAACTGAGACAACCGACTGAACGCGAAGAACAGCATGACTGTCTTATGCCCGGACGCATACGTCTTCCCGAACAGGCAACCGTTGTTGGTGAACGAAAGATTCTGTACAACGACATAGACTGCAACGGTCACGTAAACAATGCACGCTATGGTGCCTTTGTTACAGACTGTCTGTTACCCGAATGGCAAAAGCTTAACTTTACCGATTACCGATTAAACTACGCACGCGAAGCACTGCCAGGCGACACGCTTACCATGTGGGCATACAACGACGAAGCAGCCAAAAAAATTACGATCGCAGGAAAACGTGATAAAGAAACCAGTTTCGAAAGCGAACTGTATTACGAATAAAAACCTATCTCTTAACAATTAGTCCGACAAGTTTTTGTTTTACAAAAACTTGTGTCATTAAAATCACATGGATGTGATTTTAATGACGGTGGTCCATCTCGTGCATAGAGTAATAAGAGTCAACCATACGGCGCATATCGTTAATGTTGTTAACAACGATATAGTTATCGTAAATTGCAATCTTTCTGCGTTCAGAGAATTTGCTCAGTTCATCGCGGCATTCTTCTACAGAGATACCAGCCCAGTGTGCAACATCAGAAATGGTTGTATTAAACTTGCGCAGTGAAACTTCTGCATTACCTACTGCAGTGGCATTCATTTCTGCAAACAGACAGAATACATCGGCAATACGTGCAGGCTTGTCTTTTATAAGCAGAATGCGGAAACGGCGTTTCTGGTCATAAATGCGTTTACAGAACAGCTTAAGCAGAATCAGTGCAATCTGCGGGTTACCGGTAACCAGAAGGCGGAAGTTTTCTTTGTTAAACTCAAGACATTCAACAGAAGATTTTGCAAGACAGGTTGCGCTTCGTGGTGAATCATCAAGAATTGCCATTTCTCCAAAGAATTCGCCAGGGTGAAGAATATCAAGATTTTTATTTGAACCGTTAACACATTTTACCAGTTGAACTTCTCCGGCCTGAATCAGATAGAAACAGTCTCCGGGTTCATATTCACTTATAATAACCTGTCCGGGTTCGTAGGTTTTTGCAAAGCGCTTGAATGTCGGCAAATCAAACATGCGGAGAGCATTGCTTGACATGCTGGCTGCGGCTGAAGGATCTTCTGTAGAAACATTTTTTCGCTGACGGTCATTGTGAAGTGAAGCATCCTTCATCAGTTTTGCAACTTCACTTGTATTGGGTGAATTGGGGAAACGTGCAAGGAATTTTTCGCAGACATCAAGACAAGAACGGAATTCTTCCGCTTCATAGAAACAGCGTGCAACATCGAACATGCCTGTCTCAGGGTTAGAGAAGTTGTAGGCATCATTCATAACTGATTCAGTCTTCTTGTGAATCTGACGCAACTGGCTTGAGAAAACGCGCAGCATCTTAAGGATAACCTGCTCGTTCTTGCTGAAGATCTGTTCAAACTCTGTTACGCCCATTGAAATAACGGTCGTGTCGGTCAGTACGGTTGCTGTTTCTTCGCGCGGAAAGTGTCCCAGAGCACTCTTTACACCGAAAAATTCTCCCGTCTTAATCTGCTCGGTAATGGTAGCATCGGATTCAATGTCTTTGCTGGAAAGTATGAGCGTGCCCTTCTGCAGAATGAAAATGCGCTCATCTTTGTCGCCTTCAAAATAAATGATAGAACCTTTTGTATAGGAAACAACTTTTGGCATAATTACAGCTCCCTTAGTTTCAATATCGGCACACTTTGTTCTTTATTGTACCATATTTTTTAAAGTTTTGCTACAAACAGACAACGATATGCTGTTTTTTTTCAAAACACTCTCTTTTTCTAAAGCCATACAGATTAAAAGTAAAAAAACTTGCTGACTTATGGTACAGTGCTTTTATGATCGACTTACACACGCATTCCACAGCCTCTGACGGAGTATTAAGCCCCGCACAGCTGGTACAGCATGCAGCAGAAAAAAAACTGACAGTCCTTGCGCTGACAGACCATGATACAACTGCAGGAATGCAGGAAGCACGAACCGAAGCAGAAAAACAGGGTATTACATTTTTAGGCGGCATAGAAATAACGGTTCAGTGGACAAGCGGCGAATTTCATCTTCTGGGATTAGGATTAACGCACACTTCCGATAAACTAAGCGATTTGATTCAGTTTTTAAAAGATGCCCGTTACCAACGGAACAGCCAGATGGCACAAAAACTCCGCGAACAGGGTGTAGATATTACGCTTGAAGAAGTTCAGGCACGCTTTGACATACCCAACATAGGCCGGCCACATTTTGCAGCAGTTCTTCAGGAAAAAGGCATAGTCCGTCACCGGCAGCAGGCTTTTGAGCGCTACTTTGCAAAGGGACGCCCCTGTTATGTTGACCGCACGGGCGCAGACTTAGATGCAGCCATACAGGCAATTGTTACCAGCGGAGGAGTTCCAGTACTGGCTCACCCGCTTTCGCTGTATGTGTCGTGGGGCCGCATGGAAGAAACGATGTGCAGCATACGGGACCATGGAGTTAAGGGGCTGGAAGCCTGGCATCCGGGAGCACGTGTGGCAGAAGCGGAACGGTTTGAACAGATGGCACATAAGCTGGGCATGTGCGTTACCGCAGGAAGTGATTACCACGGAGAAGCCATAAGGGCAGACCGTCACATAGGCTATACCTGCGGAAAAAAAGCGATTGAAGACAAATATTACTTTGATGAATTAAAACCGGTTCTTGACGCAAACCTTCAGTAAAAAAGACAAAAAAAAGGCACCCGTAAACACGAGTGCCTTATTGCTTAAAAAAGCGACGGCTTATTTTCCGTTCTTAATGGTAAGGATACCACCAATGATCAGAGCGTTCTTAGCCAGTGACAGGAACCAGTGGAGCCATGCACCATTAGAGAAGTCATTCTTGTAGAAAATGAGTGCTGCAATGGTAACGATGATCCACAGAACCAGTGTTACATATTTGATAACATCATCAAACTTAGCAAGGTCGATTCCGATTGCTTTGATAAGGAAGCAGAAACCACAAACAACAAGCAGAATACCAAGGATAATATTGATTACCTTAGCGGCGCTGCCAAACAGATTTGTGAGTGCTTTTACTTCTTCTGAAGAGATTGAGCTTCCAACACCAAACAGGCAGAGTGCAGTTACCACGAAGTAGATTGCGAGTGCCAGCTGAATGATGAAGATTCCCCATGTTCTTTGCTGTTTTGCCATAAAATTCTCCTTTGAACTCCGCGCATGGCTTGCACGAAATTCTGTTAGTTTTATCCTGCATACACAAGATATTTAAATTATAGCACAATTTGCAAAAAACGCAACTTTTAATTTTTTAGGGATTTTTGGCTTTAGCGTTTAGACCGTAAAATCATCTGCATAAACCCGATCGTAAACAAAACCGGAGGAACAACGGCAAAAAACAGAGAAAATATCGAAATCCCAAAGATTTCAGGAGATCTGAGCGGAACAAATCCCATATCCAGAAGCATCTGATAAATAACGCCCGCATACAGAATGACAACGCCTGCAACAATGCACATTACAGCCCCGTCATGAGTTTTACTCCACAAAAGAATAGCACAAAATGCAGAAACTGCTCCCAGAACCAGCTTTACAATGTACAGAATAAAATCAGCATGAGCCATACCTACTCTCCTTCAAAGGGATTTTTTGAAAGCTTTGAAAACACGCCTGGGTTAGCGCCAAACGGAACAATGCTTGTTGAATAACTGGGATTTACCACTACACCACAGTCAAGACAATGCAGTACAAAATCAGTATATGTTTCTTTGCTCACTTCAGGATACAGATACGGACCTTTGCGTGTCCAGTAGCGGCACAACACTTTGTCATACAAAAACCAGTCTTTTTCCGAACGTTCCTGCAGTGCTTTTATAAGATTATAGATTGAACGGGTTGCAGCGGCCTGTACGGGTGCAGGAAGGCATGCAGTTCCCAATGCGTCACTCTGCTTCATAAGTGCAAGGGCTGCTTCTGTTGACTGAGTGCGCTTAAGTGCTAAAAGCCAGATATCAGTTGACCACGGAAGCGGCGGCTGAACGGCAACCGCACTCACTGTTGACCAGTCAGGACTTGCAGGAGCCCACGGTAAGTAAAACGATGTATTTTCGGGAGCAATGCTGAGCGCAACGGCAAGCATCTTTTTTTTGTCGGTAAACGAAAGAACAATGCGTTCTTCACCCAACAGATCGCACACTGCTTTTTGCATGCGGTACGTACTGTCTGTGAAAAAAGAACCGCCGGTTCCCCGTGCAAGCGTATTCTTAAGCATAGTGAATGCAGAACCGCCATCCCATCCTAAAATGGCACGACCATGTTCCTGATACAGATCTGTCAGACGCACTCCCTTAGCCGTATACAGAAACGGACCACGGGCACGCTTAACAGTTCCATAGCGTTTGAACAATTCTTCGGCAATAAATGCAACATCACTCATGCACACACAACCTACAGCGCAGAAAGTTTTTTGTTTACCAGTTCACTTGCCATCTTGGGGTTAGCTTTACCTTTGCTTTCTTTCATAACCTGACCGGTAAGCCATCCGACGACATTTGTCTTTCCGCCTTTATAATCTTCAACAGCCTTAGGATTTGCGGCAATAACTTTATCTATAATTGCATCAATTGCACCAGTGTCGCTTACAACTTCCATGCCTTCTTCTTTGATAATAACATCGGGCATTTTGTTAGTTTCAAGCATCTTTGCAAACACCAGCTTACCCTGGGCCCCGCTGATTTTTCCTTCATCAATTGCGTTTACCAGAGCACTAATGTGCTGCGGTGTAATGGATACATCATTTATAGTCTGATTCTTTTCGTTGAGGACTGCAAGTAATTCTGCAAGAATCCAGTTAGCAACCTTCTTAACGTTTTTGCTGCCTTTTGCTGCTTCTTCAAACCACAGTGACAGTTCACGGGTTGTCGTAAGCGTTTCAACATCAAAATCAGAAAGACCGTATTCTTTCTTAAGGCGGGTGCGTTTTGCTTCGGGAAGTTCACCTACTTTGCCAAGTGCACGGCTAATCAGTTCTTCACTTACGCTGAACGGTTTAATGTCCGGTTCAACCACAAAGCGGTAATCGACAAAACTGTTCTTTGTACGCTGAACAACTGTCTGACCTTTTTCTTCATCCCAACCCATAGTCACTTTGAATCCGGGATTAAATTCCTGTCTGTCTTCCTGGAACTCTTTAAGCTGACGCTGAGCTTCATACGTACAGGCTTCACGAATTGCCTTAAAGCTGTTAAGGTTTTTAATTTCGCTGATGGGAGTGTGATACAGTTTACCGTCTTCCCATACGTTCAGGTTGATGTTTGCGTCACAGCGCATGTTTCCTTCTTCAAGGTTACCGTTTGTTACTTTTACGTAGCGCAGAATTTCCTGCACGGTTTCCATAAAGAGTGCTGCTTCTTCCGGACTTGTCATATCCGGCTTGGTAACAATTTCTATAAGCGGAGTTCCCGAACGGTTGTAGTCAATATACGAATGGCTTCCGGGTAAGTGCAGTGACTTACCTACATCTTCTTCAAGGTGAATGCGTTCAACGCGTACACGGCGGTATTTTCCGTCTGCACTGATGCAGTCTTCACCAATAAAGTTTTTAGTGCGGCATTTTTCTGCACCAAACTGCTGTTCCTTCGGATACTTTGACATGGGAAGATCTACATATCCGTTATCGCACAGCGGAATATCGTACTGCGTAATCTGGTAACCTTTGGTAAGGTCAGGATAAAAATAGTGCTTACGGTCAAACTTGGTAAAGCGGGCAATGTGACAGTTAAGTGCCTGTCCTGCAACTGCACCAAGTTCTACATAGCCTTTTGAAATACGGGGCATTGCTCCGGGAAGACCAAGACACACCGGACACACGCGCGTGTTAGGCATACCGCCGTATCTGTTTTCACATGCACAGAAGGCTTTTGTCTTAGTCAAAAGCTGAGTATGTATTTCACATCCAATTACGATTTCCCATTTATCAATCATTTAAATACTCCAAAGGAACTCTACAATTTTTTTTGATTAGAACTTAAAGGTAACGCCGGCTTTAACCCAGTTAGGATAACCAAATTCAAGGTTTACCGCAAATGCCTTTGTAAAGAAATAGCGTGCACCCAGAGCAACAACACCCCAGTCAAATGAAACACCGCTTACATCTCCAACATAAATCTGGACACCGGCACGTGCACCTGCGTACACATCAAGTCCTGCAGGCGGCAGTGAAATGTGATACAGTGCTTCTGCTCCGGTATACACGGCACCATAGAAAGTATCATTAATTGCAGGATCGGTATAATGTGTTCCGTTACAGAAGAAACCTGCGTAACCGCCAAAGGTAAACGGCAGTTTTCCGACATAGGTTGCAACATCAAGATTTGCTTCTAAATAGGGAACTGCCCAATAACTGTAATTATAACCGTTCTGGAACCCAAGCAGAGAAAAAGGAGCAACGCCAACAGAAAACATTACATCGCCCTGCTCTATTCCGCCGCCAAACGTGCACCAGCATTTAGACCAGTCAAAATCTGCAGCAGATGCAGAACCACATGCTAAAGCAAATACAACAGCAACCATCATCATCTTAAATTTTTTCATATCATCCTCCTAAACAGTTTTACAAACCAGATGTCATTGTGAGCATGGAATCCCACATCCCTTGTGTTCTTCTTCCCATGCCTGTGCAATGCGTAAAATTTTTGCTTCGCTGAACATGGCACCGGCAAACTGAATGCCAACCGGCATATTATCCTTCTGAGTTCTACCAGCAGGAACCGAAAGAGACGGAATGCGCGACAGGTTAACAAATGTAGTGAACAAATCGCTCAGATACATTGCCAGCGGGTCATCATATTTTTCTCCCAGTTTGAATGCTGCAGTAGGACAGGTGGGACACAGAATTAAATCATACGTTTCAAACAGTTTTGCTACTTCACGCTGAATGCGAGCACGAACGCTCATACCTTTTTTGTAGGTCGTTCCGCTGAACTGTTCTGAAAGTACGTAGTTACCGATTATAATTCTTCGCTTAACTTCAGGACCAAAACCTTCACTGCGGGTATCAACATACAGCTGATCGTATCCTTCACCGTTGTCTTTTCGTGCACCGTAACGAATGCCGTCAAAACGCGACAGGTTACTTGCTGCTTCTGACAGAGCAATAACATAGTACGAAGCAATTGATGCATCCAGTATGGGAAGGTCTACTGTTTCAACAGTTGCACCTTTTGATTCAAACCACGCACGGGTATCTTCAAATACTTTTGCAACATCAGGATCAAGACCTTTGCTTTCAAGGAACTGCTTGGGAACTGCAATGCGAAGTTTTTTTATTTCGTCAGCAGAACAGGCAGTCAGTGTAGAAAGAGACTTTCCTTCGGGTAAATCTGCAGAAGTATCATCGTACATATCAACACCGCACATAACGCTTAACGGAGTTGCAATGTCACGCGGAGTTCTGCCGATAATACCAACCTGATCAAGTGATGAACCGTATGCAACAACACCCCAGCGGCTTAAGACACCGTATGTCGGTTTAAGTCCATACACACCGCAGTAGCTTGCGGGCAGACGGACTGAACCACCGGTTTCTGTTCCCAGACCAAACAGAGCCTGGTTTGCAGCAACAGCGGCAGTAGAACCACCGGAAGAACCGCCGGAAACATACTCACGGTTGATGGGGTTACGCGTAGGACCGTAGCTTGAATATTCGGTAGATGAACCCATTGCAAATTCATCCTGATTACAGCGGCCCAGCGGAATTGCACCTGCATTTACCAGGCGGTCAATAACGGTTGCATTGTACGGAGCAACATATCCTGCAAGAATTTTTGACGCACAGGTCAGGCGCTTACCGCGTACCGAAATGTTGTCCTTGTTTGCAAACGGAAGACCTAAAAGCGGCTTTTGAGCAAACAGCTGGTCAAGCGAATTTTCTGAACGTGCCTGTGCAATTTCTTTATCTGCATCATCTGCGCGGGACAGGGCATCGTCATACATTTCGATAAATGCATTCAGCGGAATTTTTGACGTGCGGTCATTTTCAAAAGTATCAAGGGATTCTTTTACCAGATCGTGACTGGTAACTGTTCCGGCTTTAAGAGCGCTTACTGCTTCTTCTATTGTATAAAACATCTTAGGCTCCTTCGCCCAGGACTTTTGGAACCTGGAAATATCCGTCAAGGAAGTTCTGTTCGTTTACTTTCTTAACATCGTGCATTTCAAGTCCTGCAACAACTTCATCTTCGCGCAGTTTTTCTGCCTGAGTCGTAGGATATGCATCGTAGGGATTTTCGCTGTCATCATATTTTGACAGAATTTCAAAATAACCGACAATTTCATCAACCTGTTTTTTCAGGGTTTCCATATCAGTGCTTTCCGGAGAAAGACGTGACAGATACAGCAGATTTTCCAGTGTCGTCTGGTCAACCTTTTTCATCTCGTTGCTCATGGCTCTAGGATACCTTTTTTAGGCATAAAATTCAACTATTTGCAGAATTCGGCCTGTTTTGTGGTCATTTTTGAAATCCGGTGCCATATACATAAGTGGAAGGTGTAAAGATGAATATAGTCAGTTTTTCGCCCTTCGGATATGAAGGTGCGCTGGTTCATGTTGATGTAGATGTCCGCCGGGGAATTCCTGCAGTGGATATGGTCGGTCTTGCTGACGGTGCGGTAAAAGAATCGCGGGAACGCATGAGAAGTGCCATCAGAAACAGCGGGTTTGAATTTCCGCCGGAACGGGTACTCATAAGTCTTTCCCCTGCAGACTTGCGCAAAGAAGGTGCCGGTTTTGACTTAGCGGTAGCATTGGCAGTTCTTCAGGCTCAGTCCTGTGCTCAGACAGACACAGTCCCGTCAGATGAACAGGTGCTTGTTATGGGAGAACTTGAGCTGAACGGAAACGTGCGTCCGGTACGGGGAATCTATGCAGCTGTCACTACCGCCCTTGAAGCAGGAATACACAAGTGTATTATTCCCCATGCAAACAAAGAAGAAGCCTGCGGAATAAGCGGCATGCAGGTTTTTGGTGCAGACAGTCTGCGGGAAGCATTTAAAGTGCTTACCGACGAAAGCTGTTTTTCTGCTCAGACAGAACAGCAGAATCAGAATGACGACCTTGTTCAGTTTGCACCATACTCCAGTTCCGAAGATTATGCCTTAATTCAGGGACAGGAGCAGCTGTTACGCGCATTACAGATTGCAGCCGCAGGAGGACACAATCTGCTTGCCTTCGGACCACCGGGCTGCGGAAAGACACTTGCCTTGCAGCGGTTTTACACCCTGTTACCGTTACTGACTTCTCAGGAAGCACAATCGGTTACGCGCATTCATTCCATTGCAGGATTACTTTCGCCGGGAACAACACTCATCCGTACACCGCCGTTCAGACAGCCTCACCAGAGCGCAAGTCTTGAGGGTTTGTGCGGAGGAGGATCTCACTGCATGCCCGGAGAAATTTCACTTGCGCACAACGGAGTTCTGTTCCTTGACGAAGCGGCAGAATTCCGCAGTTCAGTTTTGCAGATGATGCGTGTTCCGTTAGAAACCGGAAGTATTACCTTAAGCCGTGCAGGACGTGCTACAACCTATCCGTCTCGATTTCAGCTTTTAATGGCAACAAACCCCTGCCCCTGCGGAGCATTTGGTTCAAAAGACAAGTTATGTCTGTGTTCTTCGCACAGCATAGAACAGTACTGGAAAAAGTTTTCAGGACCGCTTCTTGACCGCATTGATATCCGCATACATGTTCAGTCAAAAACCGAAAGCAACAGTTCATACACAGTCTCCACAGAACAGCTTCGTAAACCGATTGCAAGTGCAGTACACCGGCAGCGGACACGACAGCACATACGGAATGCACAGCTTACTATTGCACAGATAGAACAGTTCTGCACCTGCACAGAAGGAGCAAAAGATGCACTAGAAAAAGCAGCAGAAACATATTCGTTTTCTGCACGCGCAAAAAGTTCCTGTCTGAAACTTGCCCGCACTATCGCTGACATGGAAGAAAAAGACACTATCTGCACGGAACACATGACAGAAGCAATAGACTTACGAAAAACAGAAGGAGGATTAAACTGGGATTTTCTTGAGGAATAAAAAAAGCGGACCACATACAGTCCGCATGTTATACCGGTTCTGAGACTTGAACTCAGACACGCTCGCGCGCAACAGATTTTGAGTCTGTCGTGTCTACCATTCCACCAAACCGGCTCACTGGGTGCAGTATAACAAAGCGTATGACAAATTGCAAGAGGTGACATTTTGGATTCAGTCCGCTATACTATCTTATTGAACGCAATCCGCATTACTGCCGCACGCACGGCTATGCTGCTCGAAAGTCCGCAAGAAGAATGCATGCAGGAGGATGACATGCTGTCAAATGCAGAACAGATTCTGAAAACTGTTTTTGGATACGACTCATTCCGTCCCTTACAGCGCGAAGTAATTCAAAACGTACTTGAGGGTCGCGACACACTTGCCGTTATGCCTACCGGCGGCGGAAAATCGTTATGCTATCAGATACCGGCTCTGCTTCTTAAAGGACTTACGGTTGTTGTCTCTCCGCTTATTTCGCTCATGGAAGATCAGGTTTCGCAACTGAATGCAGCAGGAGTTAACGCTGCATTTTTAAATTCTTCGCTTGACCGAACGCAGTACTTCAATACCATAGACAGCATAAAAGACGGAAGCCTTAAACTGCTGTATGTATCTCCCGAAAAACTAAATACACAGACAATGTCTGACTTATTGCACAGCGAAGGAGTAACCCTTTCTTGCATTACCATAGACGAAGCCCACTGCATAAGCGAATGGGGACATGACTTCAGACCCGACTATCTTGAAATTGCAAACATACGGAAGCAGTTTCCGCACACAGTCTGTCTTGCGCTTACTGCAACTGCAACCGCTCAGGTCAGAAACGACATCATACGGATTTTAGACATGCAGGATCCCGCAGTGCTGGTTTCAAGCTTTAACCGTGAAAATATTTTTCTGGAAGTAAAACAGCGGACCGACGGTGAACAGCAGGTTATTGAATTTCTTTTACGCCACAAAGACGAAAGTGGCATTATCTACTGCTTTTCAAGAAAACAGGTAGACGAATTATACACCTTTCTAAGAAAAAAACGCTTTAATGTACTTCCTTACCACGCAGGCTTAAGCGATGCAGAAAGACGGCACAATCAGAATCAGTTTATAAAAGGAAAGGCAGATATCATGGTCGCAACCGTTGCATTCGGCATGGGAATCAACAAACCCGACGTACGTTTTGTCCTGCACTACTCGCTTCCCAAATCAATCGAACAGTACTATCAGGAAATTGGACGTGCAGGCAGAGACGGTCTTCCGGCAAGCGCACTTCTTTTGTACAGCCCTGCAGACATTCACAAGATACAGTACTTTTTTGAAGGCAGTGCAAATCCCGCACAGTCAGAATTTTTATTACAGCAGATGATTCTGTTTGCACAAAGCACACAGTGCCGCAGAAAACAGCTGCTTTCGTATTTTGGAGAAATGGAATTTATTCCGCAGGAAAGACAGTGCTGCTGTGACATCTGTGCATACGGCATTGCATCTGAACCTAAACAGTTGCGCATTGCAGAGACTGACGAAACAGAACAGAATATTGCAAAAGCACTCAAAGCATGGCGGCGAAAACTGGCAGATGAAATGAACATTCCACCGTATGTTATCTTTGGAGACAAAACACTTTTGGACATAAGCAGGCACAAACCGCATTCCATAAGCCAGTTATGCAGATGCTACGGCATAGGACAGGTAAAAGCAGAACGGTTTGGCTCTGCAATCTTACGAATCGTAAACGACTGGTGTTAAACTCAGCTGAACCTGAACCATTTAAAGTCAAAGTTACTGCCGGGCAGGAACACAAAAGTTACGGTATTAAGACCGTGCGGACAGTCAAGCGTAAAATTCCGTTCTTCGTAGCTTTCGTTTTTGGAGAATGCAACAATTTTATTCACATCCCCTTCTGCACCGCTGAACCTGACATGTATGGTGTTATCAACATGAGAGCGGCCACAAATGGTAATTGACGAAGCGGCTTTTTCACCAAAGTCCATGTGTTCAAACACAATCGAAACATTATTGCCAATCTGCTCGACTGCATCCTCTGTCCGGACAAAACTGTCTCCCACAAGACTGTTACAATCCAGTGCACGCAATTTTGCAAACGCCTTAGCACTTTTTTCAAACACAAATCCCTGCAAAGAAAGACTGGTCGCAGTTGAAATGCAAAGGTCATGCACACCGAACAGCCGATACGGCAGCGTATATGTACAGGAAGCATATTCATTTGCAACAACAGGAGCATGATGGTGGCAGTCCATGATTTTTATTCCGCCGTTACCGGGGATTCCTTCCCATAAAGAAAAATCTGCATCCGTTTCCCAAAGGAATACAGGAACCGTAATGCGGTCACTTCCCTGCACTCCAAAATCAACACTGTCAAACAGATACCAGCTTTCACCCTGTTCAGTCTGAACACCGCCGTCAAAGCTCAGCTTTACCGGAGCACTGCTCTGACTGCACTTGCACGCCTGTACCAGCTCATAGGGATTTCGGTTCGCAGTTCCCAGTCCAGCGACAGCAAATTCAAGTTCACTCATAACCTGAGGCCATTCACTGTTGTTGTTTGCCATTGCCGTAAACCGGAATGCACCGTCACTGCGGGCAGCAACCGTTACATCGGCACCATCAGAAGTTGTGTTTACTGCTAACACAGCACAGTCACTTGCAACACCTTCTGTCATCATGGGAACAAACGTAAGCGTTTTATCACTTGCACCCAGGGGAAGCACCGTTGCATGCACCGTCACAATTTTATTCTGTGCGTTAAGTTCGCGGGAATCACTGCACGTCAAAAGAATTTTTCTTACAGGAACATACCCTGCACTCTGACTGCGTTCTGTCCGCTGTGTTTTTTCAAGCACACCGTTTTTAAAACTCAGCATAATTCCGTACAAACCTGAACTGCATGCACTCACGGTAAACGAAGCATTTGATTTTGTTTCCTTCACCATTGCAATCAGCCGGTTACCAAACAGATTCCTTGTAAGGGTTTTTCCGTCTTTACTCTGATACGGATCGTAGTCTGTACTGTCACCGTTATCCATTCCGCATAAAACTGCATCACCGGAAACCGTAACCGTCACCTGTGAACGCGCATTGCAAACCGGTACATTATTTTTATCAACTGTAGAAATAACCAGAAAATGTAATCCGTTACGGGTAAACTGTTCGGGAACAACGGTAACACTGTCGCTGTCTTCGAATGAACGCTGCATGTCACGCGCAAGTTCTTTTCCATTTGCATCGTAGGCAACTGCACACAGAGAACCTTTTTTATACGGAACATTCTGCCACATAACCGCAAGGTCTTTTCCATTTGCGACATCATTCTGTTTTTTGCCCAGTGAAACATCATTTACAAAAAGCTCAACAAAAGGAGCATTTGAATACACGCGGATATCAATCAGCTGACCGTCGTTAAAATCCCAGTAAGGAAGCACATGCACAAACGGATCTTTTGCAGCATCAACCCAGGCAGCTTTATACTGATAGAACGAGTCCTTTTCAAATCCTGCAGTATCAATCTGACCAAAGTACGAATTCTTTGTATGATACGGAGTCGGTTCTCCAATGTAATCCCAGCCGGTCCACACAAACTGTCCTGCACAGAAGTCACAGTCTCTGTCCTGCGTTATATTGTATGCAGTATTTTTTGCACCCCAGCTTGTTGTACAGTTTCCCAGCGAAGAACACTGATGGTCTGCATACGTCATCAGACTGCTGGTATACGGAAAGTGATAGATGCTTCTGCTCTGAACAGTACTGGCAGTTTCACTTCCGTAGATACACCACGACGGATGTGCGGCATGATGTTCTGCATACATGCGTTCTGTGTAATTGTATCCCACCGTGTCAATTTCATCGGCACAGTGCTGGGCACCTTCCCACGGCATAAAATTTGAGCCAATGGTAACATACGCATTTTTTTCAGGATCGTTATGACGGCAGACTGCAACCAGATTTTTTGTTATGGTAAGTCCTTCCGGAAAGTGCGTATCATAAATTTCGTTACCGACACTCCACATAATAAGACAGGGGTGATTCCGGTCACGACGGATAAGTGCACGCAAATCGCGCTCGTACCACTGTGCAAAATAATTAGAATAATCGTAGGTAGTCTTTGCGCGTTCCCACATGTCAAAACATTCATCAACAACAAGAAAGCCCATACGGTCTGCAAGTTCCATAAAATACGGAGCAGGAGCATTGTGTGAAGTCCGGAGCGCATTCACTCCCATAGCTTTTAGTTTTATAAACTGACGTTCAAGCGCAGTCTTATCAAATGCAGCACCTAAGAGTCCCAGGTCATGATGCTGACACACTCCGTGCAGTTTAAGCAATTTTCCATTCAGTAAAAATCCTTTATTTGCATCAAAGCAGATTGTTCTGAAGCCGACTGTCTGCTTTTCTTCATCAAGCGTTTTTCCGTTACGGCTAAGGGCTGTAGCAAGCGTACAGCATAACGGACTGTCAACTGACCAGACCGGAGCATTACGCACCGTCGCTTCAAACACGTGAACTTTATTTTCAAAACGTTCTGAAGCTGATTCAAACGAAAGCTTGGTTCCTTCAGAAGATACAAGTTCATGCTGCACAGAAACACCTGATGCATCTCCGTCAATTTCTGTACGGACTGTTACTTTCCATGCGTCATCAGTTTTTTTCGTAACAAAATAAGTTCCGCCGTCAGCAATACGGACTTCTTCTGTGGTTACCAGATATACATCACGGAATATACCAGCACCCGAATACCAGCGGGTATTGGGATTCTGATAGACGGCAATCAGTTCAATCTGATTTTCTCCCGCCTTAACAAACTGCGTTATTTCTGATTCAACCGTTGTGTATCCGTACTTCCATTCAAACGCAAACGTTCCGTTGATGTACACGCACCAGTTCATGTACACGCCTTCGAAGCGTAGTGCAAAACGTTTACTTTCTTTTTTTTCTATGAAAAAAGATTTTTTATAAAACCCTACGCTGTCTTCGTACAGATCGTTTGTATTGCTGATGAGCCAGTCATGCGGAATCTGTATAGAAGCAAAGCAGTCTGGCTCTTTGCCATAAAAATCCTGCGGTTTTAAAAGTGGCATACCGGAATCAAGGTGTTTTTTTGCAAACACCCAGCCGTCGTTAAAAAAAATGTGCATTTATTTTTCCTCTGCAAACAGTGTGCGGCATTCAAGATAGAAACGTTTTTCGCTTGCTTCTCCCATAGAAAAACTTTTTCTGGGTAAGGCACCGCGGGTTGCAATAGTTGCAAAGAAAGAATCTTTATCTACCGGCGGAAGCATAAGGGAAACTGCATCGGTACGTTCCCCTAATCGGAACACTTCATCAGAACCATGGATGTAATCAATGGTAAGGCTGCGTTCTGAAATATACTCATCAAGCAGAGGCTGCAGCCTGCTTACCGCAAGATCGGTTATATCTGTTTCAAGAACGGTATACACGGTTCCTTCAGCACTGCCGGAAACAAAACCAAAACTTGCCGTTGAATCATGCACGATTTTTTCAAGCTCTTCTGCAGAAGAAACAGTACGCACAGTTCCGCCCAGACGGTCTTTTAAAAATGCAGTAAGTTCAGTTACGTTTGCATTAAACACAACCCGGTGGATAGGTTCAAAGGTAAGTCCCTTGTCAAAAATATTTACTACTTCTACCAGCGCATAGCGAACCGGACTTTCGGTTACATTGTGTTTCTGTTTGTACTCTTCCCACACCGCCTTTGCAGTTGCAAGAGAATGATTTCCGTCACCGACTGCAAACAAAAAGTTATCCTTCTCTAATTTAAGCAGGGCATCATGTACGGCATTTACTTCATCGGCTTCACTGATCCACCAGCCTTTGATGTGACCGGAACCAAGCATAAGGTCTCCGTCATACGCAGGCTTTTGTTTTTTTGCACGCTTACCCGCTTCTTCAATAAGAATGCGCTCACTGTCATTTACTAAAAGCATGATGTGCGGACTTTCAAGCGGTGCTCCGTCACGGATTGCTTTCCGGGGAGGAATACGGCTTGCAATGGTTGCCTCTGTTGCACGGATCAAGGCAGTATTACCCGGTTTCCATTCGTACGCTTCAAGATCAATTGCACACACAAGACCGCACCTTTTGCGTCCGTAACTAGTAGTGCGTTCAATATACATAAATCCTTCGCGCGGTTCATCAAACACACCGTCGTTCAGGTAAGAGCGCATTGTTTTTCTGATAGCTGCAATACGGTTAGTACAGTCAGGTTTATCAAGATACAATTCAGGCAGAATAATATTCAAAGTTGACGGTGCATTTCCGACCGCTTTTGCAACATTATTCCAATACACAGAATCCTGCGTGTACTGGTCACAGGCAACAACACTCCAGGAAGAGAGATCTTTTTTTGCCGGAAGCAGAATATCCGGAACACATACGCCACAATCAGAAAAAATTTTCATAAAAAAAGCATACCGAAAAACAAAAATTTATGCTATAGTGTAAGCATGGCGCTTCTTTCGCTTGAACAGAAACAGAAACAGTCTCAGGTAATGAGCCAAAGGCAGATTCAGTCGCTGAAGATTCTGGCAATGAGTTCTGACGACTTACGGGAGCGCATTTACAAAGAAGTTCAGGAAAATCCCGCACTGGAACTTACGCAGGAACAGACAGCTTCTTACAGCTTTAACGCAGGTACACATACAACAAGCCACAGTTCTCTGGCGGCACAGGAAGCGAGTGACCGTTTCCAGGCAGCACTGGAAGCACAGGTTGATGAACGAATTTCCCTTCAGGAGCATCTTTTAGATCAGTTTACGGTTCTGCCACTTTCTGCAAGCGAACTTGCTTTGGGGAAAACACTGATTCTTAATCTTGATGAAAAAGGATTTCACATTCTTTCACCACTTTCTCTTCTGGATAAAAAAGACAAGGGTCAGACTCCTGCTGTTTTAGCACACTGTCTTTCGGTACTGCAGAGTCTTGATCCTGCGGGAACCTGTACCGCAAATACTCAGGAAAGTCTTTTGGTTCAGGCAAAGCAAAAAGAACGCGCCCCTCGTCTTGCACTGTTTTTCTTAAATGGTCATCTTGATTTTTTAGATCCGCCGCAGCTGTCACGCATAGTCAAAAAACTTACCGACTACAAAAAAGAACAGGCCGCACTGTTTGCATCTAAAGAAGACCCGTACTTAAAGGACACACCTCTTACCGAAGAAGCAATCGAACAGGCTCTTACATTTATACGCACTCTGGATCCGTTTCCGGCACGAAATTTCAGCACGCAGGACACGCATTACATTGCACCGGATGTTGTTGTAGAAAAAAATCTTGAGATTAATCTTGCACACGACAGAATGCCTGGCATACGCATAAATCAGGAAATGCTAGATCTTTACGAAAAGGCGCAGAACACGAACGGCAAACAGATGAAGACAATCGGCGAAAACATAAAGAATGCCCGTAACTTCATACAGACGGTCGAATACCGCGAAAGCACACTGTTAGCCGCAGCAAAGATTATTGTACAGAAGCAGAAGGATTTTTTTGAAAAAGGACCAGGGAATTTAGTTCCCCTGCGTCAGCAGGATGTTGCAGATATTCTGAAAGTGCACGAAACGACCATTTCACGGATGGCAAACAGCAAGTACCTGCAGTGTGAATGGGGTTTATTTGAACTGAAATACTTTTTTACCGGCAGTGCATCCCGCAGTAAAATAGAAAACACCGTAAGCCGCGATCAGGTTTTACATCAGATAAAGCAGATTTTAATTCAGCATGAAAAAGACGGAACACAAAAAAAAATGAGCGACCAGCAGCTTGCAGAGGCTTTAGGCAAACAGGGAATCCATATTGCCCGCCGCACCGTTGCAAAATACCGGTCGCTTCTTAATATCAGTTCGTCATACGAACGCTGACTGATTCAGTTTATTTCTTTTCCTGAATCTTATCTTTTTCTTTCTTGACTTTTGTATCAAGAACATCCATCAGTTTGTTAAGTCCTGCTGCAAAGTCAAAGTCATCGCTGGTAACGTGAGCATTTGCACCCCAGCGGAAGTTAACGGTTGCATCAAAATAGAATTTTTTATCTTCCTTTACGCGAAGAATCAGATCAACAATAAGGCTTTCAGCATAGTCAATGCGCTTCAGCTTCTGGTTAATCAGGTCACTCTGGTCTTTTTCAAAAGAAAATCCCACCGCAGATATAGATTTAGTCATGTTTTACTCCTTTAAAATTAAAATGCGACACGGCAAACTGCCGTCCTTATTTAAGTATACTATGAGTTTTCAAAAAAAGCAAAGAAAATCCCACAAATCTCCAAAATTTGCGAAAAATCCTTTATTGTGCTATACTACATATATGAACATAAAACGCACTGTTTTTCTTTCTGTACTTTTTCTTATTGCAGCCAGCACTGCACTTTTTGCAGCAGGAACACGCCCTGTAGTAACCGACATTCAGGCACGGGCAAGCGCCTCTAACAAAATAACCGTAACCTGGACCATTCCTTCGTTCAGCAAAGGACAGTACATTGCCCTGCAGCGCATATACAAAGCAAACCGTCCGTTTACGTCAACCGCTGACTTAACAGAACAGAATCTTGTTGCAACGATTGACGGCCTGTCTTCTTCGTACACGGATACGGTCGAGGACTACCGCGAATACTACTATGCAGTCATAACGCTTATTGCTTCCGGCGATTTTGGAACAGAAGATTTATTTTACGATGAAGAACTGGATGCACTTCCTGAAACTACCGCACAGGATGCAGTTGCATACCTGATTGTACTTCCGGGAGTAAACGCAACCGTAAACGGAAGCCGAGTCCCCTTACCCTCAAGAGCATCTCAAATTCCTCAGAACACACAGGAAAGCACAAGTTCAGAATCTTCACGCGAGCTCAGAAACCTTCCGCTTGCATACATCAGTCTTGATGATACCGAAGGTTCCGCACAGCAGGATAACAAACCGCGCACTATTTCTGAAGCAACAGAAAAAAGGGCCCGTTCGCTGGGAGGAAAGAAACCTCTGACTCAGCCGTTTACAGAACCCTACGTTTTTGAAGAAGATCTGGTTATGCCTTCTCGCGGAACCGATGACTATGATTTATTCAACATACTAAAGACTACGTTTATCCGCTGTGACTATGCAAATGCAGCAAAACAGCTGCGCACCTTCCTGGCTCAGAACCGCAGTGCAGTAACAACAATGCGTGCACGGTTTTATCTGGGTGAATGTTACTATTTTATGCAGAACTATGCAGATGCAGTCACCTGTTTTTTGAGCACAGAAGATTCCATGAGTCCTCTGGTACGCAAGTGGTCAGAAAACGCACTTGACTTATACCAGATTCCTCAGTAACAGCTTAGTGAATTGAACGGATCATTTCTATAAGCGGAGTTTCTGTTACGGCAACCGTAAGGTCTTCGCGGATTGCGTCACGGTTAGCCTGTTTTGCAGCTTCTGTTGCAGCGTTACCGTCAGCATCACCTGAAGGACGGGTGTCTGTCAGCACTGAACCGTCTGCATCCTGAGTTTCTTTTGAAGGAAGCCGGATCAGCACCAGTTCATCATCATCATTAAGCACATCGTAAAAACCGCGCTTGGTAAACGTACCCGACGAAAGTTCTTCATCAACAACTTCTGCAACATAGGTTCCCACAATGTCCGACTCACGGTAGAAAATGCCGGGACCTGCATCAACCGTAGAAATTGCACCACGACGCACAACTTCAAACTCGGCACCTTTTTCTATGCCGTCATTTTTTCCTAAGTCTGTAAGAATTGTTTTTGACGCATGAGCAAGCACTTTACCGCGGATGGGAAGCAGTGCAAGCACAGACTGACGGAACCGTCTCAGGGCACTTGCAACGCGTGCATTACCGGTGCGGTAAACCGAAAGCTCTGTTGTTTTTGTTCCGGTACGTGCAGAATACACAGTTCCCGCAATACGCACAGAACGTTCCATTTCTTCAACAGAAAGAATGACAAAATAATCTTTTCCTGCAGCACGGGCAAGGCGATATGCTTCTCCGTAACCAGACACGGCACGGGAGTCAACTTCTACGGAAGTAGTTGCTTCTCCACGGAAGATGTCGCACACAGCCTGAGCAACAATGCGTTCTGCATCAGGGTGAATCAGCTGCACATCATCTACGACATAGTACACCGAAATATTCCAGCGTGTTTTATCAAGATAGAAGGGATCCACATTCCAGGTATGCGCAAGATTTTCTATCATCATGCTGTCGAGTGCTTCTATGTAATCTTCGTTTTCTACCTGCTGACTTGACTTTTTTATGACCGGAGAATTTTCGTCTGTCTGCACAAAAGAAGACAAGTCTACTTCGGGACGGTTTTCTTCAATAAAGCGGATCTGCTGCAGGTATGATTCCCACAGTCTGTCGCGCGAAAGAAGTGCTGCATACTTCTGACGGGCTGCACTTCCCAAAGGATCTACCGTAAGTGCGCGCTGATATTCATAGCGTTCGAACGGACCCTTAAAGTCACGTTTGTATTCTGCTGCTTTTGCAATGTGATAGGCTGCCCAGGTAGAACGGCGTGAATCTTCTATGGGTAAGTTCTGATCGACAATCTGTTCGAGGGCAAGACGCATTATTTCATCCTGCGGGTTAAGGGAAAGACCTGTGTTAAACGACGCAATTGCTTTTTCAATCTGTCCCTGCTGTTTCTGTGCAAGTCCTTTTAAGTACCAGGCATCGCTTAACGAACGGTCATGCTGAATGCGGTAATCGCACATGTCGACAACTTCTGCATAACGTTTCTGTGCATATAAAATATCTGCAAGCAGTTTGTATGCGGCATCGTAAGCAGAATCAATCTGAATTGCACTGCGGGCACGGCGTTCTGCATCCACAAAATCATTACGGCGCAAGGCAAGGTATGCAGCAAGAAAGTGAACCTGAGCATTTCCGGAATGATACTGTAATGCCTGATTGACATAACGGAGTGCAACATCATCTTTACCCATTTCTGCACTGATAAGCGCAAGACTGAGCAGAGCCTTACGGTTAGTGCCGTCACGTTTAAGTGCATCAAGGTACATAGTTTCTGCACTGCTTAACGAACCGTTAAACAGACTAAGCTGAGCAAGTCCAAAGCGCGACTCTACATCATTGGGGTAACGGGTAAGCACTTCGTTAAAAACTTTTTTTGCATCATCAAGCCGGCCTAAAGAAATAAGTGCCATTGCCTTAAGATTCTGAATATCGCTGTAGCTTGCCGTATATTTTAACGCTTCGTCACAATACTGCACACACAGTTCAAACTGATCAAGTTCATACGAACAGTACGCAAGGGCATACCACGCATCACCGTAGCGGGGATTTAAATCAAGTGCTTCACGATAAGATTCAATTGCACGGTAGTAGTTTGCCGCAGCCTGATACCGCTGACCTTCGTTGTACAGCGACAGTGCCGATTTACTCTGAGCGCTTACACAAAATGCAACACACGCACATACAAGAAGAGATGCAAACCGTTTGATTTTTTTTGTTCCACCCATTGCTGCCCTCCCAAAGCAGTTTATTCTGAATCACCGGAATCGTCATCGTCATTATGGTTAACCACTTTTATAACGTTGACTTTATGACCTTCCATTTCCTGAACAATAAAATCCCATCCGTTCCAGGAAACTTTTTCAAACTTAACCGGTATCTTTCCAAACAGATCAAATACAAAGCCGCCCAGTGTATCACAGTCTTCTGTGGGAAACTGAGAGCCGATCATTTCATTCAAATCATCAAGGGCAACACGACCATCGCAAATCCAGACATTGTTTCCCAGAGAAATAATATCTTCGCGTTCGTTGTCAAACTCATCCTGAATGTCACCTACAATTTCTTCAATAATATCTTCCATGCAGACAATACCCGAGATTCCGCCGTATTCATCAATTGCAATTGCAATGTGAAGATGACGACGCTTAAACTCACGAAGCAGGCTGTCAATGCGCTTGCTTTCGGGAACAAAATATGCCTTGCGGATTATTTTCTGAAGGTCAATCGTTTCGTGTCTGCTGATTGCTGCAATCAGATCTTTAACATACAGAACACCAATTACATTATCTATGGAATCTGCATACACGGGTAAGCGCGAATGTCCGCTCTGTGTTATTTTAACAAGCAGTTCTTCTTCAGGAGTATCTGCAGAAACAAAATCAACATCAATGCGGGGTACCATAACTTCTTTTACCGAAGTCTGAGACAAATCCTCAATTCCCTTGATCATGTCATTTTTTTCTTCTGCAAGCAATTCTTCCTGAGCTGCCTCTATGGAAGATGAGCTGCGTTTTTCACTGTGCTGTTTTTTTCCTAATCCGAATAACCCCATATTCTATCCTATAATTGTTTCTGTACTAAACGCTTCTAAAATTTTTTTCTGAACCTTAAGCATTTCGCATTCAGGTTCTGTATCTTTCTGAACATGTTCTTCACCATGATCCATTCCGTGCAGATGAAGCAGTCCGTGAACTAAAAGCCGCTTAAGCTCTTCGTCTTCGTCTACTTCAAAATACTGTGCATTTTTGGGCAGGGTCTGCATGCTGATTATGATGTCTCCCGCCAAAAGCCATTCCGTTCCGTCTTCATCTTCGTAGGTAGAACCGTTCTCAAAACTTAGAACATCTGTAGGTGCATCAATGTTACGGTATTGACTGTTTAAATCCTGAATAGTCGGATCGTCACAGAACAGCACAGACACTTCTTCGCTGTCGTACTTTTGAAATGCCATAACCTTTTCAACAAAATGTTCAGCTTTTTCAAGAACCGAATCTGAAAGCGAAAGTTCTTCCTGTGCGTCAATCAGAATGCGGTTTGACATTACTTTTTTTCCTTTTTGTCTGACTTTTCAGCTTTATCAGACTTATCTGTTTTTTCAGGCTTCTTTTCCTTATCTTTTTCGTTATTCTGAGCCTGTTCTTTAGGCTGAGCCTGACCTGCACTATTCTGCTCTGCTGCAGGAGTTTCTGCGTCAGGATCTTTCTGATCGGGATACTCTATGCGTGAATGATAATAACCTGCAAGAATCTGAACAAAGGTCTGCTGAATGACATCCAGGTCACGGAAGGTAAGCGTACAGTTATCAAGCTGTTTTCCTTCAATCTTTGCAGCAAACAAAGTATGAATGAATTTTTCAAGGCGTGGCACTGACGGTTTTTCCAGCGTACGGCAGGCAGCTTCAACGGTATCGGCAAGCATAACGACTGCACTTTCGCGTGTAGAAGGAGGAGTACCTGTGTAAGAAAAATCTTCAGGGCTTACTGACGGATCTTTATCTTTTGCTTCCTTATAGAAGTATGCAATGAGCGAGTTTCCGTGATGTTCGCCAATGATGTCCAAAATCTGACGGGGTAAGTGCATGGCATGAGCGCGTTCAATACCTTTCTTTACGTGACTGCGGATAACACTTACGCTGAGTGACGGGTTGATATCGTTGTGCACGTTGTAACCGCTCTGGTTTTCGACAAAGTATTCCGGCTGATCCATTTTTCCTATGTCGTGATAGTAAGCGGCAACGCGTGCAAGCAGTGCATTTGCTCCAATGGCACTACAGGCTGCTTCGGCAAGAGACGCAACCATCATAGAGTGATTGTAAGTACCGCTTGCGGTTAAAAGCAGTTTTTTCATAGTGGGATTATTAAGGTCACTCAAATCCATAAGGCGGAACACAGAAGCAGTGTTCAAAATCATTTCCAATGGAGTTAAGAATCCCAGAACAAGAATACCGGAGAAGAATCCGTTAAATGCAACTCCCGCATACGCAATCATTTCGTGAGCAAGAGATTCGTTGAACATAACCTTAAGCAGCATAAGGAATGCAACATTAAGCACGCTCAGCAGAATGGAGGCAACTACTAAATCCATACGGCGCTGAATGCCCCGCACAATACGCGTTGCAGACAGCATGATTGCAATGGTATACAGCATGGGCACCAGTTCAAATCCTGACGCATTCAGAACACCCAGTGACGCAACCACAGAGAAGAACACCGCATCAAGCTGACCGAACAGAATGGCGATTATCATTGCACAGAATGCAGACGGAACAATAATGCCCAACATGTACGGAGAAGAGAATGCCGGCGTCTTAAGCGAGAACGTAGTCAGTCCGTATACCAGCACAAAGAACACCGCTAAAAGCACCATCTCTCGCACTTCAAGTTTATGACCTAAGCAGATGGAACTGAATAAAAATCCTGCAAGCAATGCAAGCATGGCAAGATACAGAAGTGAATCAGCAAGCGCACGGTAGTCTACATACGCAGGAGATTCTGCCATCTTCTTGAGTTTTGCATACTGTTCTTCGGTAATGGGAAAACCTTCACGCGTAATTTTTTCACCTTTTTCTACGCTGACCGGATTGTCATAGTCTGCAGGGAGAGACTTTGATGCAACAATGGTAACGGTAACGACCTGTCCCACTTCCAGTTTGTTGATATTAAAGGAAGAAACTGTGTTACTGGTTGCCGTGCGCACAAACGCAAAAAAAGCAACTGCAAGGTAGGTGACAACCATAATAACTATTGCCGGCCAATGCACCGACCAGAAGTTTTTAGTTTTCATTTTCGTAAGCCTGAATTATTTTTTTGACAAGCGGATTCCGCACGACATCATCCTGTTTCATGTGAACGCTTGCAATACCTGGAATTCCTTCCAGTATGTCCAATGCCTGTACCAGTCCCGAAGGAACGCGGGATGGCAAGTCTATCTGAGTTATGTCTCCGGCAATAAATACCTTTGACCCTTCACCCATACGGGTAAGCAGCAGTTTCATCTGAGCGCAGGTGGCATTCTGAGCTTCGTCTAAAATGATGACGCTGTCGTTAAGCGTGCGGCCCCTCATATACGCAAGGGGAGCAACTTCTATAATACCCGATTCCGTCATTTTACGCACGGTGTCACGGTGCAGGACTGCATTCATGGCATCGTACAGCGGACGAACATAGGGATTTATTTTATCCTGCAGGTCTCCGGGCAAAAAACCTAAGTTTTCACCCGCTTCGACAACAGGACGAGTCAGCACAATAGAATTTTTCTGATGGCTTAAGACAAGTCTGAGTGCTTCTGCTACCATAAGAAAAGTCTTACCGGTTCCCGCAGGTCCAGATGCAATGACAATATCGTTCTGCCGCATTGCCTGCACTAAAGAAGCCTGTCCCTGGGTACGGGGATACACTTTTTTTACGCCGCCGGGAATAGAAATGGCACTTTCTGCAAACGAACGGCTTGAAGATTTATGGTAGGAAAAAGTTCCGGTATTGAGCACGGACTGAATCAGGTCTTTGTCGCTTACGGCAGGGTCAGAACAGGAAATTTCGTCCAGAATACGGTCAATAATAAAGCGGAACTGCTGCTCTACTGCGCTGTTAGAGCCCGTTTCCACTGAAAGCTCGTTTCCACAGGCAAAGACGGGGACCCCTAAAAAGGATTCTATGAGTTTTAAATTGCTGTCATTCGTTCCACACACACGCTGCAAAACAGCATTATCCGGCACGATTATCGTATATGCACTCACTGGCTTTATTTTATGCCACATTAGGCTCTAAGTCAAGGTTGCGACGTTGTTGTCACTTTTACGGCTATGTGCTATTATGGCGGCATGAGTAACGATATGTACATTACCTGTCTCGATTTAGAGGGTGTTTTAGTTCCCGAAATTTGGATTGCGTTTGCACAGGCAAGCGGAATTCCTCAATTAACACGCACCACACGCGATGAGCCCGATTACGACAAGCTCATGAACTGGCGCCTGGGAATCCTTAAAGAGCATCACCTGGGGCTTAAAGAAATACAGGACGTCATTGCTACCATAGATCCGCTTCCGGGAGCAAAGGAATTTCTAGATAAACTGCGCGAAAAGTGCCAGACCATCATCATAAGCGACACTTTTACTCAGTTTGCAGCTCCCCTCATGAAAAAACTGGGTCAGCCCACCATTTTCTGCAATACACTCGAAGTTGCACCCGACGGAGAAATTACCGGATTTAAGATGCGCTGTCCCCAGAGCAAACTGACAACGGTAAAAGCACTGCAGTCAATCGGCTTTACTACAATTGCAAGCGGCGACAGTCACAACGACCTTGCAATGATTCAGGCAAGCAAAGCAGGATTTTTATTCCGCAGTACCGAACAAATCAAAAAAGATTATCCGCAGATTCCCGCATACGAAACATATGACGAGTTGTATTCAGCAATAGCAAAAGTACTAGACGCTTAACTGGAGGTTTTATGCTTACCGACATTCAGATTGCACAGAACGCACAGCTGCTTCCCATAACTGACATTGCACGCACACTGGGTCTTGAAACTTCAGACCTTGATATGTACGGCACAAACAAAGCAAAACTTACGTTTAAAAAGCTGAACGAACTGCAGAAAAAAGGACAGGACAGTTCTGCACGCGGTAAGCTTATTCTGGTAACAGCCATGACCCCCACTGCAGCGGGCGAAGGAAAATCGACCGTAACTATTGCGCTGGGAGACGCACTCAGGGCTACCGGCAGAAAGTCTGTCATTGCACTGCGAGAACCGTCACTGGGGCCCTGCTTTGGCGTTAAAGGCGGCGCTTGTGGCGGAGGATACGCTCAGGTTGTTCCCATGGAAGATATTAACCTGCACTTTACCGGTGACATTCATGCAATTACAGCAGCAAACAATTTAATGGCTGCCCTCATAGACAACCATCTGCAACAGGGAAACACACTTGGCATTGATCCGCGAACCATAAGCTGGAAACGCTGTGTTGACCTTAACGATCGTGCCCTGCGTAACGTCATTATCGGATTGGGAAGCCGCATAGACGGAGTTCCCCGCGAAAGTCATTTTCAGATTTCGGTTGCAAGCGAAATTATGGCAATCGTCTGTCTTTCAAAAACAATCACCGAACTTAAAGAACGCATCAGTGCCATCACTATTGCAGAAACCTATGACAAACGTCCGGTAACCTTTGGTGAACTAAAATGCACGGGTGCAATTGCAGCACTTTTAAAAGATGCAATCCGCCCTAACCTGGTACAGACACTGGAACACACACCTGCCTTCATTCACGGCGGACCTTTTGCAAACATTGCTCACGGATGCAATTCCATAAACGCAACTCTCTGTGCACTTGCAACAGGCGACTATGTGGTTACCGAAGCAGGCTTTGCCGCAGACTTAGGTGCAGAAAAATTCTTTGACATCAAGTGCCGCAAAAACAACCTTAAGCCAAATGCCGCAGTTATTGTTGCAACCGTACGTGCGCTTAAAATGCATGGCGGCGTTGCAAAAGCAGACCTGAACACACAGAACCTTGATGCACTCAAAGCAGGATTTGAAAACCTTCGCATTCACATTCAGAACACAAAGCAGTTTGGAGTTCCGGTTGTAGTTGCCGTAAACAAATTTGTTTCAGATACAGATGAAGAACTTGCATTAGTACAGAAGCTGTGCGAAGAAGAACAGGTAAAAGCAGTTATCTGCGAAGGATGGGAAAAAGGTTCAAAAGGAGCAACAGAACTTGCCGACACCGTCTGTGCTCTCTGCGAAAAAGACAGCGCATTCAAGCCGCTGTACGAAGATGATCTTCCGCTTACCAAAAAAATTGAAACCCTTGCAACAAAAATGTACCGTGCACAAAGCGTCAGTTTTGAAGCAAAGGCTGTAAAAAAACTTGCACAGTATCAGGCTCAGTACGGAACCCTTCCTGTCTGCATGGCAAAGACACAGAATTCAATTACGCACGACAAAAATGCAATCGGTGCACCCAAAGAAGCATACACATTCCCCGTACGCGATGTTCAGCTGTACAGCGGAGCAGGCTTTGTGGTAGCGTATGCAGGAGACATGGTAGACATGCCGGGATTGCCCAAAGTTCCTGCAGCACAGAATATTGATGTGGATGATAACGGAGTTATTTCCGGATTATTCTGATTTTGCCTCTTGTTCAAAAAGCGCATTCATCTCTTCCGGTGTCAGTTCGCGAACCTGTCCCGATTTGAGATTTTCATCCAGTTTTACGCCTCCAACCTGAAGCCGTTTTAAACCGACAACTTCATTTTGCAACGCAGCAAACATTCGTTTTATTTCGTGAAACTTTCCTTCGTGAACGGTAACACGGCACACATGGTCATCTGTATCCCATGCAATCTGAGCAGGAAGACAGTCCCATGCTTCTTCGTGACCTTCTGCAGCAATGTGTATCCCCTTCCCTAAAGATGATTCGTAACGTGCACGCTCTTTTTCCGACACCGCATCCCTCAGCGTAACCAGATATATTTTTGGAACACGATATTTGGGAGATGACAGTTTATGATTTAAAACACCGTCGCTGGTAAAAAGCAGAAGACCTTCAGTATCAACATCAAGACGCCCCACCATACCCAAATCACCGCCTAAAAAAGAAAGCGGAAGTTCCGGGGGAAGAAGATCAAACACCGTTTCATGTGCACCAGATTTTGCAGAACACACATAGCCAGCCGGTTTATTCATCATAATGCAGATATTACGGCGGACAACAAGCATCTCTCCGTCAACGGCAATGACATCGCGGTCAGCATCTACTTTCTGGTCAGGGTTAGTTGCAACTTCACCGTTAACCGTAACCCTTCCGCGCCAAACCAAAGGCCGCACCGTCTTACGCGTACCCACACCATTATTTGAAAGAATCTTATCCAGCCGTTCCATACTTTTCATTTTACAGGCTCCCCAAAATTATGAACTCTGCCGCTTCCCCAGCAGTGCATGTATTTAGTTGTAAACTTGAGAATTGTATAATCAGGATCTGTTGGTCCTTTGTGATAATAAATAAACCAGCCGGTCTGCCAGAAATCTTCTTTCACAGACTGATCGGTAACTTCTTCGATTGTGCCGATTGCAGAAACACCCTTGAACCTTTTTGGAAGAACAAAATAGAGGCACACATTTTTATTTTCGCGAATCTGTTTGATTTTTCGTGAAGAAGTGTTTGTCGTTAAATAAATTGTAAGCGTTTCTCCGTCCACACTGATTGCCTTACTCTTAAGTTTTGGAAACTTTTTTGGATTTGCAAGATTGAGCAGCGCACGGATTTCGGGAAAGCCTTCTGTTTCATCTTTTCCAAAGGTTGCAATCTGAGCACATTCAGAACCTTGAATTATTTTGACAACATCTTTAATATTCATATCATTTCTCCTGCTATCTTATTCCACATTATACTACACTTTTTGATTTTTTGTCAGAATATAATATCCTTCCTGAATTGCGGCAACTGTGGCTACAATGCAGACAACAGGAGCCGAATAACGAAGTTCTAAAAACGAAAGCGTCAAAGGTAAGACAAATACCAGCAGACCGGTAATTATATTAGCCATGGCTTTTTTTATTCTTCAAACTCAAAAACAGGCATATCGTCTGGAATAAAAATCAAAAACTTTTGATATGCTTTTATCCAGTCGCCGGTTTGGACCCACATTGGAGAGGTTGTCAAAACATAAAACCATTTTCCTGTTTTTTTATCCTGCACGTCTGCTTTGAGGACTTCCAGGACTGTAACTTTCATTCCGCCTTCGTGATTCAGGGTTCTGTATTTAACCTGGGATGAATAATCTTTTTGGGTTCGTAAATCTATTTCGCCCAGTATTGTGAAAGAGGATTGTTCTTTGATTTTGGAATGATCTGTTAGGGTGATTCCATGGGCGTATAAAGTGAGGGTGAGAAAAGTGAAAAATGTTAGCAGTAATTTTTTTTTCATTCTTTTTCATCGAACCCGTCGGAAACATCAATATCAGTCGTGATGGTAATTTCGTAATCGGGATAAGCAGCTTTGATTTCTTTCTTCAGTGTCTCCATTGCATCTTTAAATGAAACAGAAAATGACAGAACAGCGTCAAAACGCATCGTCTTGTTCTTCATATCAAGATAAAAACCGTGCATCTGTAAAACATAATCATGTGCAGATACTATTTTTGCAACGTTATTTCTGATTGCAGCAGCTTCGTCATTTTTTGTATTGTACGAATAAACACCAACCCCAGTAAGAATTACAGCCGTTTCTCTGTAGATTTTTTCTTCAAGCCTGCGGGTAAGACTGTCAACTTCTTCAACCGTCATAGTATCAGGAAGTTCAACATGGACAGAAGCAATGTTTTTATTAGGACCGTAATTATTAATAACCAGATCGAAAGCACCTCGTACTTCTTTTTCTTCAGCAATCAGTTTTTTAATTTTTAACACCAGCTCCTTATCTGCGCGTTTACCCAATATATCATCCAGAGTTTCAACCAGCATTTCTACACCGGCTTTAACGATGAATAACGAGATTACAACTCCCACAAACGCTTCAAGAGAGATACCAAAAAACATGTAAATCAGTGCAGAAGCAAGAACTGATGTAGACAAAATTGCATCAAACAGCGCATCTGAACCGGAAGCAACCAGCGCGCCCGAATTTACTTTTTTGCCGCGTTTTTTAACAAAGGTACCAAGCAGCAATTTTACGATTACTGCAACTGCGATAATCACAACTGACACAAAGGAATATTCAGCTTTTTCAGGATGAATGATTTTCTTTACAGATTCTACGGCAGAGGTGATACCCGCATACAGAACAATTGCAGAAACAATCATCGAAGTAAGATATTCTATTCTTCCATAACCGAGGGGATGTTTTTTGTCCGGAGCTTTTCCTGCAAGCTTAGCACCGACTATTGTTACCACAGACGAAAGTGCATCCGAAAGATTATTTATGGCATCCAGAATTACCGCAATAGAATTAGATATAAGTCCGACTGTCATCTTAAAACCAACCAGCAGCACATTCGTAAGTATTCCCATAACACTGGTTTTAACTATTATTTTCTCTCTTTCTTTTTCGTTCATTTTTTTAACTCCTCATACTATTCTATTTACTCTTGTTGTCGAAATCAATACGTAATATCATAAATATAAATTGTATAGTCATCTTCGACAATTTTTTCTGAATCGTATGATACATTTGTAATACAAAACAGTTTAGTACAGTCAGAATTAAACACTGGTATTATTTCCTTAGAATATAAAACGTCTCTACCATCAGAATCTTTTAAGATCTGAAAAAAATTATTATGCTTACCAGCGATTGCGCACTTTCCCATAGTCTCACTATATTTAAAAAAATATTCATAAATACAGTTATCAATTTCTTCATCCTGTATACAACGAATCAATAATTTATGCTTATCTTCATTCCGGGCACGCTTTGACAATTCATTTTTTCTTTCTGTTTCTGAAATCATTTCATAAGTTTCATTATGAAAATAAAATTTAAAATACGTTTCCAGATCTTCCATTATATCGTATGCGCTAAAAATACAATAATCAGAACTTATAAAGAAAATTGAACAGTAGGTATACCTATTCCCGGGACTCATTACATACGCATGACCTGTATTGTTTAAATAATTATATAAATAAATTTTATTTCCAGCGACTGTAAAAAAAATATTATTTTCATCAATAAAAATATATGGAGTATAATAGCAGCTTGCTTTACCCTTAACCGTATCTATGCCTACAGAAAGGGGGTTGGAAAAAGTCTCATTATATATTTCAGATAGATTTCCGTTCAATTTGATTTCTCTTATAAGCTCCACTTTTTGAGCGAATACAGCAGAGTTTATTACAAGGAATAAAAGAACAATACATATATTTTTGGTTTTCATACTTTCTACTTCTCCCGTGCAATATACTAACACAAAGCAATGATTTAATCTATTTCAACTTGTGCTTTTACAAAACCCGTGCTACACTTTTTACATGAAGACGAAAAAAAATCTATACGCAGAATTAAAGCAGGAACTGACTAAAGACATTCTTCCATACTGGGAAAAACACGCAAGAGATAAAGCTACCGGCGGATTTTACGGCAGTATTGACAACAGCAACAAATACAATGCAAAAGAAGAACGCAGTATTGTCATGGTCAGCCGTTTTTTGTGGACCTACAGCGCAGCAGCCCGCTTACTCAAAGATTCATCCTACATGGATATGGCTGACTGGGCATACCGTTACCTTGCAAAAAGTTTCTGTGATACTTATTACGGCGGAGTATTCTGGTCTGTTAAGGCTGACGGTAAACCGCTTGTACAGCGCAAACAAATTTACGGAAACGCATTTGCGCTCTATGCACTGAGCGAATATGCAGCGGCAGTACTGGAAATAAAAAAAGAAGAAACACCGGCTCAGCTGATAATGAATCAGGCACTTACCCTTTTTACACTGCTGGAAAAACATGCACGCGACAGCAAGCAGGGCGGCTACTGGGAAGCACTCAGTCAGGAATGGAAACCGACTGCACAGACAAAACTGAGCGAAAAAGACATTGACTGCGACAAATCAATGAACACAAACCTGCATGTCATGGAAGCATACACAAACTTGTACCGGAATCTTCCTGTCGTATTCCCCCAGAAAAAAAACGAACGCAAAGGAATCGGACAGGCACTTGAGGATTTAATCAGCGTACACACTTCCCGCATTCTGAACAAAAAAGATTTTCACCTTGACCTGTATTTCAACAAAAACTGGAAGCAGACTGGTAAAGACGAAATCTCTTACGGACACGACATAGAAGCAAGCTGGCTGTTATGGGAAGCAGCAACAGAGCTGGGTAAAAAAAGTCTTTTAAGTTTCCTCAAATCTATAGTCATTGCGATTGCAGACAAAAGTTTACACGAAGGATATGACAGCGCTACCGGCGGATTTGAAAATACCATGCTTAACGGAAAGAAAGATTCGACCCGCATCTGGTGGAATCAGGCAGAAGCCCTTAACGGATTTTACAACGCATGGGAAATAACAGGACGCGAAGACTTTGCACAGGCAGTCGAAGGTGTGTGGAACTGGATTATGACAAAGCAAAAAGACAGTGTGCACGGCGACTGGTTTGCTGCAGTCAGTAAAGACGGAATTCCTGACAAAAAAGAACTTAAAGGCGGAAACTGGAAAACAAGTTACCACAACGCAAGGTGCTGCATGGAACTTATGAAGCGCATGTAAACAGTTTTATTTTTTTCTGCTTTCCACGGATTTCAGTCTGATCAACTAACGTAAACGTTCCCTCGGTAAGACCCATACGCTGTACTGTTTCTTCAGAAAGCAGAAGGTCTGTGTGATAGGTTTTACACAAAGACTCAATTCTACTTGCAGTGTTCACAGTGTCACCAATAACCGTGTATTCCATTCTGTTTTGCGCACCAATGTTTCCTGCCAGCACGGAACCAGAATGAATTCCTATGCCAAAAGAAAGCGAAGGTCTGTCTATTTTTGCAAAGTGTTCATTCAGGATAACCAGCGCAGAACGCATATCACGGGCAGCACAGAATGCATCGTACGCATGATTGACAGATTCTGCAGGAGCACCAAAGATTGCCATAACTGCATCACCGATGTATTTATTTACGATTCCGTGATTGTCTGTAATGCATTTTGAAAGAGAAGTAAAATATTCATTCAAAAGTGAAACCACCTGTTCCGGCTGCATACGTTCACTCATAGAAGTAAAACTGCGAATATCACAGAACAAAACCGTCACATCACGCAATTCTCCGCCTAGCGTTACATTACCGCTCATCAGATAGTCACGCACTGAAGGGTCAACAATTTTTCCAAATGTTGCGCGCATAAATTCTTTTTCAGCAAGAGATGTTGCCATGTCATTAAAGCTGTCGGCTAATACACCAAGTTCATCATTTGATACAAACTTAACCTTTGAATCATAATCACCGTTTTGTATTTTCTGAGCCTGAGCTGTCAGTTCTTTCAAAGGATGCGTAATCAAAAGCGTAAGGGCAATGGTAATTCCCAAAGAAATTGCAACAAACACTGCTGCCATAATAAGCATGCCTTTATGCACTTCTAATCCGTTATTCTGCTGAATGGAAACCGCACTAGAACACAGATAGAATACAGGAAGCAGCGTCATTACCGAAAAGCACAGCACAAACAGCAGTGCAAACTGAGATTTTGGCGCACCGGAAATATTTGACAAGTGCCCTTCTGGAAACAGACGCGGCAGTGCAAACTTACGGTTTATTAAATCAAGCTGCAGATATGAAATAGTAAAAACCGTTACGATGGAAAACACCATGTAAACAAGACTTGTTAAAAGCAGTTTTGAAATAGAAATTCCAAAATGGGAACGGACATACAGAAGCGTAACAACTTCAATCAGAAAATTTACACCCCACCCTATAACGGTCGCCAGAGAAAACACAAGCGGAATAGAAAGAAATGTCTTTAACCTGCGTTCAGGATTATGCATATTCCTGTATGAATACACAATACAGGCCACTGTGGGAACTGCATAGCTGAGCATTGAGATCCATGATAGATTCGGATTGTCATCAAGAAACTGCCGCCACACGTTAAATGCAGCACTGTCGTCTATAGGAGTCGGAATTACAACCTGTACAAAATTAGCAAAAAAATTTGCAAACAGCACGACAAAACCATACAGCCAGCCTAAGCGAAATACAAATTTACTCTCATTCTTCATGCGGTAAGTATATCACACAATATCTAAATCGTCATCTTAAAAAACTGCGATTCTTTTCTATCAGGGCAATGCGCTGTTCAACCTGTCCGCGGCTGGTCAGTGTATCCTGCGGAGTATGCTTGCAATAGTCAACAAGACGGTCAACACTGCTTTTTGCAACATGCAGCCGGGTATCACTTGATGCATAGTAAATATAAACAGTTCCGTCATCATCGGTAATTGCGCCGTTTACAAACACCACATTGCTTACATCACCGACACGTTCATCCTGCTCAGGGGCAATCAGATATCCGGAAGGACTGTAGATTACTTTTGTCGGATCTTCTAAGCTTGTCATAAATGCATACACCACATAGCGTAAGCCTGCAGCTGTATTCCGTACACCGTGTGCAATAAAAAGCCAGCCGTCTTTTGTCTTTATAGGAACAGCACCTGCACCGTTTTTTACTTCCTTTATTGTATGATAGATTTTTTCGTCTACCAGTTTTTCTTCGGTAATTACCGCATGCGTCATATCATCGCAGTAACCGGCACAGATTCCGCCGCCGCTTCCTGTCTGAATAAATCCGTCCTGCGGGCGAGTAAACAGAAGATACTTTCCGTCTGCAAATTTCGGATGCAGTACCACGTTGCGCTGCTGAGGACTTTGTGTTTTTAAGTCAGGAAGCCGTTCCCAGGTCTTTAAATCTTTAGTTCGGACAATTCCGCAGGCAGCAGTTGCCATAGAAGTGTCACCAAAAGGAGCAGCAGGATCTTTTCGTTCCGTACAGAACAGTCCGTAAATCCAGCCGTCTTCGTGCTGCGTAAGACGCATATCGTAAACATTCACATCAGGCTGTTCAGTCTGATCAAGCAGAAGCGGTAAGCCGGTAAATTCAAATCCTTCTGTTCCGCAAGAGCTTTGTGCCAGTGCAAAGAAAGACTTACGGTCAGCACCTTCAACACGAACCACAAGTACATACTTGCCGTTATATTTTATGGCACCTGCATTAAACGCAGCATTTATTCCCATGCGTTCCATCAAAAAAGGATTTGTCTCTGGGTTAAGATCATAGCGCCACTCAAGGGGAATATGAGAAGCTGTTACTACAGGATTTTTGTAGCGTTCAAAAATTCCATTTCCCGGAAGTACCGGTGTGTTTTTTTTCAAAATGAGTTTTTTGTATTCTTTACGTAAGGCTTTGAGTCTTGTCTTAAAATTCTGCATACCTTCATGCTACCGCAAACAGTTTTTCTTGACAATATCAGAAGAAAATGCAATGCTTATTTTATGAGCAGAATCATCAACGGAATCAATTTACCCAACATACCATGGCAGGACAAACCCGCAGACTGGAACCTTCCCGTGTGGAGATACACAGGAAATCCGGTCATTGACAGAAATCCCTTTAAGGGAATGGGACGAATCTTTAACAGTGCAGTTGTTCCCTTTGAAGAAAAATTTATCGGCGTGTTCCGCGGAGAAACTACCACCGGCCGTCCGTTTTTGTACATTGGTCATTCTGATGACGGAATCAGCTGGCAGTACGAAACAGAAAGCGTTCACATGAAAGACGAAAATGGAAAAGGCTGGGATCCGCTGTATGCCTACGATCCGCGCTGTGTAAAAATAGAAGACTGGTATTACATTATCTGGTGCACGGATTTTGACGGAGCTGCAATCGGACTTGCAAAGACAAAAGACTTTAAAAATTTTATCAGACTGGAAAATCCCTTCTTGCCGTTTAACCGTAACGGTGTTCTGTTTCCGCGAAAAGTAAGCGGCAACTACCTTATGCTGTCGCGCCCCTCAGATTCAGGGCACACACCGTTCGGAGACATTATGTTAAGTCAGAGTCCCGACCTTACTTACTGGGGAAAACACAGAACCGTCATGCAGAAAGGCGGCAAAGGCTGGTGGCAGGGAGTAAAGATTGGCCCCGGACCGTCACCCATTGAAACTGATGAAGGATGGCTTTTGTTCTATCACGGAGTTTCTTCAACCTGTTCAGGATTTGTGTATTCGTTCAGTGCAGCACTTCTTGATATAGACGAACCAAGTAAAGTTTTGTACCGCGCAGGAAGCTACATGCTTACCCCCGAAGTGTCATACGAAACGACAGGATTTGTTCCAAATGTTGCATTTCCCGTTGCAGCACTAAGCGATGCCACAACCGGCCGCATTGCAATTTATTACGGAGCAGCAGACACAGTCGTTGCCCTTGCCTTCTGTCAGCTTGACGAAGTAATCCGTTACATCAAAGAGAACAACGAACTTGTTGGCTGCGATGCAAGTGACGGTAAGTTCTAGCGGCGTCCAAATGCTTCAAGATTTGCAAGCCCGCGCTTAAACTGAGGAATACGAGCGCATGCTGTCGTGTTCAACGGAGAAGTGTCACCCCGCTTAAGGAAGTGATATGCAACACCTGCAATCATGGCACCATTGTCACCACACAGTTTTAACGGCGGGAAGATGCAGTTGAGTTCCGTGTGTTCAGCAAGCATTGCCCTGAGCCGGGAGTTTGCTGCAACTCCGCCGCCTGCAACTACTGTCGTAAGACCGGTATCTTCTACTGCGCGCAAAAGCCTAGTGACCAGTGTACGGCATGCGGTTTCCTGAAACGATGCTGCAATGTTTGCAACGGTTGGTTCAAATCCTTTATTTAAAAACATCTCTGACTGATGAATAACAGCTGTCTTTAATCCGCTGAATGAAACATCGTAACGGTGTTCACCCTTTTCCATTTTGGGAACAGGAAATGAATACGCCTTACAGTCGCCTTCTTTTGAAAGCTTATCAATAATAACTCCTCCGGGATAGCCCAGATTATAGAACTTTGCAACTTTATCGAATGCTTCACCCACGCTGTCATCGATTGTAGTTCCCAGCACTTCAAGATCATCGAATCCGTTTACTTTTGCAATAATGCTGTGTCCGCCACTGACTAAAAGTCCCAGATACGGATACGGAATGTCATTTACTAAATGCGCTGCATACATGTGACCCAGCATGTGGTTTACCGCAAGAAACGGTTTTCCGGTTGACCATGCGAGGGTTTTTCCAAAGCTCAATCCCACTAACAGAGACCCCATAAGACCAGGTCTGTTGGTTGCCGCAATGGCATCAATATCATCAAGAGAAAGTTGTGCTTGTTCCAAAGCCTGACGCACTACTGGTAAAATCCATTCAGCATGTTTACGACTTGCAATTTCTGGAACAACTCCCTTGTACACTTCATGAAAAGGAATCTGAGTTGCAACCACATTACTTAAAATAGTATGTCCGTCTTCAACAACCGCTGCTGCTGTTTCATCACAAGAACTTTCTATTCCTAAAACCTTCATATTATCTCCCAAAAGTAGCGACATGGATGTCGCGTCATAAACTTAGTAAAAAAAATCAGTGCGACTTTTTGCAAAGTAAAAAGTCGTGGTAGACGATCTGCATGGACGCAGGGCGGCTACCAATTTCATCACAAGAACTTTCTATTCCTAAAACCTTCATATATTTACCTTCTCTTATTCTCTTTTACTTTACCAGCATACCGGGAGTTGCAAAAGTATATCCTGCTTCAACCAGATACGGATACAAATCAGAAAGCAGCTCTGGTAAGATTGACGCAGACTTATCAACATGACCAATCATCACTGCATATCCGTCACGGTTAGCAACAGAAAGTCCTTTCAGCAATTCAGAAAGCATTGCATCCCGGGTAAGCGTGTTGTCCAGAAACGGAGCATTGCGTTCAACAATGTTCATGTCGTGTTCAAGGGCTGCCTGTACCGCCTGACTGTTTGCCGAGGTACGCGAGTCAAGAAAGTATACACCTTCTGCTTTTGCAGTGCCAAGTATGAATGTCATTTTATTTAAATCTTCAGTTATAAGCGAACCTTCATGATTGTTAAACCCTTTTACTCCAGGTCCCAGTTCAGAAAGATTTTCTTTCAACTGCATCTCTATCTGCGAACCGCTCATGTCCGGCGTAATGGCACCGGCACCCGGGTTAAGCGAAAGATTTAAACTCTGCATGGGCTGATGTAAAATCAATTCCTTACCCGAAGAACGCACGACCCACGCACAGTCTTTTGAATGAGATAACTGCGGAAGAACGGCAACCGTAAGCACAAAGGGCAGTTCCGTATATTTTTTTACATTTGCAACATTAAGGCCGGCATCATCAATGACAAAGACAAGTTTTGCTCCGTTTTTTGCAGGAGGAATGTCATACTTTGGTTTCTGCGGATTTTGTTTCGGAGTCTCTGTTGTTTTCGGAGTTTCCGTTGTTTTAGGACTCTCTGTTGTTTTCGGGTTTTCTGTTGTCTTTGGAGTCTCAGTTGTCTTTGGAGTCTCTGTTGTTTTCGGGGTTTCTGGCTTTTTCGGAGTCTCAGTTGTTTCCGGAGTCTCTGTTGTCTTTGGAGTCTCGGTTGATTTTGGTGTCTCTACCGGTTTTTCAACAGTATGTTCTGCAGCAAGACCTGACAGTGCCGGCTTTACCAGACCAAACCCCACTAAAAACAGAAGACAGACGGTTACCATGGCAAGGGCTGCAATAAACACTTTACGCGCGTCAAGCTTTACTTTTGACTTGCGTGTCTTTCTTCGTGTACCCGTGCGTTTTGTATTCTTAGCAGAAGAGGCTTTATTTGTATTTTTGGATGAACTGCGTCGTGTCCCCGCCATAGCGACATAATAGTAAAAGGCTCAGGAAAAATCAACACAAGCGGTGTTATTGATAAGATTGGGTAAGTGCGTTATAATAGAACATTATGAAACCAACACTTATAAAGGATTTGCTTACCTCTAACCCCGACGGACGTCAGGTGACTGTCTGCGGATGGGTACGCACAAAACGCGATTCAAAAAACCTCGTATTTATTCAGGTAAATGACGGAAGCTGCTTTGCTTCCATACAGCTTACGTTTGACCGTTCAGTCCCTGCTCAGGGTGCAGATGCAAACGCTATAGAAGATGCTCTCAAGCTTGTTTCAACAGGTGCATCGGTAAAAGCACAGGGCATTATTGTTCCCTCACCGGCAAGCGGACAGGCAGTAGAAGTTACCCTGCAGTCTCTTGAAGTTCTGGGTGCATGTCCTCCCGAAGAATTCCCGCTGCAGAAAAAAAACATGAGCATGGAATACCTTCGCGACAATGCTCACCTGCGTGCACGTACCAATACCTTTGGTGCTGTATTCCGCATGAGAAGTCAGATGGCAATTGCACTGCATACCTTCTTCCAGGAACGCGGCTTCGTGTACATCAACACACCGGAAATCACCTGTTCCGATGCAGAAGGTGCAGGAGAAATGTTCCAGGTAACTACGCTCTCTCTTGAAAAGATTGCAGAACTTGCAGTTAAAGCAGGTCAGAACGGCATGAAGATAGAAGACGCACACAAGATTGTCGATTACAGCAAAGACTTCTTTGGTAAAAAAGCAAACCTTACGGTAAGCGGTCAGCTTGAAGCAGAAACACTTGCCACTGCATTAAGCCGTGTGTACACCTTTGGACCGACATTCCGTGCAGAAAATTCAAACACACCGCGTCACTTGAGCGAATTCTGGATGTGTGAACCGGAAATGGCTTTCTTTGATCTGTTTGATGACATGGATCTTGAAGAAGAGTTCCTTAAATACTTACTCAACTGGGCACTGACTAAATGCAGCGAAGACATGGAGTTCTTTGAAAAACGCATTCAGCCGGGAGTTATTGCTCAGCTTAAGCATGTTGTAGACACACCGTTCAAACGCATCAGTTATACCGAAGCTGTAGAACAGCTTGAAAAGTTCAACGACAAGTTTGAATTCCCCATCACCTGGGGTAAAGAGCTTCAGACTGAACATGAACGCTATCTTACTGAAACAATCTATAAGTCGCCAGTTATGGTTTACAACTATCCGCGCGACGTAAAAGCATTCTACATGAAGCAGAATGAACCTGATGAACAGGGACGCATAACTGTTCGTGCAGTTGACGTACTGGTTCCGGGCCTGGGCGAAATAACAGGCGGTTCTGAACGCGAAGAAAATTACGACAAACTGCTTGCCGTTTGTACTGAACGCGGAATGGATATGACCAACTACCAGTGGTACCTTGATCTTCGCCGCTTTGGTTCTGTTCCGCATTCAGGATTCGGTCTGGGATTTGAACGACTGTTACGCTACATAACGGGAATGACAAACATCAGAGATGTAATTCCATACCCCAGGGCTCCAAGATTGGCAGATTTCTAGAAACTAAAAATCTGCCAATCTTAACGAGAATTTTTACTTCGTAAAAATTCTCGCAAGAAGGGAAAGAGGTTTCCTTCGGGAAATTCTTGCGTATGGAGTAAAAGTTCTTAGGGAGATGAAAGATGGCTGAGGAACAGGAGAAAGCACAGAATAAAGTCTCGCTCGGAAGAAAGATTTTCTTTCTTGATCCGCCGTACAACTTTGTCAAACAGAACATCTCCCGGCTCAGAATGCTCGAGTACGAAATCTACATCGTAGGTGACTACAAGAACATGAAGAACATTCTTGTCAACAACCCCCACTCCATTCTGTACATTTACGTCGACACCGTCTTAAGCAAACGTGCATGGATTAACTTCATAACATCTATTCAGCACACTCCGGAAATTCAGGACGTACGCATAGGCATCTTTACCAAAGGTCTTACTGACTCACAGCAGGATGATTTTTTTGCAAACACAGAAATCAACTGCGGAATCATTCTGCTGCAGGGACTAGAAGACAACATTACCGCCGCATTTATTGAGCAGCTTGACCGTAACGGTGCAAAGGGAATCCGTAAATACGTTCGTGCTGAATGTGACGATATTAAAGCTGCTCAGCTTTTCATAAACCTGGACGGCAAAATGTATTCACTTCCGCTTTTGAACATTTCTTCTGTAGGATGTGCGGTTGAAGTTTCAAAGAACAGTCCGCTCCACATAGAAAAAAATATGATGATTCGAGAGGCTTCCCTTCAGCTGCACCGTGCAATCCGCGTAGACTTATTGTGTTTTGCCGTAAAAGAAGACGAAGATGAAGACAAGAACACCGCAGTACTCCTGTTTGTCCAGGCATCTACCGGAACAAAAAACATTGTACGCGAATACGTATCCATTCTTCTGCAAAAAAAACTGAATGACCAGATTGAAAAAATGCATCCCGATGACATGAACTACAACTTACCGCTTTCAAAAATTCTTGGTAAGAAAGAAGAAGAAAAGGATGCAAAAAAAGAAGGAGAGAAAAAAGAAGACACTCCTGCAGAACAAGCCTTTGCAGATGAAACACCGTTAGCAGAACCGGACACACTGTAGTGAACTCATCAAATGATTCCTCAAAAACAAAAGAGCCTCACAAAATTACATTTGTAACATTTTTACAATCGTTATACCTTACCGTAGCCCACATGGGAAAGAATGACTTATTTTCGTATGCATCATCCTGTGCATTTGGTTTTTTATTTTCGCTCATTCCAACCGTGATGATGGTACTTGTTATTTTGATGCAGATTTTTCACGCTTCGCCGGACATTCTGTTTTCATTCCTGGAAAAATACAATTTCTTTTCACAGTTTTTCAGCACAGAAAATTTACGTGATTCCATAGCACAGCTGCGCGGATTTGGCGTATTTGAAATCGTTATTTCAATTGCAATCATCATGATGGCAAGACGATTCTTTTCTTCTGTCAACCAGAGCCTCAACAGAATCTTCAAAGCGGTAGTAGAACCGCAGCCGGTAATTCAGCAGCTTTTGATTTTTGCTGGAGAAGCCGTCATTGTCATTATTCTGTCACTTCTGGTTTCTTCAATCGGTATTCTGCGCGCTATCTTACGCATGCCGTTTTTTTCACCGTTTATTGCACAGTTTTCAGAACTTATCATCGTACTGACAGAACGGCTTACGACAACACTTCCCAACGTACTTATTTTTATAGCTGTTACCTGCTGCTACAAAATCTGGAGCCGTTCAAAACCGTCCTGGTTTATCTGTGCAGTTGCATCTGCAGCCTGTACGTTTGTCTTCTGGGCCTTTACACAGCTGACTGGTATTTTCATCAACATGACAAACATCAACATTGTGTACGGTGTGTTAAGTAATGCCATTGTTCTTTTGCTTGAAGTACAGATCTTCTTTATCCTGCTGTTATTTTTTGGACAGTATATTTTTGTCGTTCAGTTTTTTGACACTCTCTTACTTGCCGAACTGTACACACTGCCCGATCACGATGACACTGATATAGGAGCAGCAATACGGCGTACCCTGTTCATCCGTCCGGATCACCTGCTGCAGAACAACAAGACAACAACGACCTATCACACGGGAGAACATATTTTTACCGCAGGCGATACGACCCGCAACATGTTCTACATTGCAAAAGGTATCGTTCAGGAACAGGGGAAAACCCGCATTTCTTACCACGAAACAGGTTCGTTTTTTGGCGAGGAATCCTGTCTGCTTACAGAACCGCGCACCAGTACAGCGATTGCAAAGAGCGACGTTCTTTTAGTTACCATAAGCGAAGAAGAATTTCTTTCTTTGCTTGAAAAAAATACAGAAGCAAGCCAGCGGGCACTGTCAAAAGTAAGCACTTACTTTGGCAAGGTTTATGGACGAACAGCTGAATATCAGTTATAATATGCTTTCATAATTAAGACGGAGTTTTAGATGACTAAGTACATTTTCATAACAGGCGGCGTTGTAAGCGGTCTGGGCAAAGGCATTGCAGCAGCATCAATCGGACTTATTCTTAAGAGCTGCGGATTAAAAGTCGTAAACCAGAAATTTGATCCTTATCTTAACATTGACCCCGGCACCATGAATCCGCTCCAGCACGGAGAAGTTTTTGTTACCGATGACGGTGCAGAAACAGACCTTGACTTAGGTCACTACGAACGCTTTACCGATGCAGTTCTTTCGCAGAGCAACAACACCACCAGCGGCCGTGTATACGAAACCGTCTTACGCAACGAACGCGAAGGAAAGTATCAGGGTGGAACCGTTCAGGTTATTCCTAACGTAACCGACGAAATTTTACGCCGCATGCTGCTTTCAACAAAAGAAACAAATGCAGATGTCATCATCACTGAAATCGGCGGTACCGTCGGCGACATAGAATCACTTCCTTTCATAGAAGCAATCCGTCAGATTAAATATCAGGTAGGCGAAGAAAACTGCTGCTACATTCACCTGACACTTATTCCCTACATGGGAAAAGCACACGAAATAAAAACAAAACCAACACAGCATTCCGTAAAAGAACTGCAGGCACTTGGTATTCAGCCCAACATTGTCATGCTGCGTACCGAAGTTCGTCTTGACGAAGCAACAAAAGAAAAGATTGCTCTGTTCTGTAATGTTGAAAGCGATTCAGTCATTCAGAACCTTAACGCAAAAAGCATTTACGAAGTTCCGCTCAACATGGAAAAAGAAGGACTGGGAAAAGCAGTCTGTAAAGCACTGGGCATAAACGCAGAAGCTCATCTTGAAGACTGGGCAAAGATGGTGCACGTTTTTGAAAACCCAAAGAAGCATGTCAAAATTGCACTCGTAGGAAAATATGTTGCACTGCACGATGCATATCTTTCAGTTGTAGAAAGTCTGATTCACGGCGGAATTGCAAACGAAGCGTCAGTAGAAATTGACTGGGTTGACAGCGAAGAGTTAACCGATGACGCAACCGTAGAAAAACGGCTTAGTTCTGCAGACGGAATTATTGTTCCCGGCGGATTTGGTTCACGCGGAATTGAGGGAATGGTTCTTACTGCAAAATATGCACGCACACACAACGTACCGTATTTTGGAATCTGTCTTGGAATGCAGATTGTTGTTATTGAATATGCACGCAATGTTCTTGGATGGAAAGATGCACACTCAACAGAAATTGATGCAAACACAACACATCCGGTCATTGACCTTATGCCAGATCAGAACGGAAAGATTTTAGGCGGAACGTTGCGTCTTGGAAAATTTGAATGTACCGTTCAGCCGGATACACTCACCTATCAGGCTTACCAGAGTAAGACAATCTGGGAACGCCACCGCCACCGTTACGAGTTCAACAACAAATTCCGTGAAGACCTTAAGAATGCAGGACTGATTATTGCAGGTGTAAACCCCGAGCGTGATCTTGTTGAAATCGTAGAAGTTCCCAATCACCCGTGGATGCTGGGAGGTCAGTTCCACCCTGAATTCAAGAGCCGTCCAAACAAAGCAGGTCCGTTGTTCCGCGAGTTTATAAAAGCAAGCATCATTCACAAGGAGCGCTAACATGAGCAGAGACAGAATCGTCGTCTTAGATTTTGGAAGTCAGTACGCACACTTAATTGCAAAACGATTCCGCATGCTGGGCTATTATTCAGAAATAGAACTTCCGTCGGTTGAAACAGAAAAAGTAAAAAATGCAAAAGGCATTGTTCTTTCCGGCGGTCCTGCCTCTGTATATGATGAAAACATTCCGGAATTCAACGAAGACATTCTGTCGCTCGACATTCCGGTACTGGGTTTGTGCTACGGTCACCACGCAATGGCAAAGCACTACGGAGGAACCGTACAGAAAGCTGCTGTCGGCGAATTTGGCATTGCTCACCTGAACAAAACCGAAGCAGGAAAAACTTCTCCGCTTTTAAAATCAATAGAAGACACCACACAGGTCTGGATGAGTCATCAGGATGGAGTGCTTAAACTTGCAGATGGATTTGAAGTAATCGGTTCGACAAAAGACTGTCCGTATGCAGCACTTCAGGATTTAAAACGAAAACGGTTCAGCCTTCAGTGTCACTGCGAAGTAAAAGACACTCCGGAAGGAAATACAATTTTTGAAAACTTTGCACACATCTGCGGAATGGAAAGAAACTGGGACGAAGATACCGTACTCAATCACATTCTTGAATCAATTAAAACTGATGCTAAAGACAAGAACGTACTTCTGTTTTTAAGCGGCGGTGTTGATTCAACCGTTGCATTTGCACTTTTAAATAAAGCACTGGGACAAGACCGCGTACTTGGTTTACACATAGACAACGGCTTTATGAGAAAAGACGAAAGCGCACATGTTGCAGATGCATACCGCTCTCACGGATTTACAAACTTTATTGTTGAAGATGCAAGTGCAAGTTTCTTAAAAGCAGTAGAAGGTTTGACTGACCCGCAGAAAAAACGAATGGCTGTAGGCGAAAACTTTATTACCGTCAGAAACGAAGTTGTTGCAAAACAGAAGCTTGACGAAAATCAGTGGATGCTTGCACAGGGCACACTGTATCCCGATATTATCGAAAGCGGCGGAACAAAAAATTCTCACGTCATAAAAACGCATCACAACCGCGTTGACGGAATTCAGCAGCTGATTGCAAAAGGACTTATCATTGAACCCTTAAAAGATTTGTATAAGGATGAAGTTCGTTCTATTGGAAAAAAGCTTGGACTTGAAGATGATCTTGTCATGCGCCATCCCTTCCCCGGTCCTGGATTAAGCATAAACGTTCTGTGTTCCGACGGAATCCAAAGCGACAGTGACAAACAGGACATGCAGAAAGCACAGAAAGAACTTGAAGAAATTGAATTGGATATGTTCTGCGAAAAATGCTCTGCAAAACTGAACCGCTACGTACTGCCCGTTCGTTCTGTAGGTGTACAGGGAGACTTCAGGACATACCGTTTCCCTGCAGTGCTTGACTTTGGCGATGAAGGACAGGGATTTTCTCACTTACCGCACAAATGGGAAAAACTGGAACAGGCATCAAGTGCAATCACTAACAATGCAACCTACTTAAACCGCTGCATTATCCGCCTGTATCAGAATCCTGAAATTGACAACAGTCAGATGAAACTGCAGAAAGGCTATTGCACAAAAGACAGGTTAGATCAGATTCGCCTGGCAGATGACATTATGCTTACCGCTTTGCACAAAAACGGCTGGTACGAAAAAATCTTCCAGCACCTGACCATAAACTTACCGTACGCAAGCAGCGCTGACCACTGCAGTATTGTGTTACGGCCACTGTGTTCAGAAGATGTAATGACTGCACGCTTTGCATGGTTACCGCAGGACCTGTTGACCGCCATCGTAAGCGACATAGCCGCAATACCAGCAATAGACGCAATCTTCTACGACTTGAGCAACAAGCCCCCCGCAACGTTCGGATGGGAGTGAGCCGCGCAAGCGGCGAACGCTGGAATAAAAAGGCGGTTTGAGCGAAGCGAGAGAAGCCTTTTTATGCAAGCTGAGTCGCACCCTGCCGATTTTTTACTCGTCGAGTTTTTGCATTGCAAAAAAAGGAAGGTGATGTAACTTAATAAAAATCACACAAGTACAGTCGTTTATTTATTCTGTGCAGAGTTTTTTATAAGCCCCAACGCTGCCAGTCCCTTACCCTACCACAACTTCCTGCACCAGAGCACTCAGATCTTCTGCATCAAGTTTGTTTTCCTTAACGCAAAGTGCAATGTCTTCGTGGAAATATTTGTCTTCGGGGTACAGCACTACAACGGACTTGTCTCCCTGCTGTAAGAAGGTGTGTTCGCCAAAGTCAGTGTAGCGGGTGGCACCGATTGAAATCATTACTTGCGTTGGAAAACCTGCACGCTGCAAATAAGAGTAGATATATTCTGCGGGACCTTCATTCTGCTGACTGTTAAGACGGTCTACAATCCATGCGCTTAGTTTTTCATACAGGTAGCTGTAATCGCGGATGGCGCTGTCTTCTCCGTATGCATTAACATTTCCATCACGGACTAAAAAACTTGCAATGCGGTACCGGTCTAAAATTCCTCGGGGAACAAAACGGTCAACTGCAAGTGCATTAGAAGAAAATCCTTTTGAAGAAGCACCCCAGTTTTTCTTAAGACTGATTTTTTTTGCGCCTTCTTTGCGGATTGAACAGTCGTTAGATGCAGCAAATGCCTTTGGCTCAAGAGACACTACCCGTTCTGCCTTCCAGCTTACATCACACACCAGGGCACACTCGGGTTCTATCTGAAGTTTCTGTTCGCCTTTGGGGAAAATAATTTTTTCTGAATCAAACGGATAGTTATGCAGGAACACAGGAATAAAATTTTCATCAACACACACCCCCGGTGCAAGAGGAATGTATGTTGGAAACAATGCCTTAGGAGCAGAGGCTTCTGCGGTTTTTACATTTACAAAATCTTTTGCTTCGCCTGCCTGTTCCAGGTGTCCGGTAAAATTTCCTGCAACACCAAAACACGGCATACTGTGTAAATCAATATACATGGTCGATTCAAAAACTTACAGTTCTACACCCATACCACCGTTAGCGGCAGCATCATCGGCAAGCTTCTGGCGGAACGCAAGCAGTTTCTGCTTTATGTCGTCATCGGTCAGCGCAAGAATCTGAAGGGCAAGGTATGCGGCATTTTTTGCGTTACCAATTCCCACTGATGCAACGGGAATCTGCGGGGGCATCTGCACGACTGACAAAAGCGCATCCATTCCCGCAAGACCGTTAGACTTACCGGGGTTAATGCATTCAAGCGGAACACCAATTACCGGAAGCACAGTACGGCTTGCAATGACACCGGGAAGCGCGGCACTTAAACCAGCACCGGCAATGATGACCTTGCAACCGTCAGACTCAACCTGCTTGATTGTCTTTACCAAAAGATCTCCTGCACGATGCGCAGAAAGAATATACGCTTTGTAATCCACGCCAAATTCCTTAAGAACATCAGCAGCCTTTTTCATTACTCCTGTATCAGATTTTGAACCAAAAAAAATTGCAACTTTCATGGAACAACGATAGCACGATGAATAAAAAATTTCAACTGATGAAGATTTTTTTATGTGTAGAAAGAAAAATCAAAACCTACAACCGAACAGAACTGTCCATGACCACCATGTTGTTCCAGAGTAAGCCGTTGAACTTTTTGTTATTCCCGAAGCAGAAGAACCAATTGCACCGCTTGATGTAGTTCCCACTAAGATCGGAGTAACGAAGCCTCCTATGCACATGTAGAAATTCTTGTACCAGCCTATGCTTGAAAAACTAAACGAAAACCTGTCGTGAATTTTATCTGCAAACTGTTTATTCCTAAGGTAGTGGCTGTCAAGAGTTTCTATAAATCCCAAGGCAGGACAAAAGGAAAGTTCCAGCATAACTCCGCCCTCAGGTTCCCTAAGAATGGGAATGCGGAATTCCAGACTTCCTGCAAGAATGCTCTGCTCGTAACTGATTATGTTTCCCTGCACATTCTGCTTTACTTCGCTTCCAGTCCATGCCTGACCTGAAGGCGGATACTGAGTATAACCATTGAATGCGGACCACTTTCTATTCTGATACAAAAAGCCCAAACCTATTTGCAGGGGGAAAGCCCTAAAGGGAATTATATAAAAAACTCATCCGTGAAAAGAAAAATTTTTATCAAGATAATTTTCGTGCTGGGAATACTGAGAAATATCTCCCGTACCATCAGTCATAAAATCAAAATCTTCAGTCCTACCACACAACATGGGAACAGCCGTTTTAAATTCTGCAAAGGAAAACAATTGTTTCCACGTAAGTTCTGCACGAACGCTAACAAGGGGCGAAGCATAGTTACTCCACACAAGTTCGCTAATGCGATTGTCTAAAGGATTCCAATCCGAAAAGCTAGAGTTTGGAGCTGAAAAAACAAATTCTCTAACCTCCGAACCGCCCACGCCAGCCGCGGTAATAAAGTTAAGTTTTATGTCACCTAGTTCCACAGCAGAAAGAGGTGCAAGCGATGCGGCACAAAGAAGGAGTGAAAGAATAAATCTTACGACTGACGAACGCATGTTAATCATATCTGACAACAACATCTCCATTTTTTAGAGCTTCTTCATACTGCTTTATTTTGCTTTTCCAGAAACGTGGGTACAACTGCTCCGTCACAATAGTTGCATTGACAACTTCCCTATTTGATAATTCAGGATGGCTAGAATACAGCAATTGAAGAGTTTCATCTTTCCTGTCTGAGACAGAAACTGTATAAACATCAGTCAATCCGCCTAAACCTACAAACGGATAAACCGAGAGTTCCCAATCGCCAACATAGTTAACCACACCGGGAACGACAGAAAAAGAATAATGTTCAGAATAAGTGAACTGAGAGTTTTCCCCAATTTCGGATAAATGCCATGTTCCCTTGGGAAGTTTTATGCACACAAGCTGATACGGGGCAGTGTCGTTTGTAATAGAGAAAGTTTTTATGCCAACAGAAGGTGCAATCTGGATTTTAGGAAGAATATACTCTACACCAATTTCAGAGGAATGATTATTAATGGGATATTGGCACTGAGCACCAGCAAGGGAATTGCGTATACAGAACACCACAATTCCCTCACCTTTTTCAAGTTTGTCTGGCTCTGAAAAGTCTTGGTTATACTTGTACACGGTGGTGCAGGAAGCAAACAGGAAAACAGTCAGCAAAAATGCAGGTGTGAAATATATGCGTTTCATAAGACCTCCTTTAACTGGGTACGAGTGCCGTCTGCGTTGTAAGCGTAAACATTACCTGTTGAATGTTCAAGCATGTAGATTTGAGGTGGCTCGGTTTTCCATTCATAAGTATTCTCGTCCTGATACTGTATGTCCTTGCAGAAATATGACTTACCGTTCCGCACAGTCTGATAAAGCTGGTTACCGTTAGGAAGACGGATTTTAGAAATTTGTTCACCTCCAGTTGAGGCATACTTTCCAACTTCAAGACCTGAAAATGTATCTGATTCATAGGCAGGACCTAAAAGCCGACCTGTTATAAAAATATTCGAGTCAGTTGCGGATACGCTAAAAAATGAGCGAGCATCATTTTTATCATAACAAATGTTCGTATATTCAAACGACTTATCAACAAGAGATTTTACCTTAAACAGAAATCTGTAGCAGGGCTCTGGAAAAATCACACTAGCTTCAAGAAATGCGCAAGTTCCGTTGTTAGGAGCACTTTTAGAATATGACGACACTGGTGAAACTATATTAAAAGCGGACACAAACAAACTATTATTTTTAGATGCCTCTATCTTCTCGTCAAATAATTCATCTGTTACAACCTCAGAAATAGAAAACTCTTCTTGAACTGTACCCTCCGACAGATTAACAATTTTATATCCGATCTCATTTTTAGAATGCTGGTAATAGTCCATTTTTGATGCTGTCATAAAATAATTACCGTTTACATATTGTAATCCTCTTATACTTGTTACATCCAAATCGGAGTGCCGGATTATAACCGTATCAAGCAGATTTCCATCAGAGTCAAAGTGCTGTGCCTTTATGCCAACCCGAGGAGAACTGGCAGAGGCAACCCACACAGAGCCTATTCCGTCTACACTCTTGTCAAATGCTGCAATTGATTCAGGATTACAATTTACATCTAGAAAATGCATCTCACCTGTAGTAAGGTCTAAGCGAATAAGATTATACTGTCTTCCCACCCCAAGAAACCACAGGCTCTCGTCTAACACAGCCATTCCGTACACACTGAGACTTCTTCCGTTTTTTTCCAATGAGTAGGTGCGGACAAGTTTGCAGCAAGTGTCGCTCACCTCGTCCCACACCTGTATCTGCGGAGGATACCATGTTGTGGCAAATACATAACTATCCTTCCACTCCAGAGGTTCCACATTGCCGAATATTTCACTGTCGGGAGTTGACGCACCTGGGGTACTTGGACATGAAGCACACGAAACTGCGACTAGAGTTAACGCCACTATCTGAAGTATCCTTCGATTTTTTTTCATCTGTTTAATGCCTCCACTACATTAGATGTTGCTGAATATGTCTTCCATGAGAAAGTTTTTGACCACCATAAAATTCTTATTGTCAGATAAAAATAACGATCCACAGAACTTCCATACAAGTCGTCAGGTGAAACTAGGTTACCTGCAAAAGTGTTTCCGTCAAGATTAACCCCCGCCTTTTTCCATGCAGTATAGGCAACCTTAGAACAGTACGTAAAACTTGACTGTTCATTGTGACTGGAATCGCCTAGCCATATAGCTTCCCACAGCGGACACCAGTATTCAGCATTCGTATCATAGAAAATACTTTTTGCATAGGAAACAGCCTGCTTTGCTTTTTCATCTGAATAATTCTTTGGAATAATGGACGCAAACCGGGTTTCTTTTGTATACATATAAATCGTATCGAGACATGCATGTCCTGTTCTGTCAGGAAGCATATCAGTAGGAAGCTCATTAAAATAGGAATCATAAGGTTGGGCTGTATAGACGCAATGGGCTGCATCAGTCTCGCCTTTAGCTCTAAAAGCAGATTCCGAAAAAATTCCTGCATGCCCATAGGTTCCAAACAGATATGGACGCTTGCTTCCGCTTGTTAAAAGAACAGTTCCGTTTTTTAAGGTTTTTCCAACATCCCTTCTAAGCGCAGTATCATGCGGTCCACCCAAGACAGATGATGCCCTGCTTTGAGCCTCATGTACACTGCTTACTAAAGACTCTTCTATTTTTTTATATTCATTTTTAATATCTGCAACGGTTATATCAGTGTCAAGCATAGATAGACATTCTGCAACAGCATCCCAGTCCTCATTTTTTGAAAGCATTTCTATTCCGAGAGCGGCTGGCACTGTAGCATCAGGAGCAACAGTAAAGTCTTCGGGCATGTCATTTTCGGCATAAACTACAGACAGTGGAAGTTCCTTACCTTCAAACCATTCTTCCAAAACAGCAGTAAATCCAAACAGTGCAGTCATATTGGAAAGTACACTATCATCACCAAGACTTACAGAACGAGCCACAGGAGAACCTTCATCAACAGCAAGAACTGAATCAAATGAAACTAAAGCATCTTCAGCATTTTCCTTAAGCATCTGCTTTTCAGAATCGGATAAGCTCTCCCACATTTCGGCAAACATGTCTTCTTCTGTAGGAACATACGGCTCCCCAGAAAGAGAACGAGCGGCACGGGCAGATCTACTTGCAACAGTATTTTCTTCTGGATTCTGCATAAACAGAAGAAAAGCTTCACTACCGTCCTTCGAGTGATAGGTTCTTGAAGGACCCGTTACTTCATTTGTTACTGGCGTTTCATTTTCCAGTAGCGACGGAGAACATGAAGTAATTCCTAAAAAAGCCACAGCGGACATCATCAGAAATAAACCCAAAACTTTCTTTTTCATAAAAACTCCTTTTTGAACTACCAGAAAACATTTTTTTCTTGCATGTTCTTTGTGATTTGTGATACACTAGGAGTCGTACTTCGCCAGATGTACGGCACAAGGGTATCTTTTGTGTCAAGGGCAGCTGCATTTGCCGTGCGGCTGCCCTTTTTGCATTTAAAACCCTATCACGCAAATTTAAATCCTGCAAGTAAAATCTAAGGAATCTGACAAAGATAAGGTCTAATCTGACAATTGTCAGATGCAAAAAAAAAAAAGACTTGAAAAATACTGTGCTTGGATTTAAAATACAAGTCAAGAGGTAAAGATGAACACAGCAAATATAACAAGTGTCACAAAGGAACTCTGCGAACCGCCACACTGGAACTATTTTACAGAAGAACTTTCACGAGCATTCAGGCTTACAGAAAAAGAGTCAAAAGAGTTGTACAAGAGCACTGTTGCTCGCATAATTGCAGCCATTCCTTTTGTCGCTGGTTGTGAGTCTCCTGAACGGACTGCCATAGCCCATCTTTCACTTTACGAGGTAGAGCTTAAGGGATTTGAAAAATACTGCGGACATCAGACTTCTGACGATGCAGACATTATGGAACGCCTTAAACCCATTGCAGATTTTGAGGGTGGCAACAGGGATGTAATACACCACGGCATGACAATGCTTGCCCTCATCATGCTGGAAGGCTACAACAGGTCACGGGGTCGCGACTTTTCGGAGCAGGTTTACAATCCGCTAAATTCAGGGGCATGGAACTATAAAGAACTAAAGGTATTTTTAACTTCAGAACTAAAGCAGATAGAGGTTCCTTTGCTAGATGAAATTTATTTTGCAAATGATGTAAAGGAATATGACTGGCGCTAAACTTAAAAGCAACAAGAATTTTAAACTGGACATTTTACTCGTATACCGCATTATTGCAGTTGCTGGCACCATAATCATGACCGTCGGACATTTACTTTCTCTATACGAGCTTTTGTTTTTGCATAAGCAGTATTTTCTTCCAGATGATTCATTCTTAAGGATTATATGGAAATGTTTATGTCTTCTAATAGATCTTCTTTGCTGGGGCAGTTTTATCTACCTTATATTCAAGCCTAAAAAAATCGTTTACTTTGCCGACATAAGTTTTTTATATGCCTTTACAATTTTAATTGACACTCCAAGCTCGTTCATGGGACCGCTCATGTACATGCTGGGCATAAGCGCGCTATACAGCAGGGGATTTTTTGTGCGGCATACAAAACTTAAGGTATGCATATTCATTCTTGCATATATACTGCTTTCATTAAGCCAATTGCGCTTAGGGCTCGTCACCTTTTTAACAGGCATGCATAACACTTCTGGATATATTATCGTCATGTCCCTTGCGTTTGTACTCTTAAACAACAGGCAGAACAACCTTATTCAAATTGCGGGGGAAAAAGCCCTCAACCTTATGGAGGTAAAGACCCTTTCTGAGCGCGAAAGGGCAATTTTAAAAAATGTTCTTGAAGGCAAAAAGTACGACACCATAGCACTGGAAATGAAGCTCAACCCCACATATCTCAGGACAATAATGAAGGAAATTCTTACAAAGGTAAATGTGGGAAACCAGATCGAACTTTTAAAGAACTACGGTGGCTATCCTATCATTGCAACTCAGGAAGAACTTGACGCATGGAATAAAAGAATTACCGACAACATTCCTCCCTTTATAGAAATAGACCCCTTCGTCCACATTCCACTACCCTACATTCCCACGGAAGACGAAAAACTTCTAGATGAGATGGAGCACTCAGATATTTTTTAGTTTATTCAGAAATTTCCCCACAAAACACAAAAACAGGTGTATACTATCTGTATGCCACTTATAAGCAATCCGACAAATTTTTTTTTGCGAAACTCATTTTGTCTTTCAGGGAAACGACATTCTTGTAAGTCAGGGGGAAGTCCATTCCCTGCCTGACGAAAAGACGCTTAGACGGTTGCTTTCCAGCAATGTTGCCTCAGACTGGTTTGCTGAACCAGAACACAACTACAGCGCCATGATGCTTGAAGACGATGCACCTCTTCCAGCCGGACACTCACTTATTCCTCTGCGCCAGTTTTTTTGGGAATGTAAAAACGAAGAAATTACCTTTAAAGCTGCCCGCGCCCACAGTCTTTTGAAGCTTAGACAAAGTTACCGCTTTTGCCCCACTTGCGGAAAAGTGGTCAAATAAAGATTCAGGAAAGTGAATTAGAAGAAGCATCTTGGTTTAAGAGAGACTCACTTCCCCCTATACCAAACCCAGGCTCTGTTGCTTACAATCTTATAAAGGGAAGGTTTAATGGATACGGTTGACACAAAAGCCTAAAATTCGCTACAATGCTTTCACCCGCGAAACTTCGTGGCGAAGGTTGGTGATTTTTACAATATGGCAACAATCAGCGTTGACGACAATGAAAACCTGGAAAAGGCTATCAAACGCTTCAAGAGAATGGTTGAAAAAGAAGGCATTATCCGCGAATACAAAAAGCGCGAATACTACGAAAAGCCCTCTACAATTCTTAACCGCAAGAACAAGGCGCTCCAGCGCAAGCTCTTGAAAAAGAACCACAGACCGCACGACTCTAAGTCTGCATACTAAGGTTTTGAACCTCCGTCTTAGGGCGGAGGTTTTATTTTGTCTCAAAGGTTTTTCCATGAACACAAAACACACTAAATTCTTTTATATACTTACTTCATCCGTCCTTTTACTGGCACTTGCATTTACTTCCTGCGTTACCACACCGGTCATCAGTTCCGAAGCAGAAGAAGATGCGCTGTTTGCCCCGGAAACATATATTCCCCAAAGCTTTGACTGGGAAAACATAACAGATGGAATTGCATACACAAGCTTTACCTCGGAACAGGCTCAGGTTTCATACTCTGTAGTACGCATCCAGCTGGACACACCGAACCTTACCCTTTGCGCATATCCGGGAGACGGAACTGTTGTTTCAGAAAACGGCGCTTACCCGGTGCGGACGGTAAGTGACTTTGCAAGAGAACACAACTGCCTTGTCGCCTTTAACACTGCCCCTTTTGACTCAGGCGTTACTGCTGCCTTGCGGGGAGTTCACATTGCAGACGGTACGGTTTATTCAAACGGCATGGAACGATATGCAGCACTTGCCTTTACCCGCAGGTCAGACGGAAGCTTACGCGCACAGGTAATTCCTTCGCAGACAGAAGAGGCCATTGCTGCAGTTTTACAGAAGTGCAGCAATGCTACCGTACTGGGCGGATTTTTTGCAGTGGTTACTGACGGAAAAGCACAGCACTTTGCACATCATTCTTACGAAGCACGAATGGGTTGCGGCATAAGCGCTGACGGAAAAACACTGTACATTCTGATGGTACAAAAGACAAATGCATTCCGCGGGCTTTCATACCAGCAGTGTGCAAAAGTGTTCATTGCCTTAGGCTGTACAAACGCACTTGAGTTTGACGGCGGACATTCGACCGAACTGTATGTAAACGGTACCACAATTAAAGGAACAAATCCCATACGAAAACAGGCAGCAATGGCAGGCTTTACCCTTACAGACTGAGTGTAACCGCACCGGGCTTTGGTTTGTTTCATTTACGACAGGACACAGACATGTTCACTAAATCAGAGAAAAATGGTAGACTAACACACATGAAACACACGTTTACAAAAAACATTATTCGTTCGCTTGCTATGGTAGCCTTAGTATGTACCGCAGTTTCCTGCACTTCTGTTCCTTCAGAAATTCCTGAAGAACTGACCGCACGTGAAATTGTTCAGTATGCACAGACCGCTTACGATGACGGCAACACAAAAATTGCAGAAAAATACTACCGTGCACTTTTGGAACGCTACGGCAGCGATATGAACTATTACATTGAAGCTAAGTTTGAAATTGCACACCTGTACATAAAGAAAAAGCAATACGATCAGGCTGAACCCTTACTGCGCGAAATTCTTGACATCTATGCAAACAGCATGCCGGGTCAGTATCCGTCTTCATTCAAAAAACTTGCAGAACTGGATTACGCAAAGATTCCGGTTCGCGAAGAAAGCAAATAACACTTAGCGGCCGCGCGCTTCTTCTTTGTCGTCGGGAACGATTATACAGTCCAGCGAAATTGACTTTTCCTGTGCAAGCTGTGTAACCGTTTCCTGAGTAATGGCAATCGGTCCACGCGGAGTCGGATGCGGTTCTGCATCACCAATCAGAATAATTCGTTTTTGTGCATCATCCCGCCAGTCGTAATACTTAATGGATGCGTACAGCGCTTCATACACTGCTTCGGGAATATCGCCGCCTTCTGTTCCCTTAATGTGAATTCCATTCAGATAACGCTTAAACACAGTCAGGTTAGTGGTAAATTCAAAACGCTTAACCGGCAGCCGTTTGTACACATAGTCATCGTTGTAATCGCGGTACAACATAAGACCAATGCGTAAGTCTGAAAACTGTTCAAACTGTTCTACAAAGCGGGGAATCCACTCTGTGCGGAGCGTCTCTATATCATCATCCATACTGCCGGTGGTATCTATGGCAAAGACGACATCTGCTTTTTGCGAAGGGTCAAGTGTTCCGATTGCGGCAATCAAATCATCGGGCAATGTTTCAGGGCCGTCAGAAAACGTAAGCAGTCCGTTACCTGTTTTTGCAATCTGAGCAAATGTTTCTGCTGCAACAGAATTGTAGTCGTCGGTCATGGTTGGCTTTACGTCTTCAAAATCAAACATAAAGGGGTTGTCTGCAAATTCTCCGGTGTAGTCGCCATAGGGTTTTGAAAAAGTACGGATATTGATGAAAGTTCCCTTTCCGATAGTAACACTTCCGTTTCGTGCCCAGGGATATCCGTATACGATTACCGGCGGAATATAAATATGAAAGCATTCACCCAGCGAAGGATGATTTACCACGGTCGAAGAAATAAGTGAATACAAAGAATACTGAGAAACAAGCGGTTTTCCGTCCAGATAGCGGATTTCGTCTCCGTTTACGGCATTCCACTCTGTTGCGCGGTAGGCATAATTGTCTGCTTTTCCGGCGGGATCTTTTGTCGTTTCCACCAGCATGACGCTTTCCATACCGGGCTTTTTGCGGATATACAGATCAACACCGGCATCAAAAGAAGAGCTTTCTACAACAATGTCGTCCTGCCTGACCAGAAGATCGGGGGCTGCAAACGCACCGAAACACACAATGCCCAGCAGCACGAAAAAAATGCACCACTTTTTCATATCTTCAGTATCGGCACAAATCTTTATAAAACACAGAATAAACAATGTTTACCAAAACGCAATAATACATTGAGTATATTTCACTTTACGCAACAATAAAAACCCACTATAATGCACTCATACACAAAACCAAGGAGATTCATCATGGGTGAAAACTATTTCAACAAGATTCCGTGGCGCGTAGCCCGTCAGGAACTGGGTCACTGCCGCCAGATGGCACGTGAAGAATTTAAAGATGGAACAAAAGCACTCCAGGGAAAGAAAATCGTCATTATCGGTTGTGGAGCACAGGGTCTTAACCAGGGACTTAACCTGCGCGATTCAGGAATGGATGTTGCCTACTGTCTTCGCAAAGAAGCTATTGAGCAGAAACGCCAGTCATGGAAAAACGCTACCGAAAACGGATTTAAGGTTGGCACTTACGAAGAACTGCTTCCGACAGCAGATGTAGTTGGAAACCTTACTCCCGACAAGCAGCATCACGAAGTTGTTGCAAACCTCATGAAGTACATGAAAAAAGGTGCAGCTCTGTGGTACAGCCATGGATTCAATATGATTGAAGAAGGTGAAATTATCCGTGATGATATTACCGTTTTCCTTATGGCACCCAAAGGACCGGGTACTGAAGTTCGCAATGAATATCTGCGCGGATTTGGTGTTCCCGAACTGATTGCAGTTCACCCTGCTAACGATCCGGAAGGACGCGGTATGGCTCTGGCAAAAGCTCTTGCCTGTGCTGAACGCGGAGAAACTGCCGGTGTTCTTGAAAGCTCTTTCATTGCAGAAGTAAAATCTGACCTTATGGGCGAACAGACTATTCTGTGCGGACTGCTGCAGGCTGGAACAATTCTTTCTTACGACAAGATGGTTCAGAACGGCATTGCTCCGGGATACGCAGTAAAACTTCTGATGCACGGCTGGAATGTCATCAGCGAAGCACTCAAGTGGGGTGGCGTTACCAACATGATGGACCGTCTTTCTAACCCTGCAAAAATTCGCGCAAACGAACTGTCAAAGCAGCTCAAAACAATTATGACTCCTCTGTTCCAGAAACACATGGACGACATCATCAGCGGCGAATTCAGCAAGACTATGATGGAAGACTGGGCTAACGGCGACAAGAACCTGCACGACTGGCGCGAAAGCTATGCAAAGATTCCGTTTGAAACAGAACCCGAAGCAAAAGACGACATCAGCGAGCAGGAATATTTTGACAAGGGAATTCTTCTGGTTGCATTCGTAAAAGCAGGTTGTGAACTTGCATTCGAAACAATGGTAAGCGCAGGCATTAAACCCGAAAGCGCATACTACGAAAGCCTGCATGAAGTTCCGCTGATTGCAAACCTGATTGACCGCCGCCGCCTGTACGAAATGAACAAAGTTATTTCTGATACGGCTGAATACGGATGCTATCTGTTTGCACGTGCATGCGTTCCTCTGTTGGGAGACTTTATGAAAAACTCTGTTACCACTGCAGACATTGGTAAGGGAATGGACATAAAGACAACTGCAGTACCTAACGCAGAACTGGTAAAAGTAAACGACGAAATCAGACATCACCCCATTGAAGGTGTGGGACGCAGACTGCGCTCTTACATGACTTCGATGAAAGCACTTGTGTAAACGCCTTGGGCTGTAATGCTTAGAAATTGATGCGCCATCCGTGGCGCATTTTTTTTACTGTTACTTTTTTTGAGTAATGGCTCAAACAAGCTTTCCTGTCTGTCGGCTACAGCTACACATTCAGAATTCTTTTCAGACAGATAATACCAAGCGGAAGATACATAAAAAAAAGATTTAATCGCTGCCAGAGTCCTTCTTTTGCAATAACAGTCGAAGCAAAGTTTTCCTTATCTGACATTATAAACAAAACAAAAAATATTTTTGTAGAAAAGTGACAGTAAAAACGAAACAATAAAATCTCCTGCCATTGCAATAAGCAGGAACAGCCAGCCATAATTAAATTTAATACTCATCATCAGACCAATACCGTTTTTCTGTTATGTTATTTTTAGAAATATAATAATAGGCTTCTGACTCAAACCATCTTCCGACAGACAGATATTCTGAATCCGAAGACCACGGTTTAAGAAAGACTATCAGATGATCGTCTTCTTCTACGGTCAGTTTTTGTATCACTTTTGTTTCTGACAAATCTGTCTTAACAATAAAATAGCCTTCTGTTCCCTGCTTGTCTTTGTATAAGCCGGTAAAGATTTTGTATGTATCATACGTTATGCTTGTGTACATGTCGTAGGCATCAAGGTCAAACTGCTGCGGCTCACCGACATAGTCTTTTGAAAAGATATAAAAACATTCCCAGTTACTGTCTAAAACTTCAGGCGTAAGATTTCCATACGAAGTTTTGTATTCTGTGTAGCGGTAATCGTTTACATTCAGTGCTTCTTCTGGAAAGCCTTCAAACGGTTTAAGGTAACCGCCAAAGACCCAGCCTTCTGCATCATTATTATGATAGATTTTTACCCACCAGCTGGTAATTCCGTCTACGGTTGTTACCGCCTCATCAAGTTCTGTAACACGCACAAGAAAATTATCAGGATAGGTATGAATTACCGGAGCATTCAGTGATGGTATTTCGCGGACACGCAGTCCTTCCGGAGAATTGATGCGGTAATACTTCCACTGCTCAATGACAACATCAACCGAAAGAACGTCGTCTTCTACAGAATTCTTTTCATCACTTAAAATCGTTTTTTCTTCAACTGCATCAGGCACAGATGAATCAACTGTTACCGTTTCTTTTCTTGCACAACCGCTAAAGCACAGCAAGACAAACACACACAACAAAATCTTTTTCATAAAAATTCTCCCTTAAACACAGCACAATAAACACCCACTGCACATATAATCATCAGAGAAAAAACAAGGGCTGCAAAAACACTTCCGAACGGAATCAGACAGAATATATAGTTTACAGCAGGCGCTTTCTGTATTACGCAGACAACAATATAGACAATGCTTATAAACAGCGCACACAAAATGCACAGAATAAAATATGATTCTAAAACAAATCCAAACGGAAACAGCGATGTCACGCCGGCAAAAAAAGCGAAAAAACGGTTTGCAGAAAATTCAAATTTCGTCGCCCAGTCTATTATAAAAAACAGGAGATACAGAATTCCCGGTGTGCACAAAAGCACAATCTGTTTGACTGACCGCAAAGAAAATTACCCCTGTGCTTTTTTGAACATGATTGCATCGATGGATGCAATGCATGCATTTCTAAGGCCTTCGCGCTCAAGTGCCGTTACGCCGCAGATTGTTGTTCCGCCGGGAGAGCATACTTCATCCTTAAGCTGACCGGGATGCTTTCCTGACCGCTGGCACAACACTGCAGAACCACGCACTGTCTGATTAACCAGTTCATACGCAGTTGCACGGGGAATGCCATACTTAACGGCTGCATCTGCATACGCTTCAATAAACATATCAACAAATGCAGGACCACAACCGCTGATTGCTCCGCCTATACCCATAAGATGAGACGGCAATTCCTGCACGACACCGATTGCTTCAAACAGCTGTTTTATTGCTGCACGTTCAGAATCAGAAAGAGAGTTTTCCTGTTCAAACAAAAACACACCTTCCGAAACCATTGCCGGAGTGTTGGGCATGACAAACTGAATTTTTGTCTTGTACTGTGCATCAAGCTTAGACAGGGCAGCATCATACTTTGCATAGCCCCAGCCGGAAGCAACGGAAACCAGATTGACTTCGCGGTTACACAGGGTCTCACCAATTTCATCAAGCACGCCTTCAATCTGATACGGTTTACATGCCATAATAAAGGTGTCGATTCCCGTCTGTTCACTCACTAAATTTTCAAGAGAATCAACAGGAACAAATCCAATCCGTTCTGCATTCTGTTTTAATTTCTGCTGATTGGGTGCAAAGGCATACACATCTGTTTTTGCAATGCGGCCGGATGCAATAAATCCGTGAGCAAGTGCCTGCGCCATATTTCCCATTCCAATAAAACCGATTTTTTTCATGCTGTCCTCCGTACCAGTTCTGTCTTACACTGAAAATGAATCAAGCCCCGTAAAGTCAAGGGTTGCAAAATAATCATCAATTGTTTCTGCCCTGCGGATCTGAACAACTGAACCGTCACTGCGCAAAAGCAGTTCTCCGGCACGAAGCTTTCCGTTGTAGTTAAATCCCATAGCACGACCGTGAGCACCTGCATCATGAACAATCAGCAAGTCGCCCATGTCAATTTCAGGAAGAGAACGCTGCACTGCAAATTTATCGCAGTTTTCGCACAGACTTCCTGCAACATCATACACTCTGTCACAGGGAACATTTTCTTTTCCGCTTACCGTAATTTCGTGATATGCACCGTACATGCCGGGACGCATAAGGTCTGCCATACTTGCATCAACGCCAATGTACGAACGGTAAATATTTTTTTCGTGAATTGCTTTGGTAACCAGCCAGCCGTACGGTCCGGTGATGGGACGTCCGCACTCAAAATAAATTGCAAGCGGATCAAGTCCTGCGGGAACAATTTTTTCGTCATACAGTTCGCGGATTTTTTTTGCAACGTATTCAAGGTCAACTTTTTTCTGTCCGGGACGATACGGAATTCCAACGCCACCGCCTAAGTCAACAAACTCTATGTTAACGCCGCATTCTTTCTGCACTTCAAGTACCATATCAAACACAATGCGTGCAGTATCTGCAAAGAAGTCGGGGTTAAGTTCGTTAGAAGCAACCATTGTATGAAGTCCAAAGTGTTTAACGCCTTCTTTCCTGCAAATCTTGTATGCTTCTATCATCTGGTCATGAGTAAGACCATACTTTGCTTCTTCCGGCTTACCGATGATTGCGTTTCCACCCTGCTTGAGGGGACCCGGATTATATCTGAAACAGATGGTATCGGGTAACTTTCCGCCCAGAGATTCCTTAAGGAACTGAATATGGGTTATGTCATCAAGATTGATGATGTTTCCGTTTTTGTATGCGTATTTGAACTCATTTGCCGGAGTGTCGTTACTGGTGAACATGACGCGTTTTCCGTCAATATGGCTCATTTCGCTTAGCATGAGTTCAGGAAGGCTTGAACAGTCAGCACCACAACCTTCACTTTCCAGAATGCGCAGAATGTAGGGATTGGGCAGTGCTTTTACCGCAAAATATTCCCTAAACTGGGGGAAAATGCTGAATGCTTTGGTAAAGTATTTCATATTGTCACGGATTCCCTTTTCGTCGTATACGTAAAAAGGAGTCGGATACTGCTTTGTCAGCTGTACAAGCTGGTCGTGTGTCAAAGGAAATGTATTCATAGAAACACTATACCAAAAACATGCAAAAAACTCAATTCTGTTCTATAAAATTTATAGTAGACAAAGTACTTTCACATCAGATACAATCGGGAAAACAGTATCTTTTAGGAGTGCATATGAACTACGGTTATTTTGATGATGAAAAAAAGGAATATGTCATTACCAGACCCGACACACCGCTTTCATGGAGCAACTATCTGGGCTCTACAGAATACGGGGCTGTCATTACCAACAATGCGGGCGGTTATGGTTTCTATAAATCTGGTGCACGCGGACGGTTTATGCGCCTTCGCTTCAATGCAATCCCCATGGATCAGCCGGGACGCTATTTTTACATCCGCGACAACGAAAGCAAAGATTACTGGAGTGCAAGCTGGCAGCCGGTAGGAAAACCGCTTGATCAGTACAAGAGCACCTGCCGCCACGGAACTGCCTACTCTGTATTTACCGCAGAATACGCAGGAATTAAAAGTGAAGCAACCTACTATGTTCCCCTTGGACAGATTTTTGAATACTGGCGCTTAAAGCTTACCAATACATCAGACAAAAAACGCAAGCTGTCTGCATTCAGCTACTGTGAATTTTCAAACCAGTGGATGACCGAACAGGATCAGGTTAACCTGCAGTACTCGCTGTTCATTGCAAAGGGTGTATACAAGGACGGCATCATTGGTCTTTCAAGCGAAGACAATCTTCTGCGTCAGAGAAAAGACATTGAAACAAACGACATCAACATGAACGAATGGATGGCTCTTGTTGGTGCAGATGTTGCCGGTTACGATACAGACCGCACCAGTTTCATTGGAACATACGGTTCATACAAAGAACCTCAGGCTGTCATAAACGGTAAGTGCACAAACAGTCTTGCCTTTGGCGACAGTGCATGTGGTTCTATGCAGGCTGATATTGAACTGAATCCCGGCGAAACAAAAGAAATCATGCTGCTGGTGGGAATCGGTGACAGTGAAATCCGCGGAAGAAAAGTTGTAAAAGAATTCGGAAGCTTTAAACGCGCAGACGAAGAACTTGATAAACTGATTAAAAACTGGCACGCAAAACTGGACAGCTTTATTGCAGAAACTCCGGATGCAGACATCAACCACACCGTAAACATGTGGGGTCTGTACAACTGTCTTATCACCTTTGCATGGAGCCGTGCAGCATCACTGGTGTACAACGGAGAACGCGACGGTCTTGGTTACCGCGACAGTGTTCAGGACATACTGGGTGTAAGCGCTGCAATTCCCGAACAGGCAGAAGAACGCATGTACCGCATGCTGTCAGGTCAGGTTGCAAACGGTGGTGCAATTCCGGTCATTACCACAAACCACAACCCTGGTCACGAAAAAGCTCCCAAAGAAGAAGACTACCGCTCAGACGACTGTCTGTGGTTCTTCAACGCAGTTCCGGCATACATTGCAGAAAGCGGTAAATTTGAACTGTACAACAAAGTTGTTCCCTACGCTGATCACGGAGAAGCAACGGTATACGGCCACTTAAAGCAGGCACTGCTGTTCAACTTAAATCACATGGGTGTAGACGGCATTCCGTGCGGACTGCTTGCTGACTGGAACGACTGTCTTAAACTTGGGTACCATGGCGAAAGTCTGTTTGTTGCATTCCAGCTGCGCTTAGGCCTTACTACTTACGCTGACATTTCACGCCGTCTGGGTAAGAATGACGAAGCAGAATGGGCACTGGCAGAACGCAAAAAGCTTGATGAAGCAATTCAGAAAAAATGCTGGGACGGCAAATGGTGGATCTGGGCCATTGGCGAAGACGGCACCGTATACGGAACAAAAACTTACGAAGAAGGACAGGTATACTTTAATACTCAGGTCTGGTCTGTTCTTTCAAATGCCGCAACTCCTGAACAGGCACGCGAATGTATGCAGACGGTTAAGGAAAAACTTGCAACACCGTACGGTCTTATGCTGTGTGCTCCCCCATTCAGCAAGACAAGCATAGAAGTTATGCGCGCAGTCGTTTTCAACAGCGGTATAAAGGAAAATGCCGGTATCTTCAACCACACTCAGGGATGGGGCATTATTGCAGAAACACTTCTGGGTAACGGTAACCGTGCATACGAATACTGCAAGGCAGCACTTCCTGCAGCCTACAACGACAAAGCAGAAATCCGTCAGTGCGAACCGTACGTACAGGGACAGACGACCTACAGTGTGTTCAGTCCCCGTGCAGGTAACTGCCGCAACAGCTGGCTTTCCGGTGCTGCAACCTGGGCATACTACAGCCTTACCCAGTACATTCTGGGAATCCGTCCGCAGTATGAAGGCATGATGATTGATCCGTGTATTCCCGACAGCTGGGACGGTTTCAAAGTTCAGCGCCGCTTCCGCCAGAAGATTCTGCACATTGAAGTTCAGAACCCGCAGCATGTATGCAAAGGAATTACAAGCCTTACCGTTAACGGACAGAAGATTGACGGTAACGTTATTCCCGCAGAAATGCTTAAGGCAGAAAATACTGTTATTGCAGTCATGGGAAAAGTTGAAGCAAACAGCGCAGACCCTGAACGTCTGTGACAAATACTGACAAAGGAAGGCAGTAAAATGAAAAAAACACTTATTGCATTAACACTTGCATTTTGTGTAGCAGCAGTTTTTGCACAGAATGCAGACAGTACGTTACCCCAGTTAGGTGACTGCGTGCAGATTGAAGTGACCCGTAAAAGCGGAACAGAAAAGCGCACCGTGTATGTAGAAAGCATTACCATCTGCAACGAAAAAGGACAGCCTGTTTCCTGCAAGGCACGGGGACTTTCTGTTACCCTTGAATATGATGCACGCGGAAACCAGACACACTACGCTGATTCTTTTGGTGAAGAATGGATTGCGGTATACAATAACAAAAATCAGATGACACGCCGTATTACCTACACCAACCTTGATGATTCAGAACGCGCACCAAAGGTAACTACATACGAGTATGACTCAAAGGGCAACCTGGTTCACTCGCTGAACAGTGAAGAAGAAATCTGGAACGAACACGACGATGACGGAAACTGTATTCACTCAAAAGCACTTACTCCGGGAAGCACAACACCACGTTACGAAGCCTGGAACCGCTACGATCAATACGGAAACCTGCGCCAGTATACCATACAACTGGGTTCAGCTGACGTATACAAAGAATTCTACGACTACAACCAGTCAGGCGACGTAATCCGTACTTACGAAGTGTCACGCAATACACTGCCAACCATCTGCGAATATGATGCAAACCACAACTGCTCGTACCGCAAAGTTTGCTTTGAATCACAGGGCGAATTTTACGAAACCTGGTTTGAAAACATCTACCGCGAAGACGGAACACTGCAGTACATTATTTCGTATGCGGAATAAAATATCGTGAAAGAAATCGAACTCAAAGCGCATGTTACCGACCGCACATCACTTATTGCAAAGCTTAACAGTCTTGCAGTTTTCTGCGGTAAGGTAACGCGCGATGACACCTACTGGGCATTCCCTTCAGAAGAGCGCAAGATGCCTTCCATAAGAATCAGAAGAGAATGTTCCGAAAACGGTTCTGAAAAAAAACAGACCACTATCCTTACCTACAAACGAAAAGAGCTCAGAAAAACAGAAGGCGGCGTAAGTTCAGAAGTTAACGAAGAACTGGAAACTGTACTTGAAAACCCTGCCCCGCTGGAAGCATTTTTAAAAGATTCACTGTGCACGCTCAGACTTTCCAAACACAAGGATGTCATGGACTGGACGCTCAGCCTTGACCGCTTTAACCTTCCCCAAAAGAGTGCAACCTTAGAATTGTGTACCGTTCCCCCGCTGGGTGACTTTCTTGAAATAGAAATACTGTGTGACACAAACGAAAGCGAAACAGAAAGCCTGTGCCAGAAGACACTGTTACAAATACTTGACCTGTTTGAAATTCCCCATACCGACATAGAAAACCGCTATTACTCTGAATTGCTTGCCAATAAACAGTAAAACATGTATCATTGAAACAGATTATTTTTAATCTAAGGAGATGAATATGTTTGACAGAAAAGCGTACAAACAGATTGCAAAGAAGCAGCTTCAGGGCCGCTATGGGACACCAATTTTAATCATGCTGTTTACAATCGGCATTATGCTGGTACTTAACATTCCTACCTTTATTCAGGAAGGACGCATGATGGCAAGCGGAATGGAGTATATGGCTATCGAAAGTGGATTTTCTTCTCTCATGGGAATTTCTTTCCTGATGGCTTTTGCTTCATTTTTTATCATCGGTGTAATTGAAATTGCAGACGCACGGTTTTACATCGTTATGTCACGTACAACAGAAAAGCAGACTTTCAGCACCTACATCAAGGGCTTCTCTCTGTGGCTTCAGGGATTTTTAGGAATGCTGTGGATGATGCTGTGGGTATTCCTGTGGGCACTGCTTTTCTACATTCCTGGAATTGTAAAGGCTTATGCATATTCTCAGATGTTCTACATTATGGCAGAACACCCGGATGTTGGCGTACGCAAGTCAATGAAACTGAGCATGGCAATCACCAAGGGTTACAAAGGTGACCTGTTTGTCATGAGCTTAAGCTTCTTAGGATGGGCATTCCTTAACTGCTTTACCTTTGGTATCTTAAGCTTCTGGCTTGTTCCGTACATGGAAATGTCTTTCACCAATGCTTACCATGCACTTAAGGCACAGGCACTTAAGACAGGTACTGTTACTGCAGCTGACTTTGGTCCTGCTGACCCTGATCTTCCCGGTGCAGGTACAACCGAAACTGCTGACAGCACAGACAACGGTAGCGCAGAATAAGAGGCAGACATGTCTGACAACAATAACGACAAGAACAAGAAAACTGGTCTGATTGTATTTTTTGTAGTTATCGGATTGGCAATTGTGTACGCAATTGTTTCATCGGTTATTGCAAGCAAATCAATCAACACTGATTACCGCGTATGGCAGCCGTCATCGACGCAGTCATCAAATTCCAGTTTCATTTTCAGTCCCTTTGGTCAGGGCAAAAAAGATGTTGGACCCAAAATTCCTAAGTGGTCAAAGTACATTGCAAAACTGTACATCACCGGAACTATAGAAAGCGAAGGAATGACCTACAACCAGGAATGGCTGCTTGAAACCATTGACATGCTCAAGGAAGACGAAAACAACGTGGGAATTCTTTTAGTCATTGATTCCCCCGGCGGAACCGTTTACGAAGCAGACGGAGCATATCTTGCACTGCGCGATTACCGCACAGAAACAGGACGCCCCATCTACGCTTACATGCAGTCAATGGCAGCAAGCGGCGGCTATTATATTGCCTGTGCAGCAGACTACATCATTGCAAACCGCAACACACTTACCGGAAGCATTGGTGTTATTGCAGGCGGATTTGTTGACATAACAGAACTGCTTAAAAAGTACGGCATTAAATACGAAACCGTTCATGCAGGCAAAAATAAAAACATGGGTAACTACAACGAACCTATCACTCAGGAACAGTTAGACATAATGCAGTCTATTGCTGATGAGTGCTATGACCAGTTTGTCGGGATTGTTGCAGAAGCACGTAACATGAGCGTTGATGAAGTTAAAAAACTTGCAGACGGCCGCGTCTATACCGCCGCTCAGGCTAAGAAAAACGGTTTGATAGACAGCATTGTCCTGCAGGATAAAGAAGTCATTCCGCTTATGGAAGAAGCAGAATTTGCTGATGAGGATTATGACGATTTTGAGGAAGTTGACTTTAAGTATGAAGAAAGTTCTTCTTTCTACGATCTGTTCATGGAAACAGCATCTAAGCTGAATCCCGCACAAAGTTCTGCAAATGCAGGTTTACCGCAGCTGGTAGAAGATACCCTGCAGAAAACTGCAAACGGACCTGCGTACCTGTACTTAGGTATGTAACACCACAAGACATAAAAAATGCCGGCAGTTCAAACAGCCGGCATTTTTTTACGCTTTTACTTTTAGTAACGTACTTACCGCATCCCACACAGATGCAAATGCAAGGGGCTTTTTGAAATAATGTTCAACCCCTAACTCACGGCACTTTGATTCAGAAAAAGAATCTTCAAGTGCAGTTATGACAACGACAGAAGGCCGGGCATAATCTTCTGTCTCTTTGATACGACGGCACAAATCAAATCCATCTATACCCGGTAAATCAAGATCAAGCACGACAACAGACGGACGCATGCTGGCCATTTTACTTCCCGCATCAAATCCATCGTATGCCTGACTGACTGTTATTGCATGTGCAGCAGCAGAAGGAACTGCAGCAAGCTGAGTGCGCAGATACTGAGACAGAACATCATTGAGTGCAACATCATCATCAACAACAAGCACAGATGCCGTTACATTTTTTTCAGCGTCAGGTTTTGAAGCAGCAGCATCAGAAAGCACCTGCTCGGGCACGCGCATGTTACGCTCACGCATAAACGCAATCAAATCATCCGGATAGACACGGAACTGTCCTCCGGGGGTAGAGCTTGCCTTTAAATGATTGTTCTTTATCCAGTTGATTGCAGTCTGATTTACCACACCACAAAAATTTGCAACTTCAAGTGCGGAATACATAACCGGTTTGTTTTTCTGTTTACTCATATCTCCATTATATCACAAAAGTCTAAACTTGTAAAACCTGTTTTATGACAGAATGCGAAAATCCTGAACGGGTCAGGGATGCATACCACTTTTCCCGGGGAACTTTCTTCCGTTCCAGTTTTTTTACGGCTTTTTTGCAGACTTCGACGATATCCACCTCATCAAAGAATTCATCCAGCGCTTTTTTTACCGCTTCCCGTCCTACTCCGCGGGATGCAAGTTCTGCAGCCAAACGGGTACGGCCTTCGGCATGATCTATAGAACGATTTCTAAGCCAGGCACCTGCAAACCGGTAGTCATCAAGGTAACCGACAGATTCCAGATAATCCAGGCTTTGCGCTATAACATATTTATCTATACTTTTTGCAAGTAGTTTTCGTGTTAAACCCGCACGACTTTGTTCTGCACGGGCAAGGTATGACATTGCTGCTTTTTCGCACGAATAGACAACAGCCGCATGTAAAATATCTTCGCCTGTTTCTGCATCCAGTGTTTCCTGCTGAACATCAAGCCGACTTGTCATGCGTATAACAAGCTGTCTGCTTTTGTCCAGAGAAAGATAGACGTCGCGCAAAAAAAAGGCAGACCCCACATCCGGCGTAAGTTCGTATACACCGGAAGAGATCTGCTTTATCCGCAGGATATCCAAACTGACCCTAGCGCTTGCTGAACTGGAAGCGGCGGCGTGCACCACGCTGACCGTACTTCTTGCGTTCTACCATGCGAGAGTCGCGGGTAAGATAACCGTTTGCCTTGAGTGCGGGGCGGCAGTCAGGATCTACCTGAGTCAGTGCGCGAGACAGACCATGCAGACATGCTGCAGCCTGACCGTTCAGTCCACCACCAAACACATTGATAAGGATGTCAAACTTGTTGTCGTTTGAAGTAACCAGAAGCGGCTGGCGAACCAGACGAACCTGTTCATCACTTGCAAAGTATTCTTTGATATCTTTTCCGTTAACAACAATTTTTCCAGATCCGTCACGCAGATATACACGAGCAACGGCTGTCTTTCTTCTTCCTGTTCCGATTGCGATATTCTTTACCACGATAGACTCCTATTACACTTCAAGCGGCTGGGGATTCTGAGCAACATGAGGATGCTCGCTGCCAGCGTAAATCTTCAGATTGTTGATGATACTGCGTCCCAGGCGGTTGTGGGGAAGCATTCCAGCAATTGTTCTGCGAAGCGGTTCTGTGGGGTGTTTTGCAATCAGAGTGTCGAATGACTGCTCTTTCAGTCCACCAATGAATCCGGTGTAGTGGCGGTACAGCATGTCTTCGCCCTTGTTTCCGGAAACCACAACTTTGTCAGCATTGATGATAACAACATGGTCGCCACACTCAGCATTGGGAGTGTAAGTAGCCTTGTTCTTTCCGCGGAGCACTGCAGCAGCTTTTGCAGCAACGCGTCCGAGAGTCTTTCCTGATGCATCAATGATGTACCAGGCGCTCTTGAGTTCGTCTTTCTTTGCGAAAATAGTTTTCATTGTATAACCTTCCATAAAAGTTGCCCACGGTTTTGCATCATACCGTGAAACGTACGGACATGTGAGAATCCGCACTCTATACGGGGTACAACAATGTAGCATAAATTCGGGAATTGAGTCAAGTAGGTGGAAGAAAACCTTCTCTGTTTCGATATTCTCTTAACCACCATTATGATACGTAATCAAAGATTACTCTCGTCCTTGATTCGGGTGGAAGTTATTCTCACGATTTCGATATCCTCTTATCCACCATTATGATACGTAATCAAAAAGATGCTTGTCCTGCAGAGAGCGACAAGGATGTCGTGTCACACTCTTACCCAACAGTAGGCAAGATTTTGGAACAAAATCTTGCGACTAAAAAATTACAAGGAGGTAATTTTTTAGTCATATCCACTTTACCAACCATCTTGATACGCAATTTAAGAGTTCAATATTGCATGAGCAATTTTGAACTCATTGCTCTCTACTCTGTTTTGAGGGGAAGAAAGTCTGTTGTTGCCGATGTGTAACAGCCTGAAAGCCCCCCCCAAAAAAAAATTACCCATTGTACAATGGGTAAGGGAATTGACCAGTTCCCTTACCCGAAGCATTGCTTTGTCGCTTCGGG
>CACXCG010000053.1 GCA_902766125.1 uncultured Spirochaetaceae bacterium | reverse complement strand
TCGAACCAAAGAGGAGAGCAATCCTGTTTGCATATCAAGATGGTTGGTTAAGTCTCCCAACGCGGCACGGATGCCGCATCAATTGCTTAGCTTTATAACCTGCGAGTTTTTGCTATGCAAAAACTCGCGGGCAAAAAAGTACACGGAGGTACTTTTTTGCCCCCTTGACACAATTTACAAAAACCCTGTATAAAGTACCCCCTCTTATCGCTAAAATCTCATTGACTAAAATTCATATTTCTGTAATACTGTCACTATCATGGGCATACATTCCGATTCTGCATTGGCACAGGCATATTCCTTGATTGAAACAGCGAATCCTTCTCAGGCACGCGTCATTCTGGAAGAAGCCATTACCAGCGACATTGACAACGCAGAACTGGTATTTGCCATAAAAAGCTGTACATTCTGGGCGCAGGCTATGGAAGAACGCGGTAACCGTGACAGTTACGAGTATGGAGAACTTCTGGTAAACCGCTGGCAAAAGTACACGGTCATCATCGACCACGAAGAAGAGTCCTACGACAGAACCGTCTACTCGTTCCGCAAAGGAGTGTTTTCTCTTGCACTGGAACAGTATCAGAACGCAAGTGACCAGCATGACGAACAGCTGCACGCAGAACTGAGCCGTAAACAGGGTCTGTGCTACAAACGCCTGGGCTCTTACGAAAAAGCGCTGGACTGTCTTGCAGACGCATGCAGGATTCACGAACCGTCAGCTCCGCTTATTGCAGAACTGGCAGACTGTTACGACCTGTGTGGAGAAACTGCACGCGCAAAGCTTTTGTTCCGCGAAGCATTTTTTGTAGATGCACAGAAGGTTGACCTTGAGTTTCTGGACTCACCGCTTATTTCTGTAGTGGTAGAGCATGTAAAAAAGGAAGGCTACACGGGAGCAGCCCTGCAGGAATGGATTCCTGTATACGGAGTGCTTATCCATGTACTTGATAAAAAGAGAGAGTTACGCGCCGTTGAGGTAGGCAGATTAAAACAGGAAATCTTTGCACGTGAAAACGAACTCAAAGACCCTGCAAACAGCGAGGAATTAATCAAACCCCGTCTGATGAATCTGTATTTCTGGCTCATCGACCACATCACAGCTTCAAAAGAGCCACTGTCAAAGATGAATGAAGTCCTGCTCAAAATAAAACAGCTTGATCAGGAAATTCACGCACAGTACGTAAAGTAACGGTAAGAGTTATAGACAAAGAGGAGAACACTATGTCAGAAGAGCTTGTAAGTTCAGTTCAGGAAATGCTTAAGCAGGAAACATGGACCCGTGCTGCAATCAGCAACTACACCAAAAACAATCTGCAGGAATTGTCAACAATTCTTGACCAGGCACGCAGCCAGGACTGTGAAGATCAGATTAAGGAAATTTGTGACGAACTGCTTTCGCACAACAAAGACAGTATTGCAGCGCTCTACCTGTCAGGTATGATTGCACTGCGCAAAGGCTCTCTTGATAACAGCGCACTCATCACTATCGTTGATACATTTGAAAAGAACCACAAGGATACACTCATCGAATACATGTGTAATTCGATTCTGGCAGAAGATCCTCAGAACAAATTTGCACTGCGCAAACTGGCAGACTTCTACAAGGCAAACAACGACGACCGTCTGTGGGACACCTATGCAACCATCGTACAGCAGGATCTGGAAGAAGCAGACATTGCCCGTATTCTTGCTGAACGTGCAGAAAGCCAGGGTAACCAGGAACGCGCAATAAGCTACTACAAAAAAGCACTGCAGCGTTTTACTTCTGCAAAGAATGCAAGCGCAATCAAAGAAGTGTGGTCAAAACTTCTGTCCCTTATTCCTGAACAGACCAGCTACTTTATGACAACTCAGCGCAAGATTGCAAAATCAATCGGCGACATTAAATCTGCAGAACTGCTCCGTGACCTGTATCAGTACAACAAAAATACAGCAACACAGAACAACACAAAAATCGACACCGCCATCAGCATCCTCAAGACTATGCTTGAAATTGACAACAAGGACAGCTGGGCACGCAAAGAAATCGTTGAATGTTTCAAAATCAAATATGCTGATAATTCACGTCTTGAAGACCATATCCGCGATTCAAACCTGAATCAGAGTTTCCGCAACGTATTCGAAGCAATCAGCGACTTTGAAAAACACATTGCCTTCGACTCAGGAAGTTATGTATTCCACCGCAGCTGGGGCGTAGGTATTATCCGCAAAGTACAGGGCGATAAACTTACCATCAACTTTGGAAAAAAAGGCGGCATTCACGAAATGTCCCTCAAGATGGCAGTTGATGCACTGACTCCGCTTGCAAAAGATCACATCTGGGTTCTTAAAAAGACCATGAAACCCGAAGAGCTTGCAAAGAAAATCAAGTCTGAACCCGCATGGGCACTTGAAAAGATTATCCGCAGCTTTGAAGGCGGCTGTGATGACAAACGCATTAAGGCAGAACTGGTAGATACACCTGCAGACGAAGCAAAACATATCCGCGGTGTTAAACGTATTCTTACTCCGGGCGAATGGACCAGCTGGCACGCAAAGGCACAGAACGAACTTGCAAAGAATCCTAAGTTCGATGTTTCACCCACTAACCGTGACGTACACATCGTGCGCGATACCGATGCAACACCCGAAGAGCGCCTGGCCAACGAATTTAAGGCAGAAAAAGATTTCTTTGAACGTCTGGACATCCTGATGCGCTATGTAGACGATGACAGCACTGACAAGAGCGACGAACCGTTCAGCGACATGGTTGCATACTTTGCAAGCTACGTAAAAGCATTCTCTTCTGTAACAAAAGAAACTGTTGCTTCATACCTTGCAATTCAGCGCATTACCAAACTGCTGCCCAGCATGGAAAATCCTGCAACCTTTACTTTCGAACAGCTGTATGGTGACATTGACGATCCGTGCAAAATGTACACAGAACTGGATGACACAAAGAACACTCACCTCAAGGAAGATTTTATTACGAACGTACGCAACCTTCCTGACTGGGATGCTCAGTACGTACGCCTGTTCCCGACTGTACTCAAAAAGAATCTGCTTGACACACTGGTTGTTTCAGGAAAGACAGATAAAGTTGAACGTCTGGTACAGGACAGTTTCACTGACTACCGCAACAACCGAGAAGCAGTACTGTTCTTCTTCCGTGAAAGCCGCGATGAAGAATGGTTCAAGAGTGTTAACATCAGTTTTGAAAAACAGATTGCAACACTGGTTAACATCGTCTCTCTGTGCTACCGCGAAATTGACAACCATGTTAATACCGTTGCAAACAAAAAGATCTGCAGCGAAGCAGAACGCCTTCTGTTTGAATCAAAAGGTGCTGACGGCGAAAAGAAAAACATTGTTCTTGATTACATGCTGGAAAATGATACAAACACCATTGAACGCATGTACACGATGATCAATGACGTTAAGAACATGGACGCAAAATACAAGTCTAAGCTCCGCAACGGAATTCTTGCTAAGCATCCTGACTTTAAGTTCCAGGAAGCAGAAACAAAACAGGAAGCACCTAAGGGTCTCCTTGTTACCGGAGTTATGCTTGAAAAGAAACGCGCAGAAGCTGAACAGATTGAAAAGGTTGAACTTCCCGCAATTGCAGAAGAAGTTTCTGAAGCACGCGCTAAGGGTGACTTGAAAGAAAACGCTGAATACTCTGCAGCTAAAGAAAAGCAGGCTATCCGCAACCATCAGTTAAAGCAGCTTAAGGAAGAAATTGCACGTGCAGTTATCTTTGACCCCACCACTATCTCTGGAACAATCGTTTCCTTTGGTACAACGGTTTCTCTGCACGACAACAAGGCAAACAGCGATGTTACCTACACTATTCTGGGACCGTGGGAATCAGATCCTGACACTGGCGTTATTTCATACCTGTCACCGCTGGGCGACAACCTGCTTGATGCTAAGGTAGGCGAAAACCTGCACTTTACCATCAACGAGCGCGAATTTGACTACACGGTAACACAGATTACTGCCGCAAAACTGTAAGGCTTGCAGCGGGGAACACAATGCCTGTCACAAGTAAGTCATACGAACGGCTGAGTCAGAACGTGGGCATGCTGCATGCGTCAACAAACATTGGCGTCATTCAGTCAGCAGGAAAACTGTACTTAATAGACAGTCTGGACACGGACGATGCAGCAGAAGATATTCTGTCAGCATTAGACTCGCTGTTTCCCGGCTTACCGGTGGCAGCAGTGCTCAACACTCACTCGCACGCAGATCATGTGGGCGGTAACGCATACATTGTACAAGCAACCGGTGCACAGGTGTGGGCAACGCGTGCCGCTCAAAAATCAATTGAATATCCGGAACTGCAAAGCACCCTTATCTGGGGAGCAAAACCCTTCAACCGGCTGTTAACTCCGTTTTACAAAGCACAGCCTTCTCATGTAGACCGCTTCTTAGATGAAGAACCGACCGCATTTGAAAATGTTGGCATCAAAGTAATTTCTCTTCCCGGTCACTATGCAGACGAAACAGGAATTTTAGTTCACGATGCATCTGACGGTAAAACGCTGTTTTTTCTGGGAGATGCGTTATTCGGAACAGAGATGCTTTCTAAATACTGGATTCCCTTCATGACTGACCCTGCCCTCTTCCGGGATTCCGTAGAAAAAATTGAAAACACGCACGCAGACCTTTACATTCCGTCGCACGGTTCTGTTCATACCGAAAACACCATTCACGAAATTGCAGAACTGAACAAAATGGTAACGCTTGAAACAGAAACGCTTATCCGCAATACGTTAAAAAAAGGACCGCTTTCTGCAGAAGAACTTTTGAAACAGGTTGCAGACTATGCAGAAATAAAGCTTGGCTTAGGACAGTTTTTACTTATTGGTTCTACACTCAGATCTTTTTTATCCAGCATGAACAACAGAGGTCTTGTCTCTTACGATTTTGAGGACAACCGCATGCTGTGGTATGCAAAATAAACTGTTCTGTTTTTACTTTGCAAGTGCATCAACAATTTTAACGCCCCGAGAGGTACCGATTCTATCTGCACCCGCATTTACCATGGCTTTAAAATCAGAGGCTGTGCGTATACCGCCGGAAGCTTTTACTTTGCAGGAATCACCGACAGTCTGACGCATCAACTTTACTGCATGTACTGTTGCACCACCGGTAGAAAAACCGGTAGAAGTTTTTACAAAATCAACACCGCAGCGGACACACTCTTTGCAGGCTGCAACAATTTCTTCGTCAGTAAGCAGGCAGGTTTCCAGAATGATTTTCACGATGACCCGCTCACTCTTTTTTTCTGCACGATGAGCAGAAGAACGCTCAACCGTCCGCATGATATGAGCAAGCTGTGTTCTGAACGCACGGAACTGATGTGCTTTGAGTAAACCGATATCTGCAACAATATCTATTTCGTCTGCGCCGGAAGCAATAGCTGCAGATGCTCCATAGGCTTTAGAAGTAAGCCCCCCTGCCCCCAGCGGAAAATCTATAACCGTACAGGTTTTTGTTTTTGTGTTCTTAAGGATTTTGTGTGCAAGAGGCACATAGGCAGGATTAATGCACACTGATGCAAATCCATACTTTGCCGCAGTCGTGCAAAATGCTTCAACTTCTTCTTCTGTAACATCCGCTTTAAGGAGCGTCTGGTCTATCATACGGGCAGTTTTCTTTTGATTTGCATTCATGCGTTCAGTATAGCACAGTGTATTGTACAGTGTAAAGAAAAAAGGTATGCTTGTTTCCATGAAGATTATCTCGTGGAACGTCAACGGAATCCGTGCTGTAGAAAAAAAAGGTTTTGTGTCATGGCTTACTGGCTGCGATGCCGATATCGTATGCATTCAGGAAACAAAGGCAAATCCTGAACAGTTGGGACAGGACTTATTAAGCCCCGGAAGCAGTGATGATGACGATGCTCCGCTTTTTACGGCTGCACTGGACAGCGGAAAGACAGGAACTGCATGGAAATCATATTTTTATTCAGCAAAAAAAGCAGGCTATTCAGGAACCGCAATTTACACTCGTCTTACTCCCGACAAGACAGAACCTTTGGGTGTAAGCGAATTTGATGATGAAGGACGCGTTACCATTGCATACTTCGGAGACCTTGCTGTCATAAGCGCATACTTTCCCAACAGTCAGGCTGCAGGCGCCCGTCTTGACTACAAACTTGCCTTCTGCGATGCAATCTATAAAAAATGCAATCAGCTGGTAAAAGATGGAATAAACGTCGTTTTGTGCGGAGACTACAACATTGCCCATAAACCGATAGATCTTGCTCATCCCAAAGCAAACGAAGGAAACGCAGGATATCTTCCGGAAGAACGTGACTGGATGGAATTCTTTACAACTCACGGCTACACCGACACCTTCCGCATGTTCTGCAAGGAACCGGGACAGTACAGCTGGTGGAGTTACCGTCAGCATGCACGCGAAAAGAACGTCGGGTGGCGCATAGACTATCTATGCGTAAACGAAGCACTTGTTCCGCGCGTAAAAGCAAGTTCCATCATGCCGGATGTATACGGAAGCGACCACTGCCCCGTCTGTCTGGAACTCAAATAAACTGTTTTTTTTCTTTACCTTTTTGCATGTTGTGTGTTATACTTATGACAACCTATTAATCAGCGAGGTATGATATGGCTTACAAAGTATCAGACGAATGCATTAACTGCGGTGCCTGCGAAAGCGAATGTCCTTCAGAGGCTATCAGCGAAGCAGACGGAAAGCGCGTTGTTGACGCAGACAAATGCGTTAGCTGCGGAAGCTGTGCATCTGTGTGCCCTGTAGAGGCAATTGCAGAAGCATAACCGCTTACGGGCAGAAGTGGTTTCACTCAAAGAAGCCACCTCTGCTCACTTCAGGTACTGAACTGTCATGCTGTCTTCCATCGCAAAGGGCTACAAAAAACTCTTTTCCATTCTGGCAATTATCCTTCTCTTAGCTGCCTGTTCTCTTGCACTGGCAAGCGCGGTTGTCTTTCCGTTATGGAAATGGGCAACCAGTCACGCAGCATCATATACCATTGTCATTCTAAGCCTGATTGCACTGGCACTTCTGTTTCTTATACTGCGTACTGCAAAAAAACAGGGCTTTGTTCCCTTCCTTCAGAAATTCCTTAAATGTGCCTGTATCATAGGCGGACTGGGACTTTTTCTTTTATTTCTATACAAAGGAAACCGTATTGCAGCGTTAGTGGTCATTCCACTTGCACTTGCCGCGTACGGAATCTGCGCCTTCGGATTCAGCAAAAAATGAACAAACGCCTTCGTCTGGCAGTCTGTCTTTTCCTCCTCCTGACAATACCGGCTGTCTCTTTTGCACAGGGATTTCCCCGCATTCCCGAACTTTCTTCGCGTGATGTAGTATTCAAACAGTATCAGGACGAAATTCAGAGCAATAATAAAGCCATAGCGAGTGCAAAAACACCCTGGCTTAACTTTTATGCATACGCGGCAAAGGAAGATGACACACTGTTAACCCTTGCCCCGCGCTGCTCTCTTCTGTATGACACCATTGCAACACTCAACGGCATTTCAAGCATGCAGGAATCGCTAAGCGGAAAGACACTCCTTCTGCCGACCATGCAGGGACTGTTCATTCCCGCAGATCCGCAGAGTACTATAGAAATTCTTGTTGCAGAACAGCATGCGCTTTCCATAACCGACACCACCGTTACGCTTACTCTGAGCGGACGTAAATTCTATTTTTTACCGGATGAACGCTTTTCTTCTACGGAACGGCTGTTCTTTTTAGACAGTGCCTTCAGGCTTCCCCTTGCCCACAGTGTGCTTACTTCGCAATACGGCATGAGGGTCAGTCCCATAAGCGGTGCATGGAAATTCCATAACGGTATAGACATGGCAGCCCCCGTCGGAACAGCAGTCTTTGCCTGTAAAAGCGGCACGGTTCTGCGCATACTCAAAAACGACCCCATTTACGGAAACTGCATCACGATTTCGCATGACGGCAACCTGACCAGCATTTACGCCCATCTGGACACGGTAGCCGTAAAAAAAGGTGACACGGTACGCGCAGGAGACAGCATAGGAACCGTTGGCGTTACGGGAGCCACTACCGGTCCGCACCTTCATTTTGAACTTCGACAGAACGGGGACTCTGTAGACCCCTACTCATACATTCCGACGCTTCCCAAGTAAAAACATGCAGAAACGCTAGTCAAAATGGAGATTTTGTGCTACACTACCGGGCAGATGAAAGAACTTTGTGTAAAACGGTTTCGTTTTTTAATGTTCTCGATAGGCATGCTACTTGCTTTCCAGGCACAGGCAGCGGAGTCTTTCCGCGTACACAAGACTGTTCTGGTAACGCTTACGGCAACCGGTGAAAGCCAGACCGTAGACGCAAACTGTAATGATGCGGTTGCCATCATTCTTCCGGAAGACAAAACCTATATTCAGGGTGTAGAAATATCCGTAAAAGTTCCCCAGATTGTTGCAGAATGGCATGACAGTGTTGCCTGGTTCATTTACACAGGTATTCAGCCCCGCCCCACCGAAAAACGCATAGACTACAGCGGAGAACGGGTACATACAGGGACTTTCGGGGTTTCCCTTAGAAAAACCATTCAGATTCCGCTCTTAAAGAACAATACCATAAAGCGTGACGCCTATTCCGAATACCTGCAGCTGGTTCCTCCAGAAGAAGACGGAATGATTTTCTTCCGTATGCAGCTTGCCATGAAAGGAACCCCCAACGACCTTACTGCTGCAAAGTTTGAAATCACAGTACGGCCCCTGTTTATTGACAAAGGACGGCTCCATCTGACGACAAAGGCACCTGATTCTGCGGAAGTGCAGCCCTATACGGTTTTTATTGACGGAAAGTCTGTTTCTGACGTAGAAGTCATGCTTTTAGACACCGGAGTTCACACGCTCAGTCTGGTAAGCGACAGTTACCGCAACGAAGTAAGAACGTTTACCGTTTCTCAGGCAAAAACAACAGATCTTACCGTTCAGTTCAGGGATATAACCCCGCTGTTACTGATTGCAGCCCCTGAAGGAACCATTGTATTCCTTGACGGGAACGAAGTAGAAAACCTAAAAGAACCGGTTTCTGTCTCACAGGGAGAACATTCAGTACGCTTTGTCATAGGCGATTATGAAGTGGTAAAGCAGGTTTCTGCAGTAAACGGACGGACGTATACGGTTTCCGTAAACCTTGACGCAACCATATCAGAATCAGAATAATACCGCTGTCTTACGAAAAAAGCTCAAGATTTTAGCATTTGCGCCGATACTATAAGTGTCGGGCGTTCAATTTTATCCCCTCCCACCCATTGGCGCCCGGCTGCCTGATGGGCATGGCCGGCACATTGCCGGCCTTTTTTTATGTACTTGTCATTGAAAAGCGTTTATGCTAAAATGCCATATATGGAAAAAAAACATCTGTGGCCGTTTATTTTATTTGCCCTTCTTATCTTTAACGCAATCCTTTTCGGTGCGCTTCTGGGCAAAGGTCTTGCCACAACCGTAAATACGCGCAATACAGAAAACTTCACAAGCTTTGAAACTTCACTTCCTACAAAACTTCTGGACGTAAACGGTGAGTTGATTACCGAATATGCAAGCGACGAAAAGCGTGAAATCATAGCACTGGGAGACCTTCCGCAGCACATGATAGACGCACTTATTTCGCGCGAAGACCGTGTGTTCTACAGCCACCACGGCTACACCGTCAAGTCAATCATGCGTGCAGTTGTCGGTAAGCTTACCGGTAAAACACTGGGTGGCGGTTCAACCCTTACCCAGCAGATTGCGGGAACGTTGTACTGTGACCGTACCGACATTTCTTACAGCCGTAAACTCAAGGAACTGTGGTGGGCAATCCAGATGGAGCGGCGCTATTCCAAAGATCAGATTCTTGAGCTGTACCTGAATAAAATCTACTTTGGCGGCGGAACCTACGGTGTAAACGCAGCAAGTAAATACTACTTCGGTCACCCCGCAACAGAAATAACTCCTGCAGAAGCAGCACTGCTGGTTGTTCAGCTTTCAAACCCTGCAGAGTTTAATCCGTTTGAACACCCCAATGCCGTTCTTCCGCGTCAGCAGAATGTTCTTGATACCATGGTTGCCAACGGTTACCTGACACAAGAAGAAGCAGAAGAAAGCTTTGATGACTACTGGGCAAACTTTGACTATACGCGTACCGGAACTTCTGCATACGACCTGCGCGATGACCAGGCTCCCTGGTTCAGTGAATATGTACGCCGTCAGCTTGCAGACATGACTTACGGTTCAGAAGACATTTATACCAGCGGCTACACCGTTAACACGTCGCTCAACCTGACCCATCAGAAAGCAGCAGAAGAAATAATGCAGGACTACATTGCGTATGCAAACCGTACCTATCAGTCTCAGATTTCTTCACGTCAGAACAATGCATTCAGAACTTACATTCCCCTTTCTGAACTGTTAAGCCTTGTGTTTAACCTGCCCAGCCTTAAGTTAAGCCAGCAGCGCTCAGAGTCACTTGCAATGAGTGCCTATACCAGCGAAGTAAATCCGGTCATTGACATAATGTCTTTACTGTGCGGAATGGAAACACTGAAGACGAGCATTGTTTCAAAAGGAAACCTGCTTATCAAACAGCGCGCAAAAAAGACAACCATCGAAGGAACCATGATTGCACTCGAAAACGGAACGGGCCGTATTGATGCACTTGTAGGTGGTTCACAGTACGATTCAGAAAACCAGTTTATCCGTGCAGTTCAGTCTAAGCTGCAGCCGGGTTCTACTTTCAAACCGCTGTACTACTCTGCCGCAATTGACAGCCGCAAATATACCATGACAACCATCATCAGCGATACACCGCGTGTATTCCGCAACGAAGACGGCACTCCCTACATTCCCGAAAACTTCAAGGGAGAATGGGAAGGCGATGTTCAGGTATGGTATGCACTTGCACATTCTATGAACGTTCCGTCAATTCAGGTTCTTGAAGGAATCGGATTTGACGCAGCAATAAACCGTGCTTCACGGCTTTTAGGAATCAGTCAGGCAGATCTTGCCTCGCGCGGATTTGTCCGTTCTTATACACTTGGTCTTGGTGTCTGTTCTGTCCGTCCGATAGAACTTGCACAGGCATTTGCAACATTCCCCAATGCAGGAAAAGAAGTTACACCCATTGCAATCCTGAGCATAGAAGACAAAAACGGAAACGTCATCCGCAATCTTGAAAAAGAACTGCGTGACGAACAGCGTGCAAAAGGTGAAGCAATACAGCTTATAAGCGAAGAAACAGCATACATCATGACACAGATGCTTACCGAAACCGTTCAGTCCGGTACCCTGCAGTATGGTTCAGGATACGAATCTACACGCTACACCATTCATAAAGACAAAGGCTCTGGAAACAAGTTCCGTTTCTACAACATGAACGGAGATGCATTTATCATGCCTGCAGCAGGCAAGACTGGTACCACACAAAACTGGGCAGATGCATGGACCGTCGGCTTTACACCATATTACACTGCTGCCTTCTGGTTTGGATTTGATACACCCGGTCAGTCACTGGGACTTCAGATTACCGGTTCAACGCTTGCGGGTGTTGCATGGGGCGACTTTATGCACGTTGCAAACGACGGTAAACCGTATAAATCATTCCCCACAATGCCAGAGACAGTTACCAAACTGGATGTCTGTTCTGTTTCCGGCGGATTATGGACAGATGCCTGCGGAAGAAGCAATCTGCACACGGCTTACTATCTGCCGGGAACCGCACCGACAGCTGCATGTAAACGTCATCAGGAAGGCGGATTCAGCACAACGGCAAAAGTTCGCATCAAGGAAACTAACACGCTGTCCGGAGGTTCATTCCCCATAGACTATCAGCCTATTGAAATGCCGGACTTAAGCTTCCTTAACAGTAAGATTCCTTCATCAGAATTGAATTCAAACGAAGAAGATGAGGAAGAAGAAGAATTTGAACCGACAGGAAACTGGCTGTTTGACTAACGGAGACTGTTATGCTTGTTAACATCAGCGACATAAAAATAAAAAAACGTGTTCGCCAGGATTTAGGTGATCTTGAACCGCTAAAAGACAGTCTTCGCACCTACGGTCTTATGAATCCCATTACCCTTACTCCCAAATACGAACTGATTGCAGGGGAACGCCGCTTACAGGCAGCAAAGGCAATCGGCTGGACAAAAATCAACGCTAACATCATTGAAAACATTGACCAGATAAAACAGCTGGAAATGGAAATTGAAGAAAACAATCTTAGAAAAGAATTTACCGATGATGAACTTCTGGACGGATACCACAGACTTGAACGACTGCGGAACCCGTCCATCTTCATGCGTATATGGAACTGGATCGTGTCTGTCTGCCAGAAAATTGCACAGGCTGTTGCAGCTCTGTTTGGCAAAAAGACACGTTAGTTGAATATAACGCGTGCTATTTTTTTCTTACCTGCTTTTACAACCAGTTCACCGTCACTGTCCAGATCTGAAGAACCAATAACAGCCTTGACATCATTTATAGTCTTACCGTTAATGGAAGCTCCACCCTGCTGAACAAGACGACGTGCATCGCTTTTTGTTGCACACAGTTTAGCATCAAAGAATACATCGCATACCGGGATGCCTGCATCAAGGCTTGCGCGTGCAAGGGTAACAGTAGGCATAGAAGACTTGTCGCCTGCTCCGCTGAATGCAGCACGTGCACCGGAAAGTGCTTTGTCTGCTTCTTCCTGACCGTGAATTACTTTGGTAACTTCGTAGGCAAGACGTTCTTTTGCTTCGTTGATGTTACCCGCACAAATTGAAGAGATTTCGCTGAGAGGCAGGAACGTAAACAGCTTGAAGAATTTTTCTACGTCAGCATCTGCAACATTGCGCCAGTACTGGAAGAAATCAAACACAGAGGTAAGATTCGGATCCAGGAACACTGCACCCTTTTCACTCTTACCCATTTTCTTACCGTCTGCACGCATGATAAGCGGGAATGTAAGGCCAAACGATTCATGCTGTTTGTTAAGCTCTGTAGTGCCACCTAACTTGCGGCGAATAAGATCAACACCGGCAGTAATGTTACCCCACTGATCGTCACCACCAATCTGAAGGATACAGCCGTACTTCTGATGCAGCATGTAAAAGTCATAAGCCTGCAGAAGCTGATAGTTAAATTCAATAAACGAAAGACCACGCTCTAAACGCTGCTTGTATGCTTCAAAGGTAAGCATTTTGTTAACGCTGAAGCATGAACCAATGTCACGCAAAAAGTCTATGTAATTAAGGTCTACCAGCCAGTCTTTATTGTTAACGGCAAACGCAGTTTTGTCATCAAAGCCGATAAAGCGGTCAAGCTGAGCCTTGATTTTTTCTACGTTCGCATCAATCTGATCGTAGTCCAGCATTTTACGCATTTCTGTCTTACCAGAGGGATCTCCGATTCGTCCGGTACCGCCGCCAATAAGCGCAAGACCATGATGTCCGAATGAACGCAAATGACGCAGTGCAAAGAACGGAACCATGTGACCTATGTGAAGACTGGGGCCAGTGGGATCACATCCTACATAGAACGTAACGGGACCCGCATCCATGCGTGCAGAAAGTTCATCTGCATCGGTACACTGAGAAAAAAATCCTCTCTCTTTTAATGCTTCAAGTGCCTGATTCATATTATACTCCTTCAATAAATAATAAAAAAAGACCCTCCGGTGCGGAAGGTCTTGTCATTCACTTACGAAAAACAACACAACATGCCAAGAAGTTCTTAGCAGTCCGCAGACAGTCCAGACGAAGAGATGCCATAATAAAGGTATGCCAGCGTGGATGTCTGAAGTATCTGAGCGAAACGCACGTTATGTTTCATGTCTGCAGACTAACACAGAATGCGCCCTTTGGTCAAGGAGGCAGGAAGATAGAAATCTGTATAAGCAATCCGACTTACCTGCCATCCTGATACGCAATCAAGATTGCTCTCTACTCTGTTTTGATTATAGCCTTATAGCCTGTCCTTCACCTACCGCAACCCGAGCGACGGGGCGCTCGGGGCTCGCTCTGACGCGCGCTGCGCCACTCGCGCGCTACAACCGTAAGACTTACTCGGTGGGTCTAGATTTTAAATGCTTGCTTTCGATTATAGCCTGTCCTTCACCTACCGCTTGCTCCATCATAGCGCGGACTTTTAAGGGAAGACCGAACAGGGTGATAAAGCCTTCTGCGTCTTTGTGGTTATACAGTTCGCCGGTTGTGAAAGATGCGATTGATTCGTTGTACAGGCTGTATTTAGATCCAGAACCTGCACCACGGATAGCACCCTTAATCAGCTTAACTTTTGCCCAGCCGGTAACCGTTTCTTCTGTCTTGTCAACAAATGCCATAAGGCTGTCGAACAGAGTTGTGAACCATTTTCCGTCATAGATAAGTTCGCCGATTTTGATTGCAATCTGCTGCTTGTAATGGTAAGTGTCACGGTCAAGACAGATGTGGTCCATCATGCGGTGTGCAAAGTACAGAATTGCTCCGCCCGGAGTTTCATACACACCACGGCTCTTCATTCCTACACAGCGGTTTTCACAGATGTCTACAAGACCAACACCGTTGCGTCCGCCGATCACGTTAAGTTCGTTCAAAAGGTCAAGTGCATTCATCTTCTTTCCGTTGAGTGCAACAGGAATTCCTTTTTCAAACTCAATCGTTACATATTCACCGTCTGCAGGAGCTTCTTCCGGTACAACGGTATTCTTAAGCATGTGCTTGTAGTTTGGTTCGTTTTCTGTTTTTTCCAGTTCAAGACCTTCATGGCTTAAGTGCCAGATGTTTTCGTCACGGCTGTATGACTGATCTTTTTTCATGGGAACTTCAAGTCCGCGGTCTTCCAGATATTTAATTTCTGCTTCGCGGCTGTCCATGTTCCACTTGTCATCGCGCCATGCTGCAATTACCTTAAGGTCTGGAGCAAACGCTTTTATTGCAAGTTCAAAACGTACCTGGTCATTTCCCTTACCGGTAGCACCGTGACAGATTGCAACTGCTTTTTCCTGGCGTGCATACTCTACCAGAATCTTTCCGATAAGAGGTCTTGCAGTAGAAGTTCCCAGAAGATATTCGTCTTCGTAAACAGCGTTAGCCTTTACTGCAGGCCAGATGTATTCTTCGATGTATTCTTTGCGTGCATCTACAACATAGCAGGCAGAAGCACCTGTCTTAAGTGCGCGACCCTTGATTGCTTCCCAGTCATCTCCCTGACCTACGTCAATACAAACGGCAATTACGTCGTAATCATAATTTTCTTTAAGCCATGGAATGATAACTGTTGTATCAAGTCCACCAGAATAAGCTAAAACAACCTTGTCTTTTGCCATAAAATCGCCTCGAAAATGTAAATTTATGCACTAAAGATAGCATTTTTTTTATAAATACTCAATAGGTATGCATAAAATTTTATATTTATACGAGGCTACCCCTGAAAGTATTGCCCGAAAGACTGTCAAAATGCACACTACAGAACTGTCCTATAAGCGACTGATCTGCGGCAAAGGCAACCCGTTCATTCTGTTCTGTCTTACCCAGAAGCTCTGCGCTGTTGTCACGGCTTACGGCATCTGCAAGTACCGTTACGGTCTTTCCAACGCGTTTTTTCAGCACGTCTGTCGTTATGCGTAACTGGCAGTCTATGATGCGCTGCAAACGTTCTTTTTTGATTTTGTCTGCAATCTGATCTTCATACGAAGCGGCAGGAGTTCCTTCGCGGGGATTATAATAGTACATAAATGCGCTCTGATACTGCACCGTTTCCATAAGCGAAAGCACTTGCTGCACATCTTCTTCCGTCTCTCCGGGAAAGCCCACCATAATATCAGTAATAAGAGAAAGATCAGGTATGGCACGTTTCATTCGTTCAACAAGATTCAGATAGTCTTCACGGGTGTAGCGGCGGTTCATGCGCTTTAAGATTTGCGTAGATCCATGCTGAACCGGAAGATGAATTCCTTTGCACACATACGGATTTTCTGCAATAACCTGTATCAGTTCATCAGATAAATCTTTGGGATGACTTGATTCAAAGCGGATCCACTTTATTGAAGAATTTGTTTTTTCAAGGTGATTTGCAATTTCTGTCAGCAAACCGGGGAACGTTAATCCGTCAGAATTATACGAGTTTACATTCTGCCCTAAAAGCGTAATTTCTTTTACACCGCGTTCTGACAGTAAATCAAGTTCGCTCAGAATCTGAGGCAGAGGACGCGACAGTTCACGGCCACGCACATACGGAACAATGCAGTATGTACAGAAATTATTGCAGCCGTTCATGATGGGAACAAACGAAGAGAACGCACCCTGCTCTACTGAAAGCGATGCAAACGAATATGCAGGAGATTCATCAAGCTCAAACGGTTTCTGTCCCGTTTCAACCGCAGTTAAAATATCGCCCAGACTGTTTTTTGCATACGTACCCACCACATAATCAACAACCGGAAACTGTTCTTTTAACGAATGCAGTAAACGCTGAGCCATGCAGCCCATGACCACAACCGTAAGCGGTACCGCACCTTTTTCTGCAACAAGCGCTGCAGCCTGATCAAGCGTCTTGTCTTTTGCACCGGGAGTTCCTGCGCGTAACGCTTTAAGACCAGTGTAGTAGCCTAACCGTCCGACAATGCGGCTTTCTGCAGTTGCACGCACTGAACACGTATTGATGATAACCAGATCTGCAACCTGTTCGCTTAAAGCCTTAGTCCATCCCCGCGCAAGAAGCAGCTGCTCCGCCGCCGCACTCTCCGCCTTGTTCATCTCACAACCGTATGTTTCAAAGTAGTAAGTCATGCACGGCCTCCGTCAGAAACAGGGCGTTTTTGAGTCAGTGCATACGCATTGTGATTATGAATGCTTTCAAAGTTTTCACATTCAACGCTAAACCAGCTGAAGGGTTTTTCTGCACCTTCAAAATGCTCTAATGCAAGATACACTTCACGAACCACATCTTCTACAAAGCGGGGATTTTCGTAAGCATGCTCGGTAACATATTTTTCATCGGGACGTTTAAGCACGCTGTACAAACCGCAGGAAGCAGACTGTTCAATAAGTGCTATGACATCTTCCATCCAGAACAGGCTTGTATTTTCAAGGGTTACTGTAACCACACCGCGCTGATTATGTGCTCCATGCTGACTGATTGCTTTTGAGCAGGGACAGACGGTTGTAACCGGAACGGAAATCTTTAAGAGAAAGCGTTCACTGTCAGCAGAAACTTCTGCTTCGTATTCACACTCGTAACTCATGACACCACACTCACCGCTTACCGGTGCCTTCTTTGTCATAAAGAACAGAAAGTGCATGGTACCAAAGGCACGCTCTGCATCAAGCGATGTGCGGATTTCCTGCAGCATGTCTAAGAATTGTCTTCGTCCTAAGCTCTGGCTGTGGCGGTGGAAAATTTCTACAAAGCGGGACATGTGTGTTCCCTTAAAATGATGCGGCAGGTTTACAAACAGATCTACCGTTGCCGTCGTACTCTGCGTTCCATTCTGTTTATCAAGCACCTGAACCGGATACTGCAGGCGTTTAACCCCTACTTTTTCAAGCGGAATCTCGCGCGTATCGGGAGAACTCTGCACATCAATCATCTTGCAGCACTCTCCAGTGTGTTATAGATAAGCATTGCAATCGTCATGGGTCCTACTCCGCCGGGAACAGGAGTTATAACAGACGCAACTTCTTTTACGCCTTCAAAATCAACATCGCCCACCAGACGGAAACCGCTTTTTTTACTTGCATCGGGAATACGGTTAACTCCTACGTCAATGACAGCTGCCCCGGGTTTAACCATGTCTTTTGTAACAGTATTCGGATGCCCTGAAGCAACAATCAGAATGTCAGCCTGTCTGGTAAACGAAGCAAGATCTTTTGTTCCGGTATGACAGAGGGTAACCGTTGCATTGCTTTCTTTACGGGACAGCAAAACCGCCATGGGCTTACCTACAATATTACTGCGGCCAATAACAACTGCATGTGCTCCGTCTGTCTTAACGCCCGCATGCGAAAGGAGTGTCATAATTCCGTTAGGAGTACAGGGCAAAAATGATTTCTTTCCCGTAAGCATGCATCCCACGTTCACCGGATGGAATCCGTCTACATCCTTTGATGGGTCAATCGCACTGGTTACGGCATCTTCATCTATATGCTTAGGAAGCGGAAGCTGCACTAAAATACCATGGACACTCTTGTCTGCATTTAATTCTGCAATAAGCGAAAGAAGCTGTTCCTGAGTCGTATTTTCGGGTAACAGAACGCTGCGGTCTGCCATTCCAGCTTCTTCCAGTGCCTTACGCTTACCGGTAACATAACTTACGCTGGCCGGATTTTCTCCCACCAGAATAACTGCCAGGCAGGGAGTAATGCCCCGTTTTTTAAGTTCAGCAACTTTCTGTGCTACATCTGCTTTTACCTCTGCAGCAACTGCTTTTCCGTCTATAATGGTAGCGCTCATGTGTAACCTTCCGTACGAGAGTTCGTTTTAATGATGATATTGAAATCAAGGCAAAAAAACGGTATACTCACATCATACTGAATTTGACAAAAAATTGCCATAGTAGAGGATATATGAAACGTTTACTTCCATTATTTCTGCTGATTACTCTGTGCTGTTCAGGACTGTACGCACAGAATGCAGACACGGTTACCACTGACACACGCGAACCTTTCTACGCAACCAACCAGATGGGCGACAAATACATCAAAATGTCTGTTTCTCCGACGTTTCCGCTGGGATTTTTTAATCAGAACGGGGACATTTCAATGTATGTCGGCGGTTTGTTTGGACTTGGCTTTCATATTTTTTTGACTGATAATTTTTCTGTCGGCGGCGATGCAGGTTTTGGCTTTAACATTACCGTCGGAAGCAATGTGTTCAACTACATTCCCATCGTTGCAACGGCAACCTGGCAGTTCCAGTATAAAAAGTGGGAATTCCCGCTTACGGCAGGTGTAGGCTTTGCCTGGGAATTATACAACGGATACATGTACTGGCCCGGACTGATTCTTGAAGCTCAGGCTGGTGCTCAATACCGTATAGATTCCAACTGGGCTGCGGGCGGAGAAATAACCTATATGTTCATGCCTCAGATCAATCAGGATCCTTCAAAATCAGCCATAGGTCATTTTATAGACGTTTCGCTGCTTGCACGGTACTATTTCTAAGGGGAAACACATGAAGCGCTCATTTATATTCACGGTAACAACACTTTCTCTTATTGCAGCAACTGTTTTGTTCAGTGCCTGCGAAGATATTCACGCACCTATTTTCTATTACATAAATAACGAAGTTGCACTGGAAGATTACGGAATTGTCGGCGATATTTCAGGTCTTCTGGAACACGACGGAAACCTGTACGTTAACACAGGCCGTATCTACAAAAAAGCGTCCCAGCAGTCTTCTGTAAGCGGAAAGTATAACCAGCAGTGGTCAAAGACCGGCAGTTTACCCGGCGCAATGTTTGGACTTGCTTCAGACGGAACAAACCTGTACAGCATAAAAGTTACTTACGAACAGAACACAAATACCGGTACCAACACTAATGTCAGCCGTCAGCTGTACAAATACAACGGATCTGCATGGACTGCAATAGAAGACAGTTCTGATGTTGTCTCTGTAGTTTATGACAAATATGCACATGCAGCATACGCACGCAAAAAAAACAGCGATGACGAATATCAGCTTTTCACTCTGTCGGGAGGCAGCGTAGGCTCTGCAGTATCCGGTACAGACGAAGACACCGTTTCAGTTTCAAACGGAAAAGCTTTCAAAGGTGCCTCAGCTTGGTCTGGTTCCATGTACTATATGGCTAACACCTCAAGTTCAATTACACAGACTTCCATTTACTGGAGCACAGACGGTTCTTACAGCAGCGAAAACATGATTACTCCAAACATCGGAAAGATTCTTTCGCTTGAAGTTACTGAAGATTATCTTCTTGTCGGCACAGAACGCGTTTCAACCGGAAGCGGTTACCGTGGCGGCGGAATCTATCGCATCAAAATAAAAGCTGACGGTTCTCTGGAGTCAACGCCCACTGCATTCAGCAATAACGCACAGTCGCTCATGGGAACAAACTACAGCATTACGGCAATCCTGGCACTTGATGATACTGCACGTGAATCAGAAACAGACATTTACGCAGCGGCAAACATCAGCGGCTCGTTCGGTTCTTCTTCACACGCAACCTTTGAAGATATAGGACTCAAAGCCTACTATCCTGGACGCGGCACCTGGAACCGAGACGGAACTGCCAACGGTTCAACAACACCAAAGGGTAACTAAACAAGAACATGGCTGACCTGTTTGAACAGACTGCAGGAACTCACGAACCACTTGCAGCCCGCATGCGGCCACGCACACTCGACGAATACATTGGACAGGACCATATTGTCGGTAAAGGCAGACTGTTACGCCGTGCCATTGCAGCAGATCAGCTTACCTCCGTTATTTTCTACGGACCGCCCGGAAGCGGAAAGACAACCCTTGCACGCGTTATAGCAAATCACACTAGTTCTAATTTTATTACACTTAATGCAGTGCTTACCGGTGTTGCAGACATACGCAAAGCAATACAGGATGCAGACGACCAGCGAAAGCTGTACTCAAGAAAGACCATTCTTTTTGTTGATGAAGTTCACCGCTGGAACAAAAGTCAGCAGGACGCACTGCTTCCCTGGGTAGAAAACGGCACCATCATTCTTATTGGCGCAACAACAGAAAATCCCTTCTTTGAAGTTAACAAAGCACTTGTTTCCCGCAGTCGTGTCTTTCAGCTTAAACCGCTTACCCGTGATGATTTACTGAAAGCAGCTCAACAGGCACTACAGGATGTTGAACGCGGATACGGACACTGGAAAGTCGAATTTGAAACAGGCGCGCTGGAACACTTGGTAGATACCGCAAACGGTGATGCACGAAGTCTTTTGAATGCACTGGAGCTTGCCGTAGAAACCACACCGGAAGTCTGGGCTCCGACTGCAAAACCGCCGGTTCCCTCGTGGGGAAGCACTATCTACATAAGCAAAGAAGCAGCCGAAGAGTCCATTCAGAAAAAAGTAGTACTCTACGACCGCGACGGAGATTACCATTACGACATCATAAGTGCATTCATAAAAAGCTTACGGGGACGCGACCCTGATGCAGCCTGTTACTGGCTTGCACGCATGGTAAAAGCTGGAGAAGACCCGCACTTTATTTTCAGACGAATGCTCATCAGCGCCTGCGAAGACACCGGTCTTGCAGATCCGCACGCAATCTCTGTAGTAGAAAGCTGTGCTCAGGCTTTTGACCGCGTGGGACTTCCTGAAGGACGATACTTTCTTGCACACGCAGCACTCTATCTTTCTACCGCACCAAAATCAAACAGCAGTATGGCTTTCTTTGATGCACTGGCCTCGGTAGAAAAAGAAGATGCAGATGTTCCCAATCACTTAAAGGATGCAAGCCGCGATGCAGAAGGATTTGGGCACGGAGCAGGATATCTGTATCCGCACGCATACCGCGACCACTGGGTTGCACAGCAGTACCTTCCCGATGCACTTGTCGGCAGAGTATTTTATACGCCAAGCACTCAGGGCTACGAAGCAAATATTCACGAAGAAGTCTTAAGCAGAAGAGAAGCTCAGATTGCTTCCCTCATAGAAACAGGATTTATAGGACAGCAGGTAAACCCCATCGGTGACTGGTGGATGAAGGCACACTTTAAGGGTGGCTCTGAAAAAAAAGAAGAAAACCTTACCTACAGTCCCGAAAACAAACAGAAGTCTGCAATCCTTGACCGCGCACAACGCAGCTGGATGTCACGCCTGGAAACAACCCGCGCACAGTCACTGTTAACGCTCAGAAACAGCATCATGCAGTGTGCTCACATTCTGCGCCATCACCGCGTATTAGTCTGGAATGCAGATGATATGCTGCTTACCTTTGAATGTGTCCGTCTTACCGCAGAAGGAACCACCTGTGCCGTCTGCAGAAGTGCTCAGTCAAAAACTCTCATTGATCAGTATGCCACAACCCTGTCGCAGCTGGATAAACCGCAGGTCGCACTGTTACCGCAGGATGCAACGCTTTCAAACAACGCCATAGCAAACGCATCGCTTTTGTTTAACGACGTACAGTTTGACCGGCTTCTGTTACGCGACATGATTGCAAAACCGGAAGATGCAGAAAACCTTGCAAAAAATATTCAGTTTGCATTCAGCGGAAATAAAAATGCTCAGCGTGACATTGCCTTTGACGAAGAACAGGCGCTTAACAAAGATATTCCTGCCCTGCTTGCACCGGATGCAGTTGTAATTCTTTCGCAGCGCATTCCCAAAGAAGGACAGCATCTTTCAAAATACCTACATGCCACAGACGCACAGCTTGCACAGCAGTTTGACGAAGCAGAAAACTCATTCTTTACGGAAAACGAAAATCCGCTCTTCAGCTTTAGTGCAGAAAGCATAGAACAAACGCTTACCGCCTCAGGTCTCTCTGTAGGAATGACAATCGATACACTGAGTGAACAGCGCCATCTTTCTGCAGAAGAAATTGAACGCTGGTTTTCAAGTGAAAGTCAGTACGGCTCACACATACGATCTGTACTTGGCAAAGAGACGGCGGTACGCATTCAGCAGCTTCTTACAGCGGCAACAAAAAATACCGCCGTTACCTGGAACACGCCCTACGCATTATACACTTGTCGATTAAGCAAATAGGGTGTACAATAGTAGCATATTATTTTTAGGAGAACACATAATGAATTTTATCTTCTTAGGACCTCCCGGAGCGGGAAAAGGAACACTTGCAGCTCAGGTTGCACAGGATTACAAGATTCCTCACATTTCAACAGGAGACATCTTCCGCGAAAACATCAAAAATCAGACTGAACTTGGCAAGAAAGTCAAGGCAATCATTGACGCAGGCGGACTGGTAAGCGATGAAATTACCTGTCAGCTGGTTCAGGACCGCATTGCAAAAGATGACTGCAAGAACGGTTTTATTCTTGACGGATTCCCCCGCACGATTCCACAGGCAGAAATGTTTGAAAAGCTCAAGGGCGATGTAAAAGTCGTAAACTTTGAAGTTGATGACGAACTGATTATTGCCCGTCTGTCTAACCGCCGCATTTGCCGTGCATGCGGTGCCATCTACAACATCAAATTCCATCCTACAAAAGTTGAAGGAAAATGTGATGCCTGTGGCGGAGAACTGTATACCCGTGACGACGACAAGCTGGAATCAATTACCAACCGTCTTAAGGTATACCGCGAGCAGACAGAACCGCTCATCGGTTTCTACCGCAACCTGAACAAACTGACGGACATCAACAGTGCCCGTGACAGTTCAGAAGTTCTGGTTGACTTCAAAAAACTGTATCCCGCAAAATAAGCGGTAACACACAGAGGGGTTGCTTTTGCAGCCCCTTTATTATTTTAAAACAATTGTATTTTTCTGTTTTTTGTGATATAATGGATACATCATGGCAGGAAAACCAAAGACTGAATTTGCAGTAAATCAAAAGATTGTCTACCCCAGTCAGGGTGTAGGCAAAATCACCGAAATTTTCAAACGGGACTTTCAGGGTCAGCAGGTATACTACTACAAGATTTATGTAGAAGTATCTGACATGACTGTTATGGTACCCGTTACCAAAGCTACAGAACTGGGCATTCGTTCTATCGTCTCTGCTTCTCAAGCACAGAAAGCACTCAACATGATTGGCGATGAATTTGAACCGCCGACCTCAGACTGGAAGCTGCGTTATCAGATGAACCTTGAACTTTTGAAGAAAGGTACCATTCAGGACATTGCATCTATTGTACGCTGTCTGTACCACCGCTCTAAGGTAAAGGAACTTCCTATTCTTGAACGCAAACTGTATGACAGTGCAAAAAAACTGCTCGAAGACGAAATAGCAGAAGCAATGGGAAAACCCGTTAAAGAAGTAGAAGCGCTGTTACACGCAAAGCTTGAACCGCTGGGAGCTCGTGCCGAAAAGAAAAATCTTCTTATTGATGATGACGATGATGAAGATGATGAATTCACCGATCTTGATGACGACAAGAACTCACGCGGACGCGATGATGACGACGATGATGATGGAGATTTAGATGACGAAGACGACGAGTAATGCGTCTTCCTCTACTCCGCTCTTTTTAATTGTCATGGCAGCAGGCTCTTCGTCACGAATGGGTGGCGTAAAAAAAGAACTGCTGCCGCTTGGCAATTCAACTGTACTTGCAAAAGCAACCCTTCCTTTTTTACAGACAGCCCAATTTTCCGCACTCGCAGTTACCGTCCCCAAAGGACAGGATAATCTTATAAAAGACAGTCTGTTACGCGACGAACAGGTACAGCATTTACTTACACAAAACAATACGCAGCTTATAACCGTTACCGGTGGAGCAACCCGCAGTCAGTCGGTATACAATGCCCTATGTGCATTACAAAAACAGTTTTCTCCTTCTGACAAAGCGCTTGTTGCAATTCATGACGGAGCACGTCCTTTCATAACAGAACCGGTAATCAAACGCGTACTTGACTGTGCAATGCAATACGGAGCCGCAGTTCCCTTTGTAAATGCAGTAGACACCTTCAAGCAAAAAGACAGCCAGCAGACAATTGAAAAACATTTAGTACGTGAAACACTTGCAGCAGTTCAGACACCGCAGGTCTTTTTATTCAAACCGTTACTGGACTGTCATGCAAAAACACAGGAACAAAACCTTACCGTAACCGATGACACCGAAGTGTGGGATGCATTTCCCGGCATAACAGGTGGAATAAAAGTACACCTTGCAGAAGGCGACATACACAACACAAAAATAACCTACCAATCAGACTTAGGAACAACTATGCAGACAGACATTCATACGGGCTTAGGAATTGATATACACCGTCTGGTAAGCGGACGAAAACTTTTGTTAGGCGGAGTTGAAATTGCGTTTGACAAAGGCGAAGACGGACACTCTGACGGAGATGTCGTACTGCATGCCATTACTGACGCTCTTTTGGGTGCAAGCGGTCTGGGCGATATAGGTTCGTATTTTCCCCCGGAAGATGCAAAATGGAAAGATGCAGATTCAGTACAACTATTAAAAACAGTATGGACTGATATTCAGAAACAGGGCTGGACCATTGCAAACCTTGACTGTGTAATTGAACTGGAAAAGCCAAAGTTTCTGCCTTACCGGCAGGCTGTATGCGCTTCCATTGCGCACATCCTTAACATACCGGAACAAAATGTATTTGTTAAAGCAAAGACTGGTGAAGGCTTGGGCAGTATAGGACAAGGACAGGCTGTAAAAGCAACCTGCACTTGCCTTTTATACCGTTAGTATTACTCTGAACCCAAATCAAGAATCAGGTTAACTTCTCCTATCGTAAGTTTACATCTGTCTGCAATTTCTTCTGCAGGCCATCCCTTACGGCGCAGTGCAATTACAGTTTCACGCAGCTGAGGAGTTATGTTTCCTCCCTTAGCAGGAGCTTTTTTTGCAACATTTGCTTTAGAAATAGTCTGCAGCAGTTTAATCTGTTCATCGGCAGCAGCAGCAAGTTTCTGCAGACGTTCTTCTGTATTCAGAATACCCTTACGGGATTCATTCATGGAATCAATCTGAGCCTGAGTTTCATCAACTAACGCCTGCAGTGAAGAAAGCTTATCTACTGTGTCACTGATGCGTTCTGAATTCTTAAGGATGGCATCAATGTCTCCCTGTACAGCTGCAATTTCACGCGGCATAGATTCTACCTGACGGTTACAGTCGGTAAGGCGTGACTGCAGGGCTTCTACGCGTTCAAATGTCTTATCTACATCTGCTGCAACACGGTCAATCGTTTCACCCTTCTTTTCTATGCGGTCATAGCGGCTCTGGATTCCGGCAAGGGTTTCCTGGAACGAGCGGACAGTCATCTGCATGTTAACCAGGTTGTCGCTTGTTTCGGTAAGGTCCTGAATCTTTGCGTCCATAGACTGACTTAATGCAATCAGGCGGCGGAACTGTTCTTCCATTCCGTCAATACGGCCTTTTTCTGTTCCAAACGCAGACACTTTGCGCGAAACATCATCGTGCATTTTGTTAAGGCCGTCCATGCGCTTGTTAAGGTCATCAATAACTCCGCGGTAAGAAGCAACGTCGTTGATGCTTTCTTTAAGTTCTGCAATAGAACCGTCAAGCTGAGTCTTAAGCATGTCTGCTTTGTCAAATACCTTAGACTGTTCCACAAAGCGTGCGACACTCTTGTTGATGTCATCAATACGCAGCTGCAGGTCATTGGTATCGTTATCAAGCTTAGAAATAATCTTGTGATGATTTGTCTTTTCCTGCTCAGAAAGCGTTTTAACTTCTTTGCTGAGTGCACGGATTTCTTTACCCGTTTCTTCAATCTGATTTTCAACATCACGCTGAGTCTGAACCCGCATGTCATCATACTGCTTTTGCAGACCGTTTATAACTTCTGCAGATTTTACCTCGTATTCCTGCAATGCTGATTTTACCGTCTGCTGCATCTGCACGATGCTTGAAGCAAGGCGTTCACGTTCATCACTTGTTTTTTCGTCAAGTTCATTCAGTTTTTCGGTGCTTTCATCAGCAAGTTTTCTAAGCTGTTCTTCAAAGTCTTTTGAACTTTCGTCAAACTGCTGGCTCATGCGCTTTTTCCACAGCGTAACTTCCTGAAGGGCTGCATCGATTGTAGAAGTGTTTGTTTCCTGTTTTTCACGCAGAGAATCAGTGAATACTTCAATTTCAGAGGCAATGCTCTTTTCGTTTTTAGCAAGCTGTTCGTTAACGCGCTGATTGTATGCATCTGTTGCTTCTTTAAGCAGTGCTTCTGCATGGTCGCTGGTACTCTTCAAGTCTGCACGATACTGTTCCATAAAATCATTAAGCAGATTTTCTACGCTGCCAATCTGAGAACGGATTTCTGCCTGCTGAGCCTGTACTGCTTCCTGGAACTTAACCTGCTGTTCAATATTCTTACCCTGCATTTCTGCAAGACGCTTTTTAAGTTCTTCGCTGTATTTTGCTTCGAGTGCACGACGATGCTGTTCATACTCATCAGAGAACACTTCGATCTTGCTGTCAAAGCCATGCTTCCACTGACTAAGCTGATCATCCAGTGCATCTTCGCGTTTTTTAAGGTCTCCTGCAAATGCATCTTCAAACAGTTTAAGTTTACTGCTGACATTTGAATATGACTTAGCCTTAAGTTCTTCCAGTCCCTTTTCCACGCCTTCAAGTTCAACCTGCAGTTTTGAAGCATCCTGCAGGAAGTCACTTTCAAAATCACTCTGCTGTTTATTAAGGGCTGCGGTAAAGTGTTCAAAATCTGTAAGCACTTTCTTCTGTGCCTGTTCCATAAGTTTACGAAGGGCGCCTTCAAGTTTATCTGCATCGTTACTTACTGCAGACAGTTTGCGGATGCGTGCTTCAAATTCTTTTTTATAGACAGAAAGCTGTGCATCAAGTCCAGAAAGGAATTTTGCCTGCTTATTTTCGTAATCTGCAGAAACAGAGCGCATTGCTTCGGCAAGTTCTGAATCAAACTGTCCCACCTGTGAACGGACAGAAGCACTAAGCTGTTCAAGCTGCTGTGAGTTTTCGCGGACACGTTCTGCAATGTCTTCGATTGACTGTTCACCTTCAAGCCGTACCTGAGCATACTGAGTCTTAAGCTTATCCATTGAATCCAGCATATCTTTTGTCTGCTGTTCAACATCAGCCTTGATGTCATTCAGATGTCCCTGTACCGAAGTCTTATACTTTTCAATGTTTGCAGTACTTAAGGTCTGGAACTTTTCGTATGCGGCAGATTCCTTGAGTTCGGCATCTTCCATAGCTTTTTCAAACAGACCGTTGTAGCGGCTTGCAAGCTGTTCTGCCTGAGTATCCAGTTGAGCCTGTACCTGAGCAAGACGCTGAGTGTTATCGGTTGCTTCAGTGCTAAGCTGATCGGTAATTTTCTGGATTTCTTTTTCGAAGGTTGCGCGCATATCCTGAATCTTAGAATTACTGTCTTCAAGTTCAGAAGCCAGTTCTGCACTGGCACGGGCAATCTGTTTGTCAAAGGCTTCCCTAAGGCTGTTAACCTTGCGGTCAGTTTCGTCTGCAACAGAACCAAGCTGTTCTGCGGTCTGACGCACGCGGTCAAGAGACTGGTCAACAGAAGTTTCAACCTGCTCCAGTTTAATCAGTGCTTCAGAATCAACGGCTGAAGTTTTGCGTGAAAGTTCATCTTCAAGGATAGCAGCACGTTCTTCTATGCGTTCAGAAATTGCGTCGAGCCGCTGATGGATTTCACGTTCTGCATCAGAGTGACTGTCATTAAATTCAGAACTGAGTGACTGGCTGAGAGAACGGATCTGTTCCTGCATTCCATTGGTAAAGTCAGCAAGTTCTGCAGAAAGTTCTGCATTGCGGTTCTGAATCTCTGCAGAAAGCGCCTTAACTTTTTCGTCCAGTCCCTGAGCAACAGAAGAAGTAAGCGTGTTAACCTGCTGTGTAGATTTTGCAGTGCTTTCTTTAACGTTCAGTGCAAGATCAGACAAAGTCTTTCGCATTACAGAATCAAGGTCACCTGTTTTTGTCTTGATTTCAGCAGCAAGCGCATTTGTCTTTGTCTTAATTGCTTCATCAAGCTGTTTTGAGCGTTCATTAAATTCTGTACTCAGTGTAGAGGTACGATCCTTAAGCTGAGCTTCCAGATCATTGAGTTTCTTTTCAAAATCCGATGTCAGGACTGAAGTGCGTTCTGCAAGGTTCTGCGTAAACGAACCGGTCTTTTTCTTAAACTCTGATTCAAGCTCTTTGCTCTGAGCGTCAATGTTTGCATTAAAGGCAGCAGCCTGTTCTTGTATGCTCTTCTGGGTTTCGCGGATTTTTCCTTCCATAAGGGCAACAAGCTGTTTATTCTGTGCAGTCAGTTCTTTAACGAGTGCATTGTTCTGTGCTTCTGAGCGGGCTGCAAGCTGTTTGAAAGTTTCATCTTCAAGCGACTGTGCCTTTACCGAAGCATCAGAGTATGCCGCTTTGATGTCTGCATGAATTTTATCAAGAAGCTGTTTGTGTTCTTTTACTGCCTGAGCCGTAGAACCGTCTAATGCCTGAGCACGCTTTTCATACTGAGCAAGAAGGTCAGTTCCCATAGCTTTAAGCTGCTGGTTATTGGTTTCTGCAAACTGAGTGGTAAGGGAAGGAATGCGTTTTTCAATTGCATCAACCGTACGTTTCTGTAAATCGAGGCGTGAGTTTAACTGATTAACGATATCTGCTTCGTTTTTTACTTTCTGTAAATTTTCTTCTACGGCGGCAGTCATCTGCATTAAGTTACGGATAACTTTGTCATAGGCGCTCAACTGTTCTTCTATGCGTGCAACAGCTTCAATCGGTTTTGAAAGATCTTTTGCATCCTGTTCAAACTGTTCCTGTTCCTGCTTTAACGCACGCACCGTTGCAGATGCTTTTACCTGAGTTGTATCCAGGTCGCTTTTAAGAACGGTAAGTTCATCCGCACGTCCACGGAAATACTTATCAAACTCTTCCTGACGCATATCAGCATAACGCTTGAGTTTCTCTAAGGTTTTCTGGTCTTTATCAAACCGTCTGAACATCACGCACACTACGGCAGACAAAGCTACCGAAAGCATGATAGCAAGTAGAATTGCACCTGTCACTTTTTCCCACCCAATAACAAGTTTTAATCTATTTCAATTTTATTGTAGCACAATTTCACGCAATTGGCGATAGGTTTTGAACGAAATATCCGCTTCGGGATTCTTTTTGTTAAAAACCGCTTTTAAGCCCCGCAAGAGATAGGCTGTTTTCATTCCTGCACTTGCGGCACCCCGGACATCATAGGCAGCACTGTTTCCCACATACAGCACCTGTTCCGGTTCAAGCTCTAAGCGACGGGCCAGTTCCTTAAAGGAATGAGCAGACGGTTTAAGCATACCATATTCTTCACTGCCCGCACACACATCGCACAACTGACGGATTCCCCAGATATCCCCCTTCTGCGACGGAGGGAAATCAGAAAGAATTGCAATCTTTAATCCGGCTTCCTTAAAGGCCTTTATAGTCTCAACTGCTTCAGGGAACGGATCAATATGATTGAAGTAAGGCTGTAATCCCTTGTAGGAAATGGAATCAATAAGATGATAAGCTTTTTCTTTGCTTACATGCATCTGTTTTCCCAGCTGTTCTGCCTGAAAGTCATAGAAATCGGTAACCGGCTGCATAAATCTGAGACGTCTGCGCAGTATTCCGTAATGACTGTAATAATACAGGTGCCTCAGAAAGTGAAACGGAATGCGTACATACAGTTTCCACTGTGCATAGAGCGTACCGTCTATGTCAAAGGCAACAGCTTTTACATCCTTATACATAGTCACAGTATACTATATAAATTCGCGGAATGTCTACGATAAAATGCGTAAATTGCTATTATTGCGGGAAAAAGTTTCCGTTTGTTTTTACGCGTGACAGATGCACAAAACAGTTGGGATACTGCAGGACAAAGCGTTCAAGGGAAACCTGTCTTCCCTTTTCAAACACATAGCAGCCAAAACGGCCGTAATCATCAAAATAAGGAATCAGCACGGCACACTCGTTAAACACCATTTCATCAGCAACAAGACTTGACGGCTGACGGATTGCGGTAAGGTACATGTATGACGGTTCGGTAACGGCAAGCACGTACAAAAGGCTCTTGAGTTTTTTAATTTCATAGCCTGTGTTGGGAACATAGCCTGCTGACTGTACCAGCATTCCGTTCATAATATCTGCGGCAAAGGGTTCAACAGTTACATCAGTACCGCCGGTTTCGTAGGTATAGTTCTTACGGGTACGGACAGAAAGAATTGCTGCAGCAAGATTCCGCGTCCAGTCCAAAGAGAACGAAAGGTTACGCTCCTGAGACAGCACACCGTTTTTACTGAGCGTTCCATAATCCACGGTATGCGTCAAAAGTGCCGGAATGGAAGTACCGCGGCCTGCAATGGGTGTAACAAAACCGTCAACAATCCATTTGAGAAAACCTGCACCGCTTAAAGTAAGGCGGTCTGCATAGGAAGTTGCAACAGTTTCGTCATCCATAGGGTTACCGCTTATAATGTCGTACAGAATTCCATATTCGTTATATGAAGCATTTTCGGCGTAATCAATAAAGCCAAGCCTGCTTTTTATGGTTTCTGCAACCTGAACACTATCACGGTACACTCCCTGCTGAACGGTTACTTTTTTCCACGGAAGCGTATTTTTAGTCCACGTGTAGATGTCAGCAAAAGAAGCGGTGTACAAACGCGTAAAGGCAACTCCCACAGGCACTGAGCGTGCAGCATACGAACCAAACACAAGCATGTCTGCATAGCAGCGGTTCAGGTTACCTTCTGCAGGACGGAACTGAACATACACTTCTGCATCTGCGTTAAAATACCAGACAACACGGTTTGTCTTTCCGGTCTGCTTGTCACGGTACACTACCCAGCCGCCGGGAGAACCTGCCCTGAACTCTTCCTGACGTTCTGTATGACGCTGAGTACCGTTTTCGATTATATCAACATCATGAAATGTCTGAGGAGCAACAATGACAAGAAATTCATCCATGCCCTCTTCCATGCGTACCTGAAACAGTTCGCCGGCATCGTTTGTATGAAGTTCACGGTTTTTAACCTGCACCTCTGCAAAAGGAGCGGTTATCCACGAAGATACGATTGACTTGCGGATAGAACACGAGTCCGGAACATTCATGGAATTGTACTGCGCATGACATACGGTTATGCCCATGACTGCCATACACGCACAGATTAAAAACTTACGCATTGCACTACTCCTTGTGCTTTTAGTTTTGTCCGCCGGAACCGGTTGCAGGAACACTCTGCGGATCTACAGGATCTGTGTCAACAAAGCTGTTTCCTTCTGCAAGCTGAACCTGCGGCTGCACAATGGTACCATCCGGAGCATGAATCTTTCCGTCAGCCTCTTCGTCAGGATGTGAACCCGCCGGAGCATTGCTCAAAAGCAGTTTAAGGCGGTTAAGCTGGTTTACTTCACTTGAGCCCGGATCGTAGTCGATTGCAGAAATGTTTGCACCCGGGAAGCGGTGACGCAGCTCTTTTATCATGCCCTTACCGGTAACGTGGTTAGGAAGACAGGCAAACGGCTGCACGCACGCAATACTGGGGACGCCGGAATGAATCAGTTCTACCATTTCTGCAGTCAGGAACCATCCTTCACCAGTGATGTTACCCAGCTGAACGATGTCATCAACGCCTTTCATCAGCTCGTAAATAGAACTGGGTGGTTCAAAGCGGTGACTCTTCTTAAACTGCCGTTTCATGTATGAACGGTACCGCTCTAAAAACCACACAAACAGCCGTGCGTTACGTTCTGTCTTTTTGGGAAAGGCAAGCTGTTCGTGGCGGAAAATACCCGTACTGAACGAATAGAAGAAGAAGTCTGCCAGATCAGGCATAACACATTCTGCACCTTCGCGTTCAATGGTTTCAACAATCTGATTGTTTGCAGTGGGGTGGAATTTTACCAGGATTTCACCGACAACACCAACACGCGGTTTTTTAACAGGACGCAGCGGCAGCCTGTCAAAGTCACGGATAATGCCTTTTATAAGTTTATGATACTTATGGAACGAATGACTCTTGAGTACCACCTGTGCTTTGCCATTCCATTTTTCATAGAGCGCATTTGCACTTCCGGGAACTGCTTCATACGGTCTGGTACGATACAGCACGCGCATCAGTACATCACCAATCATGATGGAACGCAGCATTCCGTCAAGCAGTGCGGGTGTAATCTTAAAGCCGGGGTTCTTTTCAAAGCCCTGGGCACTCAGACTGATAACCGGCACCTGAGAAAGGCCTGCATCGTTTAAGGCTCTGCGGATAAAGCCGATGTAGTTTGTTGCACGACAGCCGCCACCGGTCTGCGTAATGATAAGGCTGGTATGGTTGACGTCATACTTTCCGCTCTGCAGTGCTGCAATCATCTGTCCTGCAACAAGAATTGACGGATAACAGGCGTCATTGTTAACATATTTAAGTCCTGTCTCTACCGCCTGAGGATCTACTGCATCAAGAATGACAAAATTAAATCCTGCATACTGCATTGCACTCTGCAACAGACGGAAGTGAATGGGGCTCATCTGCGGACCAATAATCGTATGCGTTGTCTTCATTTCTTTGGTAAAGACCTGTCGCTGATACGCTGCACTCTTAACTGCAGGGTGACCACCTTTACGTTCGCGTGCTTTTACGGCAGCAATAAGACTGCGGATACGGATACGGACTGCACCAAGGTTTGAACCTTCGTCAATCTTGATAAGCGTATACATGCGGCTCTTAGCCTTCATGATTTCGTCTACCTGGTCAGCTGTTACGGCATCAAGTCCGCAGCCGAAACTGGTCAGCTGTACTAACTCAAGCGTCGGCATTTCGCTTACAAAGGCAGCGGCACGATACAGACGGTTGTGGTATGTCCACTGGTCAATAATACGCAGGGGGCGTTCTATGCTTCCCAGATGTGCAACAGAATCTTCGGTAAAGACCGCAAGACCTAAGCCGTGAATCATTTCGGGAATACCGTGGTTAATCTCGGGATCAAGGTGGTACGGACGGCCGGCAAGTACAATTCCGTTTGCTCCGCGGGTAATGATTTCTTCCAGCGCTTCTTCACCTTTAGCCTGCACTTCTTTGCGGAAACTTTCCTGCTCTTTCCATGCAGCATCTACGGCATCTCTTACCTGTGCAAGGGACAGTTTAAAATGCTTTGCCAGTTCTTCATGCAGACGTTCTGCAAGGCGGTCTTTATCGTAAATCGGCAGGAAGGGATTCATAAACAGAAGGTTTCCGTCCTGTCTGAGCGCTTCAATGTTGTTGCGAAGAACTTCAGGATAGCTGGTTACGATAGGACAGTTGTAATGGTTTCCTGCACCGGAATCTTCCTGCGTTTCGTACGGAGCACAGGGATAGAAGATAAACTTAATGCCCTGCTGCAGAAGACTTTCTATATGGCCGTGAGAAATTTTTCCGGGATAGCACACGGATTCAGACGGAATTGATTCAAGTCCTTTTTCGTACACACGTCTGCTTGAACGCGGAGACAGAACAACACGGAATCCCAGTTTGGTAAACAGCGTAAACCACAACGGATAGTTTTCATACATGTTCAGTACGCGCGGAATACCGACCGTTCCCATAGGAGCTTCTTCACTCTTAAGCGGAACATAGTGAAACAGGCGCTTGTACTTCCAGTCAAACAGATTGGGCAGCGTCTTTGCATCAAGACTGTCATCCAGCTGAGTTGCTTCTTTATTGCTTGCGTCAACAACCTGAGCATCTTCACCCAGTTCTGCACCACGCTCGCAGCGGTTACCGGTTACGAATTTGCGCACGGTACGTGCCTGAGCATCTTCACCGGTAGTAAAGGTGTTTATAGTAAGCAGACAGTTGTTGGAACACTTGCCGCAGCGTTTCAGTTCCAGGTCAACATGGAAACTTTCCAGCTGAGAAAGCGTTGCAATACCTGACTTAACAAACTTCGGTGTCTGGTCGGGATCATCGGGCTTAGGTCTGCGTAAGTCTTCCCACTGGTCCTGTGCAATCAGTGCAGAACCGTATGCACCCATAAGACCTGCAACATCAGGACGGTATACATGCACTCCCGCAATTTTTTCGAATGCACGAAGAACTGCATCGTTGTTGAACGTACCGCCCTGCACGACAACCTTAGAACCAATTTCACTTGCCTTGCGCAGTTTAATAACCTTGAACAAAGCATTCTTTATGACTGAGTACGAAAGACCTGCAGAAATGTCGGCAACCGTAGCACCTTCTTTCTGTGCCTGCTTAACACGGCTGTTCATGAAAACAGTACAGCGGCTTCCCAAGTCAACAGGTTTCTGTGCCATAAGTGCAAGCTTAGAGAACTCCTGAACACTCATGCCCATAGTGCGTGCAAAGTTATCAAGGAACGAACCACAGCCAGAAGAACAGGCTTCATTTAACTGTATGGAAGTGATTGCACCGTCTTTCATGCGCAGACACTTCATGTCCTGTCCGCCGATATCAAGCAAAAACTCAACACCGGGAACAAAGAAATCTGCTGCACGGTAATGCGTAATGGTTTCAACTTCACCTGCATCAACACCAAGAGCTGCCTGGAACAGTGCTTCTCCGTAACCGGTTGAAACAGCACGTGCAATATAGCAGTCCTTTGGAAGAATTGCATACAGATCCTTTAAAACACGAACTGCAAGATCTACCGGGTTACCGGCATTGACATCGTAGAAACGCCACAGAATGCGACCCTGAGTATCGGTAAGAACTGCCTTTGTGGTCGTAGAACCTGCATCAAGTCCAAGGAATACCGGACCTGACGCCTGATCAAGCGGAGCTGTTAATGCTTTTTCCTGAGCATGACGCTGATTGAATTCATCAAGTTCCTGCTGAGAAGTAAACAGCGGTTCAAGACGCTGCACTTCCTGTAATTCTGCACCAACAAGATTTTTAAGGCTGTCTCTAAACTGAGCAATAGTGGGGAATCCTTTGTCACTTTCTGTTCCGTCTGCACACTGCATGACGCGCTCTGCAGAATATGCTGCACCGCTTGCAACAAACAGCTGACTGTTATCAGGAACGATTATTTCATCATCTTTAAGTTTAAGTGTCAGAATAAAACGCTCGCGTAACTGGTCAAGGAAGTGTAAGGGGCCACCCAGAAATGCAACATGTCCGCGAATAGGTTTACCGCAGGCAAGTCCGGAAATAGTCTGAGAAACAACTGCCTGAAAAATAGAAGCAGCAATATCTTCGCGACGGGCACCTTCGTTAATAAGCGGCTGAACATCAGTCTTTGCAAAAACACCGCATCGGGCTGCAATAGGATAAATGGTAGTTGCTCCGCGTGCAAGTTCATTCAGTCCGGAAGCATCAGTTTCAAGAAGAGCAGCCATCTGGTCAATAAATGCACCAGTTCCGCCGGCACAGGTTCCGTTCATGCGCTGCTCTACACCGCCGGTAAAATACGTTATTTTTGCGTCTTCTCCACCAAGTTCGATGACAACATCAGTCTGAGGAATAATTTTTCTAACCGCAGTTGTTGCCGCAACCACTTCCTGAATAAACGGAATGTTAAGCCACTGAGACACCGATAATCCGCCGGAACCGGTAACTTTTACGCTTACCGTCTGCAGGTCACGCAGTGTCAGTTTGCTTTCAAGATGATCAAGGGCTTTGTTTACGACCGTAATAATCGTATTTCGTATATCTGCACGGTGGCGTTCATACGCTCCGTATAAAAGTTCATCATTGTCACCCAACGCAACCACTTTTACCGTCGTTGAGCCGACATCAATTCCTATGCGAATAGGAGTAGTCATAGTCTGTGTATTACCAGCCATTCGTATACCTTCTCATTTAAACTATTTTAATTATATACAGAAAACCAGTCTTAGGCAATAAAGGCTATTCTGTGCGGATATCAATCAGGAAGCCCTGTGCATTTCCGGGATAATTTGATTCAACGGCATACATTACGTCTTCTGACATGCGTCCATCGCTTTGCGCAGAGAACTGTACGGTTCCCGCCATGTCGCGTGCCTGTACAAACGGCAGGACAAACGGTTCTGTTTCGTTTTCTTCCTCTGTTTCTTCGCTTTCTTCTTCACCGTCATCCGTTTCTGCTGTGTTATACAGGGGATCTGGCGGAGTTGTCAGAATGCGCATTCTGGTTGCCGCTTCGGGAAGCAGTAAAATTGCAAGCGTTCCGTCTCTGGACTGAGAGATAACAATACCGTCTGCACCTGCATTTTCTACAATGCGAAGCATGACCTGTACGTATTGTGCATTAAGTGCATCCGAAGACGCTAAGCGCTGACGATAGTCTGATGCAGCAGAAGCAAGACGATTGACTTCTTCGGTACTGGCCTGAACCAGTTCATTTCCTGCAGTATGTGCAAGCCGTGAAGCGGTACGGACAAAAGAAGGAATTGAATTATGCTGAGGAATTGCAGATACAAACGACTGAGAATAATCAAAATCGGCAAACAGTTTTTCTGCACGGCTTACCGCTTCCCTAAAGTCGTCAGATACTGCATCGGTAAGATTTTCCGTAAACAGGAAGGGTGCAAAGCGTTCTGAAATTTCGGTACGATCGGTCTTTGCAACAAGCGCAAGTCCCTGTTCATCTTCAATAACAGGATCAAGGTCATTTATTTCAGACTGATATTTCTGCGTAATGTCATTAACTGCCTTTAACTGGCGGTCAAGGTTTTCTTCCTGTACCGACTGCATCTGAGTCTGCAGAGATGCAATAGTCTCTTCGTAAGAACTGACAAGCTGCTGCTTTTCCATTTCAAACAGACGCTTCTGACTGTTGATTGCTGCTTCTTTTTCGCGGGCAAGCTGCAGACGTGACGAATCATATTCATCAAGCTGAGTCTGATATTTTTGTGCAAGCTGCTGCTGTTCTACAATGCGGGCATCATACTGTTCATGCGCATTTGCTACGGCTTCATTGTATTCTGCAGAGGCAGCACGCTTACGGTTAGATTCTTCGCGCGAAGAAAGACCAAGCGATTCAATAGTAAAGTATTCTGCATCGCGGTTACGTTCAGCACGGTCAAGTTCTGCCTGTAACGCTGCCTTAAGGTCACTCTCTTCTTTAAGGGCTGCATCACGATTACCACGGGTTTCTGCAACCGTATCAAGCAGAGAAGTAAGGTTTAAGTCTTCAAAGGCATCAACAGAAACCGTTATATTTTCGTTTGTCCGGTAAACAAAGAAAACAATAAATGCCGTTGTAAGCAGAACAATCAGAAAACACAGCACCATCGGCAGAATTAAGTGCGGTGTATGGTTGTGACGGGTTTTTGCATATTCTTTATTAAGGTCATACAGTTCGGAAGAACGCTGATCCTGAGGCTGAACGTCCCGAAGAAAAAGCTGAACTCCGGCATGAATATCACCGTTTATTTTGTTTTCATTGTCCATATACCACTCCAATCTTCGGGTGCTTTTTTAAGGCCCATACGGTCAAGGAACACGGTTGCAACCGGCATTGTACAGGTGCGGAACAGAGCACGGGACTCTTTCCATTTTCCGTCGTAATACAGTTTGAGCGCCTTTTCAAAGATTTCAAATTCTTCCACAAGCGTTTTGTCGCAGAACTGTTCGTCGTAGGGGAAGTACACTTTCATACCTTCTGTCTTTCCCTTAACCTGAACCGTATCAATTTCAAAGAACTTATATCTGTCTTCAAGAGATTTCTGTGAAAGGATTTCGTCTTTAACGTATCCGCTGACAATAATCGGTACCTTGTATTCACGGGTAAGACCTTCAAGGCGGGAAGCAGAGTTAACGCGGTCACCGATAACCGTATTGGTCATGTGATCGTTAGAACCGATTGTTCCGTAGAACACTTCACCACCGTCTATACCAACGCCGACTTCAAGCATAACCGCATCAAAGACACGCAGTTCTGAAGCAGTCAGTTTGCGTTCGCTTTCAATCTGCTGTCGGCGTGCTGACATTTTTCCGCGCAGTTCCTGTGTTGCTTCAATGATTTCCCATGCACTCTGAATTGCATCAACCGATTTACGCGGGCGGGAATCTTTAAGACCGTAAATACCAAGGATTGCGTCACCGATGATGCTTCCGATAATTCCGCGGGAATTGTCATTTTCTGCAACCAGTGCCTTTTTGTTTCGCGAAGTAACCGTACTTTCACTCTGAATAATGCGGATAACCTTGTCATAGTGCACATTCAGCAGGTCAATGATGTCGTTACCCAGCACTTCGGTACGATAGGTAAAGCTCTTGATGTCGCTGAACAGAATGGTAAGGTTTCGCGGTTTACCTTCAAGATTGATTGCCTGTTCACTGTAGGCGCGTTCAACAACATCCTGAGAAACAAACTTCTGGAATGTCGTAAGCAGGTTATCGATGTTCGAAGACAGCGAGTTAAAGCTTGCCGCAAGATAGGTAATATCATCGTTGGGAGCGTCAGAAATGTCTATTAAGCCCAGTTTCTGATTTTCCTGCATCTGGTACAGACTCTTTGTTATATGCTTAACGTTTGCAAACAGTTTGCTGAACATGATAATACCGGTTACCAGGAAGATAATGATAAACACAATGATAATGGGAACAATAATCATCATGACACGCAGCATGGAATCCTGGGTATCAGAACGCAATTCTGCACGGATGATATAACATTCCCACTGAGGATGATATTTGTACACACCAAAGTAATCGTCGCCGGAAGAACCTTTGAACGAAACCGTTCCCTCTGTTATGCCGTTGTTCAGATTCTGATTCAGAACCTTAAGCGAGTCCTCATCTGCAAAGCGGTACCAGGCTCCCAGCATATTTCTTGCAGTTGCAAACAGAATGCTGCTGTCTGTCCGAACGCCAAGGGCAATACTGTGATCCATAGAGAAATCAGATTCAGCAGTTTCGCGTAACGCAGAAAGCGATGAGTCTTCATCCTGAGAATACAGGGTTATCTGGTACTGGTTGTCGGCTGCGGTGTATAAGGTCTTAAGCTGTCCGACAAGAATCTCGTTGGTCAGCTGAATAACCTTCCTCTGTGAAAGGGAAAGGGTAATGAAATTAGTCATGAGATTTGAGAGCAAAAGCAGCATGATAAAAATTACCAGCAGTTTTGCGGAAATCGGAATTATCGGAGTATCCCCCACCCTTTGGAATACATGATGTTTCTTTTCACTCATGCTATAATTGTATACCGATTGCTTAAATTTGACAACATCGATATGCTATAAAATATGGAAAACAGTCAAAAAAGAGGTCGTGTCAGTTCTATCGTTGCAAAGGGACTTTCACTGTCTGTCCTTACGCTTGTATCGCGTATACTGGGTTTAATCCGCGAAATTACCAAGGCAAACTTCCTGGGAACAAAGGCGCTTGGTGATGCATTTGGAATTGCATTTCAGGTTCCCAACTTTTTACGCCGTCTGTTTGCAGAAAATTCCGTTTCTGTAGCGTTTATTCCTACGTTCAAATCATACATAGAAACGGCAGATACTCCCGAAGGAAAGAAAACTGCTCAGGAATTTGTAAACGCAACCTTTACGCTGCTTACCTTTCTGACTGTCGTCTTTGTAAGCCTGGGTATGGTTTTTACACCGCTTATCATCAAAATATTTTTTAAAGAGACAAGCGGCAGTGCATACGATGAATCCGTCATTCTGACAAGGATTATGTTTCCGTATCTGATTGTCATTTCTATCGCCGCTTTATTTCAGGGAATCTTAAACGCACTCAAGATTTTTTCTCCGTCAGGATTTACTCCCATACTGTTCAATGCAATCGTTATTGCGTTCACATATATATTTGCACCGTATACGGCAAACCCTGCACGGGCTATGGCTATCGGCGTCATTACCGGCGGTACCGTACAGGCAGCATTTCAGCTTCCGTTTGTTTTAAGGCAGAACTGGAAAATAGGATTTACGTCGCTCAAAAATGCATTTACTAACCCCGGCACCAGAACTGTCCTCCGGCTTATCGGACCGACCATAATCGGCATGTCAGCATACCAGCTGAACGATCTGGTTTCGTCAACGCTTGCAACGCATGCCGGTGAAGGCATATATTCAAGCCTGCAGTATTCGCTCCGTTTGCAGGAACTGATACTGGGTATTTGCGCAGTTACGATTGGAACGGTCATTCTGCCTGACCTTACGGGATTTGCACGCCGTAACGAATGGGAACGGTTTAACCGCATGCTTACTCAGGCTATTCGCATCATGGCGCTTATTGCAATTCCCATTACATTTTATTCCCTCATCATGGGACAGGACATTATTGCACTGGTATTCAAAACAGGAGAGTTTAACGAGCAGTCAGTTCAGATGACACTGGAGGTATTTAAGTGTCACATGCTGGGTCTGTTCTTTATTGCAGTAAACAGAATCGTTTCTCCTGCGTTCTATGCTCAGCAGGATACCAAAAGCCCGACTATTGCAGGCCTTATAAACTTTGCGATTAACATTGCGCTTGCAGTCATTTTAGTAAAACCGCTTAAAGGTGCAGGAATTGCCCTTGCGCTCAGCATTGCAAGCATCGTTAACATGATTGTGCTTTTTATCTTTCTGCATAAAACACCGACGATTGACGTAAAGTCAGTAGTGCTTAAGTCACTGTTGTATGCGCTCAAGATGGTTGTGCTTTCAGTTATTGCATGTATTCCCGTTGTACTTTTGAAAGACAGGCTGCAGGAACTGTTCAGCGGGCACGGAAGACTTATTGCAAACGGACTTCCGGTTCTGATTACGGTACTTATATTTGCAGCGGTGGGAGTTGCACTTTTATTCATTACAAAAGATCCATTAGTAAAAAGCATGCTGCATAAGGAGGTAAACGATGGAAAATGAAGAAACAAAAATAACGGAGCAGACCGGTGCTGATTTTGACCGTGTAATTGAAACTGCTGATTTAGAATCACTGTATATTCTGCGCCGGACTGCAGTAACCTATTTTCTTAAAATGAATAACCTTGCTGCCGTTGTATTTGAAGACAGCGAAGAAAAACGTGAACCGTCTCTGCGCTATCTGTGCGGACACCCCAGCGATGCAATTCTGATTATTGCCGCTAACGGTGACAGCGTACTTATTCCCTGGGACGAAAATCTTGCTGCTCAGTGTGCACATGCAGGAAAAATTGTTCCGTTTACAAAATACGAAAGAAAAAATACCGTTGCCGTACGCGAAACACTCAAAAAACTGAATGCAGGTCCTCATCCGGCGGTGGAACTTCCACCGTCAACGCCCTACCCGCTATTTCTGGAATACCTTACAGAACTTGAAGGATGGGATGTTAAGTGCCGCAACAACAGCACTCATGACTTTGTCGTAAAGCAGCGTTCGGTAAAAGACACATACGAAATTGCCTGTACGCGTAAGGCTGCATTTATTACCAGCCAGCTGACCGATGCAATCGAAAAGCAGTTACGCTCTGGAAAAATCAAAACCGAAACCGATGTCGCACTCTTTATTGAAAAAGAACTGCGCGCATACAAGTGTGAACGCACCGGCTTTGATACGCTTGCCGCAGGTCCTTCCCGCAGTTTTGCCATTCATGCATTTCCCGGTTACACATCGGGTCTTTGGGGAACAGAAGGTCTTTCTATTCTGGACTACGGAGTTGTCTGCAACGGCTACACAAGCGATGCAACCATTACGATTGCACACGGACCGCTTACTAAAGAACAGGAAACACAAATTGAAACAGTACAGTCTGTGTACGATGCACTGAAACCGCTGTATGCAAACGGGCTGGGTGTACGCGCTGCAGCAGAAAAAGCAGATGCGCTGTTTGCAAAACACAAAGTAAGCATGCCTCACGGACTGGGCCACGGAATAGGACTTGAAATTCACGAAGAACCGTTTGTAAGCAAACGCACTGATGATCAGGCTCTGTTTAAACCCGGAATGATTGTTACGCTTGAACCCGGACTGTATGATCAAAAAAATGGAGGATGCCGTCTTGAAAACGACATCCTCATCTGTGAGTCAGGAAACGTTCAGCTGACTAATTCACGCATTATCACGCTCTAGTTTCTGCATTACGCTGAACAGTTCTTTTTCAAGCACACTGGCTAAGTCTTCATCCGGAAGCGAAGCAACATAATCTTCCATTCCGGAAACAACATGCTTAACCAGTCCGGCTCCCGCATCATCCGGTAAGTCAGAGGCGCTGACACCCAGTTCTTTTCTTAACTGAGCAGAATGAGCAAGCAGACCCGGCTTACCGCTTAAGCGTGCAATCAAGTAATCCAGCAGCAGGTGAACTTTACTGCAAGAGAATTCTGCCTGCTTGTCTTCGGGTAAGTATTCAATGAGCGTCTTAAGCTTCTGCAGCAAAAGAAGTGTTTTGTAAATCTTTTCTTCTGACCAGTCAAGCTCTTCTGCAACCGAAGCAGCGGTAACCGTCTGTTCGTACAATGCAGTGTCATCAACATTGATGACATCATCAACAGAAGGTGCAGGTTCTTCTTCAACAAGCGACTGTGTCGGCGCCGGTTCCTCAGCGACAGATTCCTCGACAACCGGTTCTTCTTCGATAACTGGTTCTTCGATAACGGGTTCATCAACGACAGACTCCTCGACAACTGGGTCCTCGATAACCGGTTCTTCGATGACAGGTTCTTCAACAACAGCATCTTCTGTATTTTCTTCATCTTCAGGATTAAAGATGATGTCATCAAGCGCTTCTTCCTCTTCTGCGTTTTCTGATTCCAGGTTGTCGAGCGTAAGCTCTTCCTCTGCGTTTTCATCTACAAGCGACTGTGTCGGCTCCGGTTCTGAATCAAGATTGTCAAATGAAAGTTCGTCCTCGACCGCAGGTTCTTCTGAAGGAAGACTGTCAAATGAGAGTTCTTCTTCCCCAGCACTTTCTTCAGCAGCAGGTTCCGATTCAAGATTGTCAAGCGTAAGATCTTCCACTGCGTTTTCATCTACAAGCGACTGTGTCGGCTCAGGTTCTGAATCAAGATTGTCCAGTGTAAGCTCTTCCTCAGCGTTTTCTTCGTCCAGCGACTGCGTCGGCTCAGGTTCTTCAGAGGGAAGATTATCAAACGAAAGATCATCTAATGCATCTTCTTCATCTGCTTCGTCATCAAGATTGATATCATCAAGTTCTGAATCAGATTCTTCATCTTCATCATCAATCGGAATATCATCAAGTGAATTGTCTGCACTTTCTTCATCGTCTTCCGGAGAAATCATATCAGGAAGGTCATCGAGCGAGCTCTCTTCCTCCGCAGCTGGTTCTGATTCAAGATCATCAAACGAAAGATCATCTTCAACAGGCGCAGGCTTTGGTGCAGGAGCTTTTTTAGGCACAGGTGCAGGTTCTTCTTCAACGACAGGTTCTGGTTTCTGAGGCCGTGGTGGTTCTGCTTTTTTGGGTGCAGGAGGCACCGGCGCAAGCGACTGTGTCGGCGCAAGCGACTGTGTCGGCGCAAGCGACTGTTTCGGCGCAAGCGACTGTGTCGGCGCAGGTTCTTCAAACTCCTCTTCCGGTTCCATTGTCATTTCTGGTTCGAAGGCCTTTTTCTGAGGTTTATCTTCATCCAGTTCTTCGGGCAGGAACATGTCGTCCATGTCTTCTTCTTTTGCAGGAAGACCGGTGTCTGCAGCACCAAAGGGATTGTCCTTGAAAAAATCATCTTCGCCATCAGAATCATCGTCAGAAATAAGATCATCCAGATCAACACCCTTCTGCTCTTCATCATCAAGGCTGTCCAATGCATCGCTGTCAAGCACATCATCTGCATCAGTTTTATCATCAGCAAGTTCTGCAAAACTGTCTTCCATAAGTTCTGCATCATCTTCTTCTGTTTCATCTCCAAAATCTGGTGCAATATCTTCAT
>CACXCG010000052.1 GCA_902766125.1 uncultured Spirochaetaceae bacterium | reverse complement strand
TCATTCAAATGAGAGAACGACTGCATGGAAGTCTTACTGGTAATGAATGAAATGTCCTCTATGTTCATGAACTGGTTTTCGCAACTTGAAAATAGTGATAGAATTGCACAGAAGGAAAAAATAAATCTAAGTTTTCTCATCAGTTACGCTCCTGGTTAATAATTATTGTATTCAGTTATGAATGTCGCTGAAGATGTCATTTCAAAATGTTCGGGGAAAATAAGCGGCATACATTGTGAAAAATCATAATTTCCATTTGCTTCAACCCATGAACGCCACACAAGTTGAGAACAATAGAACTTGTCTGTCCACCATTTTGTCTGAAGTATTCCACCCACAAAAAAATCTGCTATTTCAACCCACAAACGATACGGCTTACCTATGTTGCTTTCCGCATAACGGACCGCTACATCTGCATCCCCTGCTGTAGAAGAAAAATCAAACCAAATATAGGGAATAATCCACAGCCATCTGATTTTGACAGTTTTCTTTCGCATCTGCAAAATCTTAACATGCTGTGCAGAACCTTCAGACTTTCCAGCCCAATACGCAAGCGGTTCCTTCTGAACACCGTCTATCTTTCCTTCCCATGATACACTCTTTCCGTCATTTGCCCAAGCAGAAATAGTTGTTCGACTAAGCCCGTCTTCGAGCCACGAATCTTGCCAAGAATCTTCACTCATCATTGCAGCGTGTCCTACATACAAACCCCAACCTGATGAAGTTACGGACGAACAGTCCCTGCATAGAAGCACACGACCTTTTTTATATGCTTCCTTGAATTTTCTGACTGAATCTGGGTTCAAATCATCTGCATGTAATTCTACTGTCGTTTCACTAGAAGAAGAAGATGATGATGAGCGGCTAACGAGTGTCTCTTCTTCTGCTGCCGCTTTTTCTAAAAGCTGCCTCCGTTTTTCCATGTATCTTGAAAGAAAGAGCACTGGAGAATTATCCACAAGAACAGAGCGTCCTGCTTCTTGTATCATCTGCCCCATTGCTTCGTTATCAAGTTTAATTATTTCAAGTAGTTCATCATCATTTTCCAGAACTTCCGCAGCGTAATCAATTTCTTGTTTTTGATATTCTTCAAATATGCGTTTCTTGGCATCATAATCCAAAGAAGCAAAGTCTATTGCATTTCCATCTTCATCCTGCATGTCATAATCGTTAAGAAAATCCATGCACATTGTATTATCAGTTGCACTTCTTCCATTTGACAGGTTGGCCCACACATTCATGTTCCGTATATATTCGGTCGCCACGCCTCTTGGCGTGCTGTCGTGCATTACAGGGGAAGCCCCTTCCGTAAGCGGTTGTGAACACGACGATAATACGAGAACACTTACTGCAAACAGCAGTATTTTTTTTGTAGTTTTCATTATTTTTTCCTTCAAATGCATTTTGTTGCAACGCTCATAATTATGCATGGTTCTGATTGCAGCGCAATATACTTTTGAAAGAAATAACCGCGGTTACTAAAAAAATAACCACGGTTACTTAATATTTTGTATAGGTTATGTAAAATAAAAAACTATATCTGATTTAATGCAGAAACAACAGCATTTATACCGGCACGACCGACACTGGTAGATTTTCCCGCACCCCAGTAGTCATTGCCGTCTTCACAGGTAATCTGAACGTATGCAATTGCCGACGTATTGTTACCCGTACCCACAGAATGTTCGTGGAATGCGGTAATGGTAAACTTAGGAGCGGGAGTTGCACCCAGGGCTGTTGCAAAAGCATCAATAGGACCGTTACCCTTGTCGCCCACCGTATACTGCTTTCCTTTCCATTCGACAACGCCACGGCACAGGGTAGTTTCATCAGCCTTACCTTCAATGTGCGTTTCGTTCAAATCAACAATAGAAAGATTCTTGTCTGCTTCAAGCCAGGTCTTGTTGAAGATGTCGTAAATTTCAGCAGACTTAAGTTCACGCTGAGCTTCGTCTGCAGCAGACTTAACTGCAGCCCCCAGTGCAGGATGCATTGCCTTGGGAACACAGATACCGTATTCCTGTTCCAGAATAAAGGCAGAACCACCCTTACCGCTCTGACTGTTAATGCGGATAATGCCTTCGTACTGACGGCCAATGTCATGCGGGTCAATCAGAAGGTACGGAACATCCCACAGGGCATTTTTGTCCATCTTAGCGCGGGCAGCCATTCCCTTACGGATTGCGTCCTGATGACTTCCGCTGAATGCAGTAAAGACAAGGTCACCCACATACGGAGTACGGGGAGGAATTTCCATTTCGGTAAACTGAGTAAATTTTTCACCCAGAGAAACAATGTCGCGTAAATCAAGTTCGGGATCCACGCCCTGACTGAACATGTTAAGGGCAACGGTTACCACATCAAGGTTACCCGTGCGTTCTCCGTTTCCAAACAGACAGCCTTCTACACGGTTTGCGCCGGCAAGTAAGCCCAGTTCGCAGGAAGCAACACCGGTACCGCGGTCATTGTGGCAGTGCGTACTGATGATAACGCTGTCACGGTCAGTTATGTGAGACGCAAAATATTCAATCTGATCTGCATACACGTTAGGAGTTGAACATTCAACAGTTGTCGGCAGGTTCAAAATGATTTTATTGTCGGGAGAACATCCCCATTCATTTTTTACTGCTTCACAGATTTCAACAGCGTAGTCAATTTCGGTCATAGAAAAACTTTCAGGAGAATATTCTATGCGGATTTTTTTGCGCTCTTCTTCGGTAAGACAGCTTTTAATGCACTTAACGCCGTCAATTGCAATCTGCTTAATTTCTTCTTTTGATTTGTTGAAGGTATACTTTCGCTGAGCCGGAGACGTTGAGTTGTAAATGTGAAAGATTGCCTTTGGTGCACCCTTAAGACATTCAATCGTACGGCGTACCAGCTGTTCGCGTGCCTGACACAAAACCTGAATGGTAACATCATCAGGAATTCGGTTTTCTTCAATCAGTCTGCGGATAAAATCGTATTCGGTATCACTTGCAGCAGGGAATCCGACTTCAATTTCCTTAAAGCCAACTTTTACCAGAAGGTCAAAAAAAGCAAGTTTGGTTTCAATACCCATGGGATTTACCAGAGCCTGGTTTCCGTCACGCAGGTCTACAGAACACCACAGCGGGGCTTTGGTAATTTTGTTCTTGGGCCACTGACGCTCTGTCAACGGAATGTCCGCAATGGGAGCATACTTACCGTTTGGATTCATACTTACTTTTGCCATAATTTATACCTCATCAAAAATAATTACTGTGTAAAAAAAAAGACCCGTCACCGAAGCGACAGGTCTTGTAATTCCCTAATGAATGGAACACGACACTCCTAATACCGTCAGCTTCGGTTAACAGAAGAGAAAGTTAGTAGTAGAAGCAGTGTGCTGTGTTTCATGCATTTACTGTAGCACAAAATATAAGTTTGTGTCAATGCGCACCGTCTCTGAGAAAATTCATCTTTACAGAATTCAGAACAAACCCTATACTGAATGTATGCAAAAGAAAAATGTTTCGGCAGAAATCATCATGCACCTTGCTGCAGTCCTCATTCTTATAACTGCTACCGGAGTAAGCATTTATTCTACGCCGGATCCCTACACCATCATTCCTAAAGTAGAAATAACGGTTCCCATTATAAATGCGCTGTGTGCAGTACTTGCATTCGTGCTGCTGTTCATTCCGCGCAACACATTTCTTGAATGTGCCATTTTAGCAATGCAGGCAGTTACCACCTGTCTTACCGGTTACGAATCACTGGGGATTTTTTTGTACACCGCAATGATTCTTATTTTATTCTGTGACGGATTTTTCAAAAAACATGCATTCCGTAGAATTCTTATTCTGTTTGTTGCATGGTTTTTAGTTCTTCCCGGAATTATTCCCCACGGAATAGAACGCTACATACTTGCAATCACGCAGTCAATTTTTACCCTTGCCTTCTACTGTTTTATCTACAAAAAACTGGAAAAGCTTTTAAAGCCGCTTATGACGCTGTACATACCCGAAAGCACCTGTCCTGCAGTAAAAGACATAAAAAAAGGAGATGTACTGCATCTTTCTGCCTGCAATTTAAACGAACGCGAAGTACAGTTTACCTATGATTTTTTAGTCAGCAATAAAACCTACCGTCAAATAGCAGATGAATACTACGTCAGTGTTTCGACAGTAAAAAAACTGATGGCCGATGTCCTTAAAAAATTCGGTGTAAAAAATCAGGGCGAACTGAAAATGTTACTTTTACAGTACAAGATAGAAAAATAGGAATCTATTTTCGGAGAAATTAAAAAATGAAACCAAAACTGTACATTGTCATTCCCTGCTACAATGAAGAAGAAGTTCTTCCCGTAACAAGCAGGCTGTTTCTTGAAAAACTTGATTCACTGATAAAGCAAAAACAGATTTCAAGCACAAGCAAAATTCTTTTTGTAAACGACGGTTCAAACGATAAAACCTGGGATATTATTTCTGCCCTTTCAAAAGAAGACACTCATTTCAGCGGCATCTCGCTCAGCAGAAACAGAGGTCACCAGGCAGCCTTACTTGCAGGTCTTATGGAAGCAAAAGATCTCTGCGACATAACCGTCAGCATTGACTGTGACGGACAGGACGACATACATGCCATTGATAAGATGCTTGAAAAATATGCTTCTGGTGCAGAAGTAGTTTACGGTGTCAGAAGTTCACGGAAAGCAGACGGAATTTTTAAGCGCAATTCTGCTCAGGGGTTTTACAAAGTGCTGTCCGGTCTTGGTGCTGAAGTCATTTACAATCACGCTGATTATCGCCTTGTTTCCTCAAGAGTTCTGAAGGAATTTGCAAACTTTACTGAAGTAAATTTATTCTTACGGGGAATGTTTCCGCTTGTCGGTTTTAAAAGCGAAATTGTCTATTACGAACGGCATGAACGGCTTGCAGGAAAAAGCCATTATCCAATCAGAAAGATGATCAATTTTGCCTGGGATGGAATTACCTCGTTAAGTACAAAACCACTGCACATAATCATCACATTAGGGGTTTTTGTTGCAATCCTCAGTTTTGCAGCCGTCATCTGGTCTATAGTAGAACAGCTTTTAGGAAAAACGGTTGCCGGCTGGGCAAGTACCACAAGTATAATTGCCTTCTTAGGGGGAATCCAGCTTATTTCCATAGGCATCATTGGAGAATACGTCGGAAAAATTTATATGGAAGTAAAACACAGACCCCGCTATATCATAAGCGAACGGACAGAAAAACAGGAGAAAAAACAAAAATGAATTTCAGCAGTGAAAAAACAAGTAAAGCTGTAAAAATCGCAGTCAACATACTGATTATTACCGGACTCTGTTCAGCCCTTTTATTTATTCCACAGATCCGAAATCTGCTCATTCTGCTTGGCGAAAAACTTATAGGTCGGCCTCTAAACCATGAAGCATGGCACAGTTTATTTCTTGAAGTTGAAACTGCCCTTTTCTGTTTTATCTGTATCTGCGTACTTTCGTATTATGCTGCCACTTCAAAAAAGTTTGAAAAAATCGAGATGCGCTTCTATGCTGTTTTCTCGTGGATCTTTGTTGTCCTCTCTTCAATTGCACTGATTGTGTTAGCCTGTCAGAGCAGAGACGTTTGGGTTGACGAAACTTTTTCTTTAGGAATGGTAACGCATCCGCTCTGGGAAATTGTTACGTTAACTGCAAAAGACTGTCATCCGCCGCTGTATTATTTTATTCTGAAGATTGCAATGACGATCTTCCCGGGTTCAGTATCAGCTGCAAAAATAGTTTCTGCAATTCCGGTTATTCTTATTTTGTGCATTGCAAATCTGTTTTTCAAAAAAGAGTTCTCCTATAAACACGGACTTTTATTTAATGCACTTCTGCTTTCAATAAATGTCGTTATGGTTCATGCCATTGACATCAGAATGTATACCTGGTGCATGCTGTTTTGTTTTCTGTGCTGTCTGTGTACTTACTACATACATAAAAAAGGAGAGCTTAAATACTTTTTACTGTTTGTCCTATTTGCAGAATGCGGTGCATGGAGTCAGTACTGGACAGCCTTTGGACTTGCAATCAACTTTGTACTCATCAGCATCCTGTGCCTTTCCAAAGACAAAAAATCGCTCAAATACATTCTGATTAGTGCAGCACTCGGCATACTTCTTTATTTACCCTGGGCAAAAGCAGTACTAAGTCAGTTTAAAACCGTTTCAAAAGATTTCTGGATTTCGCCCGTTACCTTTGCAACAGTAAAAGGATACATTCTTTCGCTTATTCCGCTGGAAGGAAAATACAAAATCATCATGTGCCTTCTGTTACTGTTCTGCATGATAACCGCTTCAATTAAACTGTTCCAGAAGGACAATGAAGCAGCCTTTGACATAATCTGTGTTGCTTCCCCATTTTTGCTGATTTCCTGCGCACTTGCAATAACCTTCCTGGTACGTCCCCTGTTTTTGTACCGATACGGACTTCCTTTATGTGTGTTTGTTATTTTCTTTATTGCACGAAGGGTTACTCAGTTAAAGTACCAGAAATTTATAACAGCCTTTTTGATACTGGCAAGCCTTCTCTGCTTTACTAGAAATTACATTTCTAATTTCAAATGCGAAAGAAAAACAAATCAGAACCACACCGCTTTTGAAAAGATGATGAGTGAAAATCTTACCGAAGACACAGTCTTTATTTTTGGCGACAACATTCATTTTCATCTTCCGCTTTGCCTGGCATACAGTTACCCAAAAAACAAAATGTATGAATCTTCACGGCCAGAATCATGGGATCTGAATTTATGGACTTCTGTCTACAATTACAATCCCAAAGATTTGATTACGGACCTGGAAGGAGAGACAGATCTGTGCTTTATTGCAAATCATGGAAACACAGTCCCTGACAAATTTAAGGATGCAGACTGTTACAGTGCAGTTCCATACTATTACTTTCCCATGATGGATTTTTACTTCAAAAAGGGAAAATAGGAACCTTGCACGTAAGCCGTATTTGCTCTATACTTAAAGCATGAATGACGAAACACAGGAACAGGAGGAGCTTCCTCCTGTCGGAGAAAAAACCGCACTCGTTACCATTGTAGGACGTCCCTCTGCAGGAAAGTCAACGTTTCTCAATACTGCAAGCGGAGAAAAAGTAAGCATAGTCTCTGCCATTCCCCAGACAACACGCAATGCAATCCGCGGCATTGTAAACACATCACTGGGACAGCTGGTATTTGTTGATACACCGGGGCTTCATCAGAGCGACAAAAAATTCAATCTTAAACTTACCAAAGTTGCAACTGATCAGATAGCAGAAAGCGATGCTATTCTGTACATCATAGACACAACGCGTCCCTGTGCAGAAGAAGAAGCACTCATTGCAGACATGCTTAAACCGTATGCCGCAAAAACAGTTGTTGCACTCAACAAAACAGAAGATGTCCGTTCTGCTGCAGAAAGTGCACGTCTGTTTGTAAATGCACACCTGTCAGAAATTCCTGAAGGACGCATTATAAACATCAGTGCAAAGGCAGATCATAATGTAAACGATGTGCTTAAAGCCTTATACGATCTTGCACCTGTAGCCCCGCACCTGTACCCGGAAGAATTTTACACTGACCAGGAAGTCGAATTCCGCATCTGTGAAATAATCCGTGAGCAGGCAATCAACCGCTTAAAAGAAGAAATACCGCATGCACTGTACGTAAGCATTCAGGACATGCACATGAAAGGACAGAATCATCTTGAAGTGCGTGCATTTTTGTGTGTAGAACGCGAAAGTCAGAAAGGAATCGTCATTGGAAAGGGAGCCTCTCTCATCAAAGAAATCCGTGTAGAAAGCATAAAGGAATGCAGAAAGATTTTCCCCTACCGAGTTGATCTTGACCTGCGCGTAAAAGTCGACAAAAACTGGAGACAAAAAGACGCCACTTTAAACAAACTTTTAAAATAAAAAAGCGGTGCTTGTAAACAGTTTACAAACACCGCCTTCTCTTTTTTCTCAGTAAAAATTACAGAGCTTCGTTTTCTTCAAGGAAGTCCCAGAACATACCTGCAAGTTCGAAGAACATTTCAAGTGCAGTGTTAAAGTTTGTGCTTGAAAGTCCGCCTTCAAACGGCATGTAGTAATCCAGACGGAATTTTCCGTCAACATAGTAAGCGTATGCAAAAATCTTGTCAGAGTTCCACTGGTTGCACAATGCAACAGCATTCTTTTCTGACAGGCTGCTTGATGCAGTCCAGCCGGAAAGGAAGCGGATCAGGCTCATGTTATCAATAATGATGGCATAACCATTGATTCCATCATAATCAATAAACAGGTCTCCGTCTTCATCAATCTCTGCAGAATTTACATACTCTGATTCAATCAGATTCTTCAGTGCAGATGAGGTAACGTTGCGGCGCGAAAGAGTAGTCTCTTTTGCAGAAAGTCCCAGAACGCATCCAAATGCAATCAGAACACACAGTGCAAATTTCTTCATACAAATCTCCTTGTAGTTTGCTGTTAATCAATCTGTAAAGTAAACACAGTACAGATACAATTGTTACACATTTATTTAAGGATGCTGAATCCCAGATCCTTAATATCCTTTGCAAAAGTAAGAACGGTTTCGCGTGAACCCTGCAGCGGAGTCTTACCCAGTCCCGGCAGCTTTGCAAGTACAGCGTTAGGAACAGTAATAATATCACACTTACATTCGTCAGCTTCAACAATGTTGTATACTTCGCGGGTAGAAGCCCACAGACTCATGGTTCCCGGTTTTGAACGGCAGATTTTTGCAGTCTTTTTCATAACCGGAATAGGATCAATGCCTGAATCAGCAAGACGGCCTGCAAACACAGACACAATGTTCTTTGTGTTGGGAGCAAATGCGTCAACCGCAGCACGAACCTGACCAATGGTAAAGATTGCAGTTACGTTTAACTGAATGCCCTGAGCAGAAAGCTTTTTGATAAGCGGAGCAGTAGAAGTTCCGTCGGTAAGCATGATGGGGATTTTTACGAATACGTTCTTTCCCAGAGCAGCAATAACCTTAGCTTCTTTTTCCATAGTGTCAAAGTCATCACCAAAGACTTCAAAACTTAACGGAAGGTCAGGAATAGCAGCAACAACGTCTTTTGCAAAAGAAACGTAGTCTGTAACGCCTGCTTTTTTCATAAGGCTCGGGTTTGTAGTAAATCCGGTTACATAGCCTTTTTTGTATTCTGCAATCATTGCATCTTTGTCTGCACCGTCAGCGTAGACAGCAACTTTTAACTGTTTAAAAGTCATCGTATATCTCCTGTAAAAAAATAACTAGCACTCGCAGATGGGAGTAAAGGTGTCAGCCTTGAGTGAAGCACCACCAATCAGGCCACCGTCAATATCAGGCTGAGCAAGCAGTTCTTTTGCGTTAGAAGCCTTCATTGATCCGCCATACTGAATGACTGTTTAGTCTGCAACCTGCTGACCGTACAGCTTTGCAATGTGAGCGCGTACAAACTTGTGGATAGCTTCTGCATCTTCGGGAGTAGCAGTCTTACCGGTACCAATAGCCCAAACAGGTTCGTAAGCAATAGTTACGTTTTTCATCTGAGCAGCACTTACACCAGAAAGATCTGCATCCAGCTGGAATGCACAAACGCTTTCTGCGTGACCTGCTTCGCGTTCTGACAGAAGTTCACCAATGCAAAGTACAACTTCCAGTCCCTGATCAAGGGCACGGCGTACTTTTTTGTTGATCAGTTCGTCGCTTTCACCAATTTCGTGGCGGCGCTCTGAGTGACCAAGAATAACAGACTGAACACCAATGTCTTTAAGCATTTCTGCACTTACTTCACCAGTGTGAGCACCGTTACCGGTAGCAGCCATATCCTGAGCACCAAGAAGGATGTTTGACCCCTTTACAACCTGTGCAACTGCGTCCAGATAAACAAACGGAACGCCAATCATAAATTTGTTAGTCTTGCCCTTAAGTGAAGCAACCAGATCCTGAGCCAGCTTAACTGCCTCTGCCTTGCTGGTATTCATTTTCCAGTTACCAGCGATATAATGTGTTCTAGCCATACAGCGAACTCCTCATGTAATATATTGCGTTATGATAGCATAAAAAGGCTTGAAATTCAACCTTTAGAAAGCAGAATCATTTTCTGCAAAAGCTGGCTTTCCGTATCAGAAACATCAATAAAGTAATCATCATAATCAGGAGGCAGAGAAGGTTTCCTCAGGTGACAGGCAGCAAGCACTGCTTTTACAAACTGTCTGAATTTTCCAGTTCTTCCCCGTTCTTTCTGAAGTCTGATTCTCACCCTGCTCTTCTTTCTGAAAAATAACCATAAATTTGCAAAGGGATATTTATACGAGTGGTATTTACGGCTCCAGGGCTTTTCTGAAAGTACGTAATGAATTACTACAGGATTTTTCAGTTGTTCCGAAATTTTTACAAATTCGTCACGATTATTGAAAAAACTTTCGGAATCTTTTCTGAAGAAATAAATCATTGCATTAAAACTGTTCGAAATAAATTTTACCGTTCCATGCAGAATATAATTCAGCGCATCCTGATCATGATATCTGCATACCTCAGGATTCTGTGCAATAAAATCAAGTGCACGCCGGCTGACCGAATTCTTTCTCCAATATGAAAGATTAATCAAAAGAACACCGGCATTAAAATACAAATCGTTTTTGTCATACCCTAAGCGGTCATATACGGACTTTCTGTAGCAGGAGTAATCACGTGCCGCGGCCATTGAATAACCGTCAAGAGATTCATTCCATAACGGAAGCAAACTGTCTGTTACGATTATATCAACATCCAGATACAGCAGTTTTTCAATTTCAAAAGAAAGCATCTGCTCAAAAAACAAACGCAGATATGTTCCCGGTGACAAATACAAATCGTGAAGTGGAAGTTCATTCAGCAGGGCTTCTTGCACACGATACACATGCATCCCCGCTCTTCCGCATATGCTCTTTTTCAGCAGCTCAATGTCAGAATCACTCACTCCAAGAAGTATAAAAAAGAAAGTTACAGCCTCATCTCTGTTTACTGCTAAGATCGATTCAATTGTTACACAGGCCTGCCTGATCAGATTCTGATCAAACGCCATTCCTATATTCATACAAACTAAACTCCTCGGAAGTATACCGATTTAGGAAGAAGCTTTGACTCAACTTCCTGAATTTTCCGCATGTCTTTTTTAGGGAAGCGTTTTTTCCAGTCAAAATCAAAATGAATCACAAAATCACTGTCTTCATCGGTTTCGTATCGGTCCAGATAGGGCGAATAGGTCTGAACATGTACACAGTTATTTGCAAGGTCAAAGTGCATAAGACGCAGCCAGCCGTCGCCGCTTACATAGGGGAAACGGTTTATCGAAACGGTATCTCTGATTTCATGCCGGCCCTGGTAATTTGAAAGCAAGAAATGAACAAGATAGCCGTCATCGTTTTTTTCTATTCTTCTTCCCTCTCCGTTAGAACCATAAAAAGCATGCCCGCACAGTAAAAAAATGATCTGAGAATTCTTTCTTATAAATTTATTCCAGACATTCGCGGGAGAATTGCCGCCTGCATCAGCTCTGTTTGCTGAATTACAGAAAGTAGCCTGGCTCCCCAGATTTAAAAATTCGTGAGTTACAATTACCGTAGGAATTCCTTTATGCAGATTGATAACTTCCTGTGCCCAGTCAAGGGTATCATCCGTTGGTTCCAGTTCCAAAGCAAGAAATAAAATCTGATACCCGTCTATATTCTGAACACTCCAGGAATTTGTTCCCCCGTGACAACTGCCTCCATACCAGGATTTATTTTTAAAGTGGGAACTGTCAGGTCCGAAGTATAATTCAAAGTTTCTATACCCGCTAACCTGTATAGGCTCCTTACTCTGATTCCAACGGTCATAATCATGATTACCCGGAACAATAAGGTAAGGAACAACTCCGTCAAGCTTTCCCATCATGCGGGACGCATCACGCCATTCACACTGAAACTTACCCCAGTGTTCAACAACATCACCCTCATGCAGGGCAAAAACGATGTCGCCGCCATTTGAAGCAGAATGTTCAGCAATATAGTCAACCTGTGACTCCAGAATATCAAGTGTATTCAGCGGAAAGAAAAAGTAAGACTTCTGTGCACACATATCCGTGTACGGCTGAGTGTCAGGAAGAACCGCAACCGTAAACTGCTGGCAAAAACAGAATGAACAAAAAGAAAGACACACAAGCTTAAGAAGATTTTTTTTCATATTCAATCTCCAGTAATTCTTTTAACTGATTTATTCTATCCTGCTTTGTAAAGTGAGCCCGATAGTATTTCTTACCATTTAAACCCAGATTACGCAAAGAAGATACAGACATTTTACTGAGCGTTATAACAGAATCAGCAAATGACTTTGCATCTCCCGCATTCACCGCAAGACCGCAGTCTGCTTCTTTTACAAGTTCTGCGCCGTCACCGTTTATCATTGCAAGAATCGGCTTACCCTGTGACATATAAAACTGAACTTTTGCAGGAACAGTAAGATTAAAACACAATTCATCTTTTAAGGAGAACATCAAGACATCAGCTGCATTCATAAAAGCAGGCATTGTCTGAATCGGATATCGTCCCAAGAAAAAAACAGTCTCATGCAGATCATTTTCTTTTGCAAACTGTTCAAGGCTTTCTTTTCTTCGGCCGTCACCAACAAAGACAAACTTAATGTTTTTATTTTCTTTTAATATACGTGCAGATTCCAAAACTGCATCCAGGTTCTGTGCTTCTCCAATATTTCCCGCAAACAGTAAGATAAAGTCATTTTCTTTTTTTGAAGCAAACGGTTCAATGTTATGTATATCAAAATCAGAAGGACATTCACCTTTTACATCTTCTGCCCAATTCGGAAAATAAACTATCTTATCTTTATAGTCACCTTTTTCGCAGATTGATTTTTCAAACCCCTTTGAGCTGATTAATATTTTTGAACACTGGTTGTACACTTTCTGAACCATTTTAATCTGCGGCTTTATAATAAGCGGATTAGAAATACCGCCTGCAGAAATAAGGGACTCGGGCCACAAATCAAGCACCCAGAAGACAAGCGGAATCTTTTGACGCTTTGACAGTTTTTTTGCACATACTCCTATAAAAAACGGTGAAGTCAAATGAACAAAAACTCTGTCATATTTATTTTTTAATCCGTGAAAAAAAGTAAAAATTTTCAGGCAGAAATAATACGAAAGATAATTCAGAACAAGACGGACAGCCCCACCCTTTCCCCGGGGAATAATCGGTATGCGTATAACTTTTACTCTGTTAACAAGTTCTTTCCGCCGCTTAAAAAGAGAATACCCTTCGTAAAACTTACCTTTGGGATAATCAGGAATCGCCGTCAGAACCGTTACTTCATAACCAGACGATGCTAATTCAAAGGCAATGTCATTTACCTTAAAATCTTCGGGATAAAAATGATTTGTAAAAATACAGATTTTCATAGCGTATCAGTAACGAAAACTAATTTTTTCTCCAAACCATTTTGTTGACAACACCAACGTAACTCTGAATAATTTTTACCACCTTGGTGCTGACATTTTCATCAGTGTAATCCGGCACGGGCGTTCCATACTCACCGTTTTTTACCAGGTCTACTGCAGTATCTACCGCCTGCAAAAGAGAAACCTCGTCAATTCCGGCAAGTACAAAACATGCCTTGTCCAAAGCTTCAGGTCTTTCTGTTGAAGTACGGATACACACTGCGGGGAACGGATGACCTGCGCCTGTAAAGAAACTTGATTCTTCGGGTAACGTGCCGCTGTCAGAGACGACCGCAAATGCATTCATCTGCAGGCAGTTGTAATCATGGAATCCGAGCGGTTCATGCTGAATCACCCGTTTATCAAGTTTAAATCCGCTTGCCTCCAGGCGTTTTTTACTGCGGGGGTGGCAGCTGTATAAAATCGGCATGTCGTATTTTTCTGCCATTTTATTTATTGCATTAAAAAGCGACGTAAAGTTTTTTTCCGTATCGATATTTTCTTCGCGGTGTGCAGAAAGAAGAATATACTTACCCTTTTCCAGCCCCAGTTTTTTATGCACATCACTTGCTTCAATTTTTGAAAGGTTTGCATGCAGCACTTCTGCCATGGGACTTCCCGTTACATACGTGCGTTCTTTTGGAAGACCACAGTCTGCAAGATAACGGCGGGCATGTTCAGAATATGCCATATTTACATCGCTAATGATATCTACAATGCGGCGGTTTGTTTCTTCCGGAAGACATTCATCCTTACAGCGGTTTCCAGCTTCCATGTGGAAGATCGGAATATGCAGGCGTTTTGCACCAATTACCGAAAGACAGCTGTTCGTATCGCCAAGAACAAGCACTGCATCTGGCTTAAGTTCAACCATCAGCTGATATGATTTTGCAATGATGTTACCCATGGTTTCGCCCAGATCTTTTCCGACTGCATCCATGTAAATTTCTGCATCGTCAAGTTCCAGGTCTTTGAAGAAAATGCCGTTCAGATTGTAATCGTAATTCTGTCCTGTATGGGCAAGCAGTGTATCAAAGTATTTTCTGCATGCCTTGATTACCGCTGACAGCCGGATAATTTCAGGACGGGTTCCTACAATAATCAGAAGTTTGATTTTACCATTGTTTTTAAACTGAGCCATTTATTTCACCTTCTCTGCAAATGTATCGGGATGTTCTTTGTCAAACTGTTCGTTTGCCCACATTACCGTTACCAGATTTTCTGTTTCTGAAAGATTTATAATGTTGTGCGAGTAACCGGGAAGCATGTGTACTGCCTCAATTTTTTCCCCGCTTACCTCAAACTCAAGCACTTCATCAGTTCCGATTTTGCGTTCCTGAATAAGCGCATGTCCGCTTACGACAATAAAGAATTCCCACTTGCTGTTGTGCCAGTGCTGACCTTTTGTAATTCCAGGCTTTGAAATATTTACGCTGAACTGTCCGCAGTTTGCCGTTTTCAGAAGTTCTGTAAAACTTCCGCGGTCATCGCAGTTCATTTTAAGAGGAAACGCAACCTTTTCTTTTGGAAGATAAGAAAGATATGTTGAATACAGTTTTTTCTCAAAAGAATTATTTGCAATCTCCGGCATCACAAGCGTCTGTGGCTGTGCTTTAAAAGTTTCCAGAGTATCAACAATTTTTCCCAACGTTACCTTATGAGTCACGGGAACATAACAGTATTTTCCGTCTTTTTTTGCAACGGGATTCAAACCGTCGTATTCACAGTGATGTTCGTTTCCGTTCAGAGCCAGCATCATTTCTTCAACTAAATCATCAATATACAGAAGCTCAAGTTCTGTATTGCGGTCATTTACCTGTATGGGAAGGTCATTTGCAATATTATTGCAGAACGTTGCAACGGCACTGTTATAATTGGGACGGCACCACTTGCCAAACAGATTGGGAAAGCGGTACACAAGAACTTTTGCACCGGTTTCTTTTCCGTAATCAAAGAAAAGATTTTCTCCTGCAAGTTTTGACTTACCGTAATCTGACTCTCCATAGCGGCCGATCAGCGTTGCCTGTATTGAAGAAGAAAGCATTACCGGACAGCCGTTAGTATGTTTTTTCAGTGCAGCAAGCAGTGTTGACGCAAACCCAAAGTTACCGCTCATAAACTCAGTGTTATCTTTTGGACGGTTTACACCTGCAAGATTGAATACAAAATCAGCTTTGGAACAATAATCATCCAGTTCAGTTTCTACTGAATCAATGTCGTATTCAAAAACATTTTCAACACTAAAAGAACGGGTTTTGTCTTTTCCGTCACGGATATTTTTTAAATTTTCGCACAGGTTCCGTCCCACAAAACCTTTTGCACCAGTTACCAGTATGTTCATAATTAAATTCCCTGAAATATATTAGCCTCTATCAGTTCTTTTTCTGAGGGGGCCGTAATAAGAACAGCTTTTAATTTACCATAATAAACAAACATGCTTCCACCCGCTGCAGCATGAGCTTTTCCATCCTGCAAAACTTCTTTCAGGTCAGCAATACCGCCAGCACCACCACAGGCAATAACCGGAATATTCACTGCTTCAGCTACAGACTTTACTAATTCAATATCATAGCCCAGCATTATGCCGTCGTTATCAATTGAATTGAGGAATATTTCACCTGCGCCAAATTCTTCTGCTTTCTTTGCATAATCGACAGGATTTATATCCAGTATTTTTTTACCGTCATAGGTTACAACTTTATATTGTCCTTTGATTTTTTTTACATCAATTGAAACAACAATACTTTGTGAGCCTGCATACTCAGCAGCCTCGCGAATTAATTCAGGATTATCATAAAAAGCTGAATTTACAACAACCTTTTCAAAACCAATGGAAAACAGTTTTTTTATCTGTTCCATATTTTTTACACCACCGCCATAGCTTAGCGGCATAAACGCCTGACTTGTAATATCTTTTAGAAATTCAAAATCCGGCTCTTTATTTGTTTTTGTTGCAGATATATCAAGAATCGAAAGTTCATCAATTCCTTTGATATTAAAAATTTTAACTGCATTTACAGGGTCCCCCAAATAGGTGGGATTGGAAAACTGAACAGTTTTAACCAAGTCTTGATTGTCTATCAATACTACGGGAATGATACGCGGTCGATTATACATCAGCACTTCTCCACAAAATTACGCAGTAAAGACATGCCAAAATCATGACTTTTTTCCGGATGAAACTGAACACCATATACATTTTTGTTTACAACAGCTGCAGCAAATTCGTATCCATAATCACAGCTCATCAGGACATTTTTTTCTGAATCGCAGACTGCATGATAAGAATGAACAAAATAATAACGCTGGGTTCCTTCCAGGCCATCTAGAAGAGGAGATTTCTGCTTGAATGCAACAATATCCCAGCCCATGTGGGGAACTTTTAAGTTTACAGTTTTGTCAAATTTAAACTTCTTGCTTTCAAATGGAATTAAACCAAGCCCCCCCCCCCATTTACCTTCTTCACTTTTTCTGCCCAACAGTTGCATTCCTAAACAGATGCCCAAAAGAGGCTTTCCGGAATCAGTTTCTGTTTTGATTACTGAAATCAACTGTCTTTCCGATAAGAACTTCATTACAGCATCAAAGGCACCTACTCCAGGTAAAATCAAGCGGTCTGATTTTTTAATTTGATCTGCATCTGATGTGATAATTGCATTTTCGCCAATTACATCAAGCATGTTCTGTATAGATGCAAGATTTCCTAAACCATAATCAATAATAGCAGTCATTTCTATCTAATGTTCCTGTTTTCTATTCCAAGCATTTTACACACTTTCACACCAAGTTTTATCATCCAAAAGGAATTTTTATAATCAAACGGAGTTTTGTTAGGAGCCGCAATTATGGCATCAAATTCTTCTGTTGTAATTCCAAGTTTCTTTGCAATGTAGGCTTTGTCGCGAATTGCAAGTTCTGGATCATAAGGTGGTTTTTCCAGAATTGCTATAGCTTCTTCCCGCGTTTTTGTGCCTGCTAAAATTTCATTTGACAGAACGTTTTTTCGTGTATCAAATCCGAATTTTACAGGTAAATAATATCCTTCAAAAAATCGGGTAAACACGTTTTCATAATGCTTGTTTTTGTATTTAGTCCAACCATATTTTTCATTTAGAAAATTTTCTGCTTTTTCTTTGTCATAAACAACATAATCCAACGGATAAACTCTTTTCATCTTCTTAAAATACTTGTACCAGACTCTGTATTTTAAAATTCCACAGGTAGGATATGTTTTTAATGGAATAGTACCGAATTTTTTGTGAATATCTTTTGCCATTCGTAAATCATTCATATATATCCATTCAACCGGAGGCCGAATAAACTCAGTTGCACTATTAGAACCGGTAAGGACATACTTGATGTTATGTTTAACCGCATAGTTATACAGGCTGGAGAAAATGGCATGATCTTGCGGGAAATCCTGAGATGCAATTCCGGACTTAAAGAAAGACAGCTGTAAATCACGCATTTCTTTCCAGTTGACAACATCGGTATACATGTCAATGCCTAACCCTTTAACAATTTTTTCGATATTCTCGACCGCTACATTTAAGTTCCAGCCAGTATCAACAACATAGGCAAGCGGTCTAAGGTGCATAACTTCTTTTGCAATGTATGCAAGGTATGAACTGTCAGCACCGCCACTTAAACCTAAGACACAGTCATAATCGCTATGCTTACCGGCTTTTCGAATTTTTTTTGCAATTTCTTCTAACTCTGCAAAACGATTCTGCTTCGGATTCCAAAAGGGTCTGATATTTTTATCAAAATTCCTGCAATGATCACAAACCCCGTTTTCATCAAAAGTAATTGCCGAATCCGTTGTATCCATCACACATCGAGTACAGCGCTGATAAGGTCGTTTTTCTTTTACTTTCATAACAATTCTCATATTGTTTTTTCAACACATGCCGGCAGTTCAAACAAGTAAGTTTATCTTCCTTCCCAGGCTTCAAGTGCTTCGTTTACATAGTCTGTAGTAAGAATCTTCTTAACCGTTCCTTCTACATCAAGGCGTTTTGTGTTATGACTTGTATATGCTTCATCTGCCATTGTATGAACATCACCCTTTACCACAAACTTATCATAGTTTAAGTCACGGCTGTCAGCTGCAACACGGAAATAGTTTCCCATATCTTCGCTTCTTAAGCGTTCCTCGCGGGTCATCAGAGTTTCATACAGTTTTTCTCCGTGGCGCGTACCGATTACGTTAATACCAGTATCGCCAAACAGTTTCTGAACTGCTTTTGCTAAATCTCCGATTGTAGATGCATCTGATTTCTGAATAAACAGATCTCCCGGATTGGCATGTTCAAATGCAAACTGAACAAGATCAACGGCTTCATCAAGGTTCATCAGAAAGCGGGTCATGTTGGGGTCAGTTACCGTAATGGGATTTCCTGCTTTTATCTGATCAATGAACAGCGGAATAACTGAACCACGGCTGCACATAACGTTACCGTAACGGGTACAGCAAATTACTGTATCACCGCGCTCCGCTGCAACACGGGCGTTTGCATAAATTACATGCTCCATCATTGCCTTACTGATTCCCATTGCGTTAATGGGATACGCAGCCTTATCGGTAGAAAGACATACAATTCTTTTAACGCCTGCATCAATTGCAGCATGAAGCATGTTATCTGTTCCGATTACATTTGTACGGACAGCTTCCATGGGAAAGAATTCGCAGGAAGGAACCTGCTTTAATGCTGCTGCATGGAAAATATAATCTACACCCGGCATTGCATCTTTAATGCTCTGTGGATTCCGTACATCGCCAATGTAAAACTTTACTTTCTTTGCAAGCTCCGGATGTTTTGCCTGCAGGTCATGACGCATATCATCCTGTTTTTTTTCGTCACGACTGAAGATGCGGATTTCTCCGATATCAGATTTCAAAAAATGTTTGAGTACAGTGTTGCCGAATGAACCTGTACCACCGGTAATGAGTAAAGTTGCTCCGTTAAATGATGACATAGTTGTATCTCCTTTAGATCATCTTATTATACAATTCAATATATTGTTCAAACCTATCCTGTTTGCAGAATAATTTTTCTGCACGAGAACGACATGGTTTTATAAAGGCCTCTTTTGCAGACTGTTCAATTTTAGAAATGCAGTTTCTGATTCCCTGAACATCGCCCTGCTCTACCACAAAACCGGTTGCCTCATCAACAACCTCAGGACTGCCGCCGGTACGGTATGTAACAACAGGAGTTCCGCAGGCAAGCGCTTCTATATTAGTCGTAGGGAATGTATCTTCATAAGTTGGATTTACAAAAACAAGCGCTTTTGAATACAGCTCTGCAAGTTCTTGCTGACTTTCTGTCCGCTGAATGCCGCAAATATTTTTATCCTTTGGAAGCAAGTTTATCTGTTTTTTACTTAACCCCACAAGAACAATCTGTTCGTCTTTGTTAAGCAGGTCGCTCAGTTTAATAAAATCTGCAAGTCCTTTTCTTTCGTCCCAGACGCTTGCAACCCCAAGGATGATTTTTTTGTTATTCGGCGCAGACTTTTCTGCAGGCTTAAACACATCCAGGTCAATTCCGTTATTAATGACAACGGTTTTGTAATGTCCCAGATACGACTTTGCAATTTCATCGCTCAGCCACTGAGAAGGTGTTACAATGGTAAGCTGATTCTGGTCTAAAAGATTAAAGTATTTTTTCTTCTGCGCAAAGTTATAGGCTGCATTTGAAAAAAGAATACTTTTGGGATAGTTTTTTTTCAGCGAACAGTGTTTACATCCGCCCTCTGACTGGAATGCCGTACACTTAGCAAACGAATAATATGAACAATGTCCGGTTATAGCCCAGCAGTCATGCAGCGTCCATACGACAGGCTTTCCGCATTTTGAAAGATACTCAAATAAAATCTTATAGTTTAAGTAGTACCCGTGAATATTATGAAGATGAATTACATCAGGATTAAGTTTTTCAATCTGCTTTATAAACTTTTTTGTCGCACTGCGGCTTGCAAGTCCATGCAGGTCAAAGAAACGGGTTAAAAGAAAATGACACAAGTGGTCCAGTTTATTCCCGATTTTTACGAGATATGACTGCGATGGGAATGCTTTTCGTCCGTATGCAATATAACTTTCCCAACCCTGTGCTATTGCAAGACGACCAATATCTTCTGCAATATGCCCTGTACTGCCTGTATTTGCAACGGAATTAATTTGTAAAAGTGTCGGCATAGTCTTTACTCTGCACACGCCTTAACCGCACCCAGCAACTGATCTTTTCCCCAGTCAACAGAGCGAGTTTTTTGTATTTCTTCTGCGTATTTTTTTGCGTTATCTGAAAACACTTCCAGATTATTCTTTATTTGCAAAACAGAATCAACAAAATAATCAACTTTATCTTCATTAACTACGATACCGTTGTATCCGTCTTTAATATAATCATCTGCAGCACCAACAGCGAAATGCGATACAATAGGAATACCAGCAAAGGCTGCCTGAGAAAGTGCCAGTGAATAAGGTTCTTTACCCGGATGTATATAACAGTCTGCCTGAGCATAATACTCTGCTAAAGAATCGTATGAACATTCAGGAACCCAAACAACTCCGCCTCTGTCAATTTGTGCAACAAGAGAATTTTTATAACACGTTCCGTCACCGATATAAATTAATTCAATATTCTCATTCTTCTTGCGCAGGCTTTCCGCAACATCCATTAAAAGAGGAATGTTTCTTATTTCACGCAGTTTACCGACAAACAGTAGCTTAAATTTCGAAGAAGCGGTTTTCTTGTATTTTTGTATTTGACTGATCCAAGTATTTGAATCAATCAGATAAGAACCACAGAATATCCGTTTTCCCTGGATACCCAAATCCTGAATCAGAGCATTTTTTGTTCTTAATCCCGGAACAAAGAATGCAGATGATTTTCTTACATATCTATAAATAAAATTATGAACAAACCCTTTTTTAAATTTAACGGTATCACAGTTAAAAATAATCTTTTTATGCAAGAAAACACTTTTTATAAGCAGCAAAAGATTTACAACTGGGAAATAACCGCCAATAAAAATTGCATCATACTTTCTAACTTTTTTCAAAAGTCCTTTATGCCAATCAAATGTTTTATTCAACAACTTAATTTTTTTATGCGGTATAACTTCAATTGTTTCATGAGCCAGATTCCATTCAGGATGGCACAAGACACCATCCCCATACAGATATACCACATCAACATCATATTCTTTATTTGCCTTTAAGAAAGCATTAATTACAGGATCACGATACGGAGCAGAATGCATTAATACAAATAAAACTTTCATACAACCTCAGAACAGTGCAGCATAAGATTTTTTTGCTCCAAGCAGCAAAAAGACTACTTTCTCATCTGTCATCATTTTAGCAAGTTTTAACACCCACTGACCACC
>CACXCG010000051.1 GCA_902766125.1 uncultured Spirochaetaceae bacterium | reverse complement strand
TCAACGGCAACATCTCTGAAGATGAAGCTTATGAACTGTTCTACACATCAGTTCTGGAACTGTACCCCAACCTGTCTCGCTAAGTCCTGACATAAGGTTGTGAAACTGAGGGGCTGCCCTTTCTGTTAGGGGAGGGCAGCCCTTTTTGTCGGAACTGTTTTAGTTCCTGCTTTTTTCCGGTTAAAAAACCGTTGTTTTTGATTTTATCTAAATAGAGGATGCTATGTCAGAAAAAACAGAGATTAAAGTTGCAAAGCCTCTGAAGAAACGAAAGAGCGTTCAGTATGATAACTGGGGTTATTTCTTTATTGCTCCGTTCTTCATTGTATATATAATCTTTTCGCTTATTCCGCTGCTGTCTACCTTCTACTACAGTTTTATGGAAAACTATCGTGTTGGTATTATGGAAGTTGGACCAAACTTCATCGGACTTGAAAACTATAAAGCCGTTTTCAAAGGTGACATCCTCAAATACACAGGTAACACAGTTATTATGTGGATTTTGGGATTTGTTCCCCAGATTGTTATTTCGCTGGTTCTTGGTGTATGGTTCACTAACACTGAACTTCGCCTTAAGTTTCAGCAGTTCTTTAAAACAGTTATTTACATGCCCAACCTGATCATGGCTTCGGCATTTTCAATGTTGTTCTTCACGCTGTTCTCGGATAACGGTCCTATCAACCTGATGTTTGAATCATTTGGTTGGATTGAAGAGCCTATCCGCTTCTTTACCTACACCAGCTGGACACGCGGTCTGGTTGCTACCATGAACTTCCTTATGTGGTATGGTAACACAACTATTCTGCTTATGGCAGGTATTATGGGTATTGATGACAGTCTGTTTGAAGCAGCACGTATAGACGGTGCAACTCCAGTCCAGGTATTCTTCAAGATTACTATGCCGCTTCTGCTACCTATTTTCGTATATGTTCTTATTACATCTATGATTGGTGGTATTCAGATGTTCGACGTTCCGCAGATTCTGTCAAATGGTTTCGGTACACCTAACCGCACAACCATGACACTGATTATGTGGCTGAACAACCACCTGCGCAGTAAAAACTACGGTATGGGTGGTGCAATTTCGGTTGTTATCTTTATTGTTACTGCTATCCTTGGTATGTTCGCATATCAGTCAACCATGAGCAAATACTCAAACAAAAGATAAGAGGTAAAATATGAAAAGTCAAAGCGCAAGTTTAATTTTACGCCGTAATCTGTGTTATATTGTACTGATTATACTGGCATTCTTATCTTTGTTCCCGTTCGTGATTCTGATTATCAACTCAACACGCAGTCACAGCCAGATTCAGCTGGGTTTCTCTCTGATGCCGAGCAAATTCTTTGCCGCTAACCTTGTTGCTCTGCTGAGTAATGACAACATGCCGGTTCTGCGTGCTCTGTTTAACTCAGTATATGTTTCTGCTGTTTCTGCAGTTCTTACAACATACTTCTCTTGTATGACTGCATACGGTATTTACATGTATCGTTTTAAGGGCCGCCAGTTCAGCTTCAAGTTTATCTTGTTGGTTATGATGGTTCCTGCACAGGTTTCTACTGCTGGTTTCATCAAGTTGATTACAAAGATTGGTATGATGGATACACTCCCTGCATTGTACATCCCTGCAATTGCAGCTCCGATCGTATTCTTCTATCTGTATCAGGCTATGGAATCAACCCTGCCGTATTCAATCGTTGAAGCTGCTCGTGTTGACGGATGTAACGAATTCCGTACATTCAATGAAGTTGCAATTCCTATGATGAAGCCGTCAATTGCAGTTCAGGCAATTTTCGCATTCGTTTCTTCATGGAACAACTACTTCACTCCTTCTCTGGTTATCAGCAACAAGTACAAGAAGACTGTACCTATCATGATTGCACAGCTTCGTTCTGCTGACTATCAGAAGTTTAACATGGGTACCGTTTATATGCAGATCTTCCTTTCGATTGTTCCGCTTATGATCGTGTACCTGTTCCTGTCACGCAGCATTATTGCTGGTGTAACAGCTGGTGGTGTTAAGGAATAAAACTCTTTGAAAATTGCATCCTTGTAGTTTTCAAAATAGACGCGATTTCCTGTCGCTCCATTCTTGACGTAGCTTAGCTTTGTAAAGGGGCTTCCCCTAACCGGGAAGTCCTTTTTTATAACAAAAAAAGTCTGAACTAAAACTTAAAATTTTAGAGGTGTTGCATGCAAAGTATTAAGAATTATGATCCCTGCTATTTTTTACCGGAATTCAAAGGTAGTGAATACAACGGAGAATGGCCAACCCTTCCTGAACTGTTCAACATAACTACACGCCGTTTTCCTGACAATGCCTGTTTCACTGATTTTGAAGGTCCTGAGGGTTCACGTAATTCGCTTACCTACAGTCAGGTAAAAGCAAACATTGCAGCGCTTGCAGATTTTCTTGCTGCTAACGGTTTGCAGCATGGAGACCGCGTTGCAGTTACCGGAAAAAACTCTCCTGAATGGGCAACTGCGTACCTTGCAACACTGTACGCGGGCGGTGTCGTCTGTCCGCTTGATTACGCTTTGCACGAAACCGAACTTGAAAACTTAATGAATACGGCACGTCCTAAGTTCCTGTTTGTTGACGATGAAAAATTTGATCACTTTGCAAAGGGTGATTTTGCAAAAAGCATTGGCTGTAAGGTCTATTCGCTTAGCCCGAAACGCCGTGAAGAATATGTTTACAACTTAAAGGCAACCTCTAAGGCAGAAATTACTCCCGCTACCGTAGATGAACTTGCTGCAATTCTGTTTACCAGCGGTACAACTGGTGTTCCAAAGGGAGTTATGCTTACCCATAAGAATCTGGTGTCTGACTGTTTTGCTGCTCAGACAAAAATGATTCTGTATCCCACCGATGTGTTCTATGCGCTGCTTCCAATCCACCACGCATACACCATGCTGGCAGTCTTTATAGAAACAATTTCTGTCGGTGCAGAAGTAGTCTTTGGAAAAAGTCTTGCAGTCAGCCGCATGATGAAAGAACTGGAAGAAGGTCACATAACCATGCTGTTGGGTGTTCCGCTTCTGTTCAATAAACTTGCTGCGGGAATCCTTAAAGGTATCCGTGACAAAGGTTCTGTTGTATATGGCATTATGCGTTTTTTGATGGGACTGTCTTACTTTATCAAAAAAGTGTTCCGCATTAATCCCGGAAAGAAAATCTTTAAGGCTGTTCTTAAGCAGGCACACATTTCAACCGTTCGCATTGCAATCTGTGGCGGTGGTCCGCTTGCTCCCAGTGTATTCAGATTCTTTAACGAAATGGGAATCGACTTTGTTCAGGGCTATGGACTTACCGAAACCTCTCCTATCATCACGCTCAATCCTGTTGAACACTTTAAGATTCAGAGTGTCGGTCAGGTATTTGAAAAATATGAGCAGATGAAGATTCTTGATCCTGACGAAAAAGGTGTTGGTGAAATTGCAGTTAAAGGCTGTATGGTCATGCAGGGTTACTACAACATGCCTGAAGAAACTGCAAAAGTGTTTACCGAAGACGGCTGGTTCAAAACCGGAGACCTTGGCTGGCTTGATAAAGAAAATTATCTTATGCTGTCCGGTCGTGCAAAGAACATGATTGTTACCGAAGGCGGAAAGAATGTATATCCTGAAGAAATTGAAGATGCATTCCAGCTTGAAACCGACATTGAACAGATCATGGTGCGCGGTTATGTTGCCAACAAGGACACTCGCAGCGAAGAACTGGAAGCACTTATCTATCCTGCCGATGACATGCTTAAACGCTTAGGTGTCAGTCGCGAAGATAAACTTGCAGATACAGCCGTTAAGTCAGAGCTTGAAACCATTGTGTCTAAAATCAACAAGGGATTGCAGCCATATCAGCGCATAACCAAGATAACTGTTTTGGATAAACCGCTTGAAATGACGACAACCAAAAAGATTAAGCGCAACGTAAACATTTAATCAAAATGCTAAGGGATGCGTTTTATGACGCGTCCCTTACTATTGAGTCCATCATTGTTACATGCTATAATCGACCCATGAAACATCAGATGCAAAGATTGCAGGAACTGGCAGTCCTGCGCGGACCATTGTGTGTTGGTCTTGATACCGATCCTTCGTATATTCCCGACAGTATTCGTTCTTCTTACTCAGATGCAGCAGATGCAGTGCTTGCATACAACAAGGCAATTATTCAGCGTGTTGCCTCTCAGAATTCAGCGTGCTGCTGTAAAGTGCAGATTGCATACTATGAAGCAATGGGTCTTCGCGGCATGCAGGTATATGCGCAGACGTTACGCGCAGTCCGTGATTCAGGTCTTGTGTGCATCAGTGACATTAAGCGCGGCGACATTGGTGCAACTTCTGATGCGTACGCAAAAGCTCACTTTACCGGCGACTTTGAAACAGACATCATCACCATAAATCCTTACATGGGCTTTGACACGCTTGTTCCCTTTACCGCCTACAGCACTCCTGAGCGCGGAGGAAAAGGCGCATTTGTTTTACTGTGTACTTCAAATCCCGGCATGACAGACATTGAACATCAGAAACTTGCAGACGGAAAACTTTTGCTTGAACGCGTGGGAGCAGAAATTGCACGCATTGGAAAGCAGTTTGAGCCTTCGTACAGCGGACAGACCTGTGGTGTCTTTGGTGCAGTTGTCGGTGCAACTCAGGAAAAAGATGCACGGTGGATTCGTGACGCATATCCTGATACTTTCTTTTTGATTCCCGGTTACGGTGTACAGGGTGGAGCTGCCCGCATTGCAGCAACACTTTTGGATAAGGCGGGGGGAGCAGTAAATTCTTCGCGCGGAATTCTGTGTGCATGGAAAAAAGATGAAGACTGTCTAAAAAAACAGGAAGCAGGAAAACTTACCCTCGATGATATTGCTGATGCGGCTGCAAAGAATGCAGACTTTTCTAAAAACGATTTACTTAATGCAAAAAAGCAGCTGGAGGAAGCATAATGAGTTTAACTCAGTTTTCGGGGACAGTTGCAGTTGATTTTTGTCGTGCAGTAGAAGGTCAGCGTGATGTATTTTTATTGCAGGTGACTATTCCGTTAATAGAAAAAACTCAGCGTTCTCCCGTACCCGGACAGTTTTACATGATACGCAGTGCAAAAAGTCGCGTTCAGTTTAACAGACCAATCAGCGTGTATTCGTGCAGCGAAACAGAGTGCGGTTCAGAACGCAAAGTTGCAGTTCAGTTTTTAATCCTGCAGAAAGGCGAAGGAACGCGCGAACTGTGTCATCTTTCCAGCGGTGAGAGTATGAACATTATGGGTCCGGTGGGTAACGCATTTGAACCTCCTGCAGCCGATGCAAATGTCTGTATCGTTGGCGGAGGAATTGGTGTCGCACCCGTTGCAAATTTTGCTTCTTCGCTTAAACCTTTGTCGTATGACTTTTATGCAAGTTTTAAAACCGGCTCTTACGGATTAGAGCATGTAAATGCAAAGACACTTACCGTTACAACAGATGACGGTTCAGTCGGTATTCACGGAATGTTACCCGCAGCGTTAACTGCAGATGTTATCCGTCAGAAAAAATATTCAGTCATTTATGCATGCGGTCCGACACCAATGCTTGCATACATTCAGAGCATTGCACAAGAATGCGGCGTTACTGCTTACTTAAGTGTTGAACACCGTATGCTGTGTGGTGTTGGTGCATGTCTTGGCTGTACCATCCAGACAAAGCAGGGAGTGCTTAGAGTTTGCAAAGACGGTCCTGTCTTTAATGCAGACATTCTGCAGTTTGAAAAACCGCCGGTGCGTTCTGTGCCTTTAAATGAAGAACCAGATTTGAGCGTTACCATTGCGGGCGTTACGTTTAAGAATCCTGTCTTTGCTGCATCTGGTACTTTCGGTTACGGTGAATCGTACAGCGGATTTGCAGATGTAAACGAGTGGGGTGCAATCTGTTCAAAAGGAACAACACTTAATGCCCGTGACGGAAACGAAGGTGAGCGTGTCATAGAAGTTGCTTCGGGCGACATCAATTCAATCGGCTTACAAAATCCTGGACTTCATCATGTAATAGAAAATGAACTTCCCAAAATGCTTACTCTTGGTCCTGCTGCAATTATGAATCTTGCAGGAAGTGATCTTGAATCGTATGCAGAAGGTGCACGGCTTTTAGATAAAACTGACTGTGCCATGATAGAACTGAACATAAGCTGTCCCAATGTCAAAGCCGGCGGTCACGCGTGGGGAATGAATTGTTCTGCTGCTAACGAATGCGTCAGTGCTGTTAGAAAAGCAACAACTAAACCGCTTATGGTAAAGCTTACTCCCAATGCACCGGACTTACGCGCAGTAGCCCTTGCCTGTATTGAAGCAGGAGCTGATGTGCTTTCTTTAGTGAATACTTTTTCTGCCACCGCAATCGATATTGAAACCGGTAAGCCGTTCTTTAAAAACATCCGCGCGGGAATGTGCGGTCCTGCAATTAAACCGCTTGCACTCCGCATGGTGTATGATGTTGTTGAAGAAATCAATAAACTTCCCAAAGAAAAACGGGTTCCTGTTGTCGGCATAGGCGGCATTGCAACCTGGCAGGATGCAGTTGAATTCATTATGGCGGGAGCAAGTGCTGTTCAGGTAGGAACCGCAGTCTTTACCAATCCGCATGTGGCACGCGACATAACAGATGGTCTTAAAGCATTTATGAAACGCAAAGGCTATAAAACAATTGCAGATTTCTGCGGCATAGCACATGACTAAAAAACAAAAAGACTCTTTCTGTAAAGCCATTATGCAGAATTACCGTGAACAGGGAAGAACCTTTGCCTGGCGCACTACTACTGATGCGTATGCAATAATGGTAAGTGAGTTCATGCTGCAGCAGACGCAGACCTCGCGCGTTGTTGCAAAGTATGACGAATGGCTCAAAAAGTTTCCCACGGTACAGGATGCGGCAAAGGCTCCGCTTTCTGACATTCTTGCTGCATGGAGTGGCCTGGGATACAACCGGCGTGCAAAGTTTTTACACGAAGCCTGCATTCACATTTGCAAAGAGTATGACGGTCATGTTCCTTCTGATGTAGAGCAGCTTGATTCGCTTCCGGGAATTGGTGCATATACTGCGCGTGCAATTGCAACGTTTGCATTTAATCAAAGCCATGTTTTTATAGAAACAAATATCCGTTCCGTGTACCTGCATTTCTTTTTTGCTGATTCAAAAGAAGCTGTCTCTGATGCACAGCTGCTTCCGCTCATAGAACAGACGCTTGATACAGAAAATCCCCGGCAGTGGTATTATGCACTTATGGATTACGGTTCTGAACTAAAAAAGGTAACGGTAAATCCTTCGCGCAAAAGTAAGGGCTATGTTAAACAGTCAGCATTTAAAGGTTCTCTGCGTCAGGCACGCGGAGCAATTCTAAGGCAGTTGTCGCAGAAAAAACGGATTGCACTGGAAGAAGTGTGCTCGGTAGAAAACATAGACATGGAGCGTTTGCAAAAAGCAGCAGAGGCTTTGTGTAATGAAAAAATGATTCGCTTAGAAGACGGAACGTATGTAATTGATTAAGAAAGAGTGTTGTTCCATTCGTCAATGAGCGACTGATAGACATAATCCTTAAGATCAATAATCATAGAAACCTTTTCTGCCATGTCGCCCACCAGACAAATTGTTTTTATCTGATCAAATGAAAGTGCATTCAGATATGAAATACAGCGTTCCAGCGTAAGGACAAACTGTTCCTGGTCTGCCTTGTTGCGCTGCGGAGACTTGAGGATGGAATTCCACAGGTAGTCCGCATCTTGAGAGAAAGAATCAAAATCCGCCGGAAGCATGTCTTTTACATCTGCCATACTTATATTATCCAACGGATTTTGCATTTTGTCAAACATTTCTTTTATGAAGTGAACTCCAGTCAACTTTGCGCGTCAGGAACATGACTGTTGCCAGTACACAGAAGGCAAACAGCGTGCCAATCAGGAAGGCATAGTCTTCTGATTTAAGCGAAAGATACAGGTATGCATACAGCACGGAAAACAGAATTGCCATTGATGCACCAATTTTTATCTTACCGGTAACAGATGCAAGATAGGTACTGGTCAGTATTGCAGATGCAGAACACGCAAGCAGATACGATGATGCAAACGGTAAGTGTTCGGAAAGTGCAAGCAGTAACAGAAAGAAGATGACACTTGATGCACCGCACAGAAGGTAGTGCACGGGATGCAGAACAATATCAGCAAAAATTTCAAACAGGAACATTACAATAAACGGAACTATGATGAATAAAAATCCGTAATTGAATGCTCGGTCAAGCTGCTTGTATAAATCAACAGGCTGAACAAGACGGAATCCAATCTGTGCGCTTTTATCTGCAAACGGAATGTTCCACTGTGCAGTAAATCCGTCGCCTGAAATTTCGCGTGTGTCCGGAAGATAATCGTAGCCGGTAAAACCAGGAGATGCCCAGTCGCTTGTTACGGTAAGTTTTGTATCTTTTGAAACTGGATGTATCCAGAAAGAGCGTGCACCCTTAAAATCAATGTGAGTTGTAAAAATATTTTTTCCAGAGGTAACGGCACAGGTGCTTCCAATGACGCTGTAAGAAGGTGTGCCTGAACAATTGTAGGTTGCATCGCTTACGGTTTCCGTTCCGTTTATGTTGAATACAGGGTGTGAGCACAAATTGCGCTGCCGAGTATCAAGAATCAGCTGTGCCTGATCAAACAGATATTCGTATTCATCATCGGTTTCGTACGGAATGACAAAGGTTGCACAGACATCAAGAGTTCCCGTGTATACCGGTGAACTGTAAATGCCCAGCGTACGCATCTGTGTTTTTATGTCAGCAGTAAAATCTGTTTTTTCTGCATAGACAGTAACGTATTCTTTCTGCTGATTTTTTTCACGGACTGTTTTTTCCTGCACAAGGTGTTCTGTGTACCAGGTGTGAATGACAGGAATAACAATATACGGTCCCTCAAGTGAAAAGCTGTTACCCGCAGATTCAGAAATTTCATCAACCGCATCGTTATACGTATACTTTCGGTCGCTCAGCTTTGAGTTCATGCAGAACAATCCGATAAGCAGTACTACAAATACGATTGCAATGAAAATAAGTTTTAATCCGATTCCAGAAAATTTCTTTGGTTCAACCATGTGAATCCTCCGTTTTAAGTTGTACCTGCATGGTAACGGAAGATTGTGTCAGAATTATGGCAAAAAAGTGTTATTTAAGTGTAAGTTGTACTTCAAACCGTGCGCCGCCAAGCTGACTGTCACGGCTGACTTTTATGCTGCCACCGTATGCGTCAACAATTGCTTTGACAATGGAAAGGCCCAGTCCTGTGTGTGCGTGCGGATTTTCGTCGCGGTCGGTTCTGCTTGAATAAAAGCGGTCAAAGATTTTATTCTGTTCGGTTTCGCTGATGCCCGGTCCGTTGTCGCTTACAGAAAGCTGCAACTGTTTTTGTTTCGCCTCTGTCTGAATACCGGCTGTTACGTTTACCTGTGTTGCAAAGCTTGCCGCGTTTTCTATCAGATTTGAAAGCAGGCGGTCAAACAGTTCGCTGTTAACTCTTACCGTTTGCATTTGTCCGGTAACGTTTGTTTCTATGGTGCACTCCGGATATGCATGATTGATTCGTGCGCTTACGTTTTGTATAAACGGTGTAAGTTCTATTTCTTCCTGTGTTTCCTGTTCTATACCGCCGTCAATGCGCGAGATTCTGCGTACACCGGAAAGCAGTGACTGTAAGTGTGTTACTTCGTCACGGATTGCACCGGTAAACTGACTGCGCTCTTCGCTACTTATGGTGCTGTCTTCCAGAAGTTCTGCAGAAGAACGGATTGCTGCAAGCGGATTTTTAAACTCGTGCGAAACATCTGCACTGAATGCTTCGGTGTAGCGTATTCGGTCATTTAATTTTTTTATAAGTGATGTAAACGAACGCGAAAGATCTCCTATTTCATCATGCCGTTTTATGCCGGTAAATTCTGTAGAAACAATGCGTCCGGTTTTATCTGTGCAACGGACTGTCTGTTGTGAAAGTTTTTTCAGTGGCCTGCTTATTCTGAGTGCAAGAAAAACTGCAATGAGTGCTACTGCTGCAAGTGACCACAAAAATATTTTTCCTATATCAACTCTAAGCTCGTACAGATTCTGTAATATGCGGTATGTGGAACGGCTTACCAGAACAACGCCAATCACTTCATCGTTTCCCAGAACGGGAACTGCAGAATACAACGTAACCGAAACCTGTCCGCCGGAAGAAATGCGTGTTGCAGAACCGTAGCGTCCCTCAAGTGCTGCCTGAATTTCTGATCCGTCGTATATGCTTTTTCCGGAATAATAATCTGCAGTGCTGTAACTGGCAACGGGTGGTTTTAACTTTCTGTAAATGCGGACTGGAATAGAAAATAAACGGTAGATAAAAGATTCGTCTGCCTGCTGAACAGGTTGTGCTGCTGTATAAGATTCTGTCTCTTCTTCATCAGTTTGAGTGTGCGGAAGAAAATCGGGATTGCTGGAATCTGCAAGTAAAGTGCCTGTTGCATCCAGAATACGTATGCGTGCGTCAAAGCGTCCGTTCATGTTCTTAAGAATGGCCTGTGCTGCCTGTTGTGAAACTGTGGTACTGTCAAATGAACTTAAACTTGCTGCACATAAGCGTGCCTGCTGTACGTTAGAACTTTCAGTAAGCGACAGAAGCTGGTTTTCGTAAGTCTTAAGCACAAGCATTGCCGCAATGGGAATGAACGTAACGATGATAAGAAAAATAGAAATCTGCAGGCTTATGGGAAACCGGAACCGTAACTTCATGTCATTCACCTTTGAAGCGATAGCCCATGCCGTACACTGTTTCAATTAAATCAGTTCCAATTTTTTTGCGTAACCGTTTGATGTGGCAGTCGATTGCCCTGTCGTTAAGATAGGTGTCATCAGGGTAGGCGGCGCTGATAAGCTGGTCCCGCGTAAGGACGGTGTGAGCATTGCGCATAAAGGTTTCAAGCAGACGGAATTCGGTGACGGTCAGCGTAAGGGGCTTTCCGTTAAGCGTTGCAGTATATGAATTTTTATCCAGCTGTATTCCGTGCATGGTAAGCAGTGCAGCGCCGCCGTTAACGCTTACCTCTGGCATTTTGTTGTACCTGCGAAGAATGACATGCACGCGTGCAATGAGTTCACGCAATGAAAAGGGTTTACACAGATAGTCGTCTGCTCCAAGTTCAAGGCCAAGCACGCGGTCAAATTCTTCATCGCGCGAAGTTAAAAACATGATGGGGCTCGTGCAGGAATTTTGTCGGAGTGTTTTAAGAAGGGTCAGACCGTCCATCACCGGCATCATAATGTCAAGGATGAACAGGTCAGGTTTTGCTGCGTTGGACTGATATGCTTCTAACGCCTTTGCTCCGTCTGCAAATGTCAGGACTGTAAAGCCTTCTTTTTGCAGTGCGGTTTGCAAAGAGAGCCTGATGTTTTTTTCGTCGTCAACAACAGCTATGGTCACGTTTGTTACGGGCGTACTATAACATCAGCAAGGTGGGGACGTTTTACCAGATCTTTCTTAAGTCCTTCTTCGCGTGCTTTGTTTACGTAAGCAGGATCCTGGAAACTGTAAGTAAAGTTGGTGTGTACGTCGTAGGTACCTTTCATGAGTGCGTAAGCGTCTTCTGTCATAACCAGCTCTTCGTCTGTAGGAATGACAAAAATCTTGGTTGCGCTGTCATCTGCACTGATGCAGGTTTCTGCGTTACCAGTAAAGCTCCATTCATTCTTCTGAGCATCAATCTTGATTCCGTAGTTTTCAAGACCAGAGCATGCCTTAAAGCGGGTAATGGGTCCGCGTTCACCAACGCCTGCAGTCCAGACGATTGCATCAACATGTCCCAGTTCTGCCATAAATGCACCGATGTATTTTTTGATGCGCAGTGCTTCCATTTCTATAGAAAGCTGACACAGTTTGTCGCCTTTTGCTGCATCAATTTCAATGTCGCGGCGGTCAGAGTATTTTGTGGTAATGCCAAGGCATCCGCATTTTTTGTTCAGTGCTTTGTCCATTTCGTCAGCGCTCATGCCAGTCTTACGCATGATGTAGAACGGAAGTGCGGGGTCAAGATCACCAGAGCGGGTTCCCATAACAAGACCTTCAAGCGGAGTAATTCCCATTGTGGTGTCGTAACATTTTCCGTTTTTAACTGCACACATAGAAGATCCGTTACCAATGTGACAGATAATCAGATTGGTGTCTTCGGGCTTTTTGTGCAGAAGAACTGATGCGCGTTTTGCGGTGTACAGGAAGCTTGTTCCGTGGAAACCGTAACGGCGTGCTGCATATTTTTCATACCATTCGCGGGGAATTGCATACATAAAGGTTTCTTCGGGCATAGTCTGATGCCATGCAGTATCCATAATTGCTGAATGGGGTACGTTGGGCATAACTTTCTGTGCTGCTTCAATACCCATGATGTTTGCGGGCATGTGCAACGGTCCCAGGTCAATAACTTCGCGGAATCCTTCAAGAACTTCGGGAGTGATGAGTACGGATTTAGTAAACTTTTCTCCGCCGTGCAATACGCGGTGACCTACTGCGCTGATTTCATCCATTGATTTGATGACACCGACTTTTTCGTCAGTAATCATTTTCAAAATCAGTTCGATTGCTTCTTTGTGGGTAGGGCAGGGGCTCTGAACTTCTGTCTTTTCGCCTTTAGCGCTGTGTGTAATGCAGGAACCGTCAATACCGATGCGTTCAACAACACCATTTGCCATAACAGCCTTGTTGTCCCAGTCATACACCTGATACTTTGCGGAAGAAGAACCGCAGTTTAAAGTCAAAATAACCATAGCAAAATCCTCTATATAAGTATGTAAAATAACACAAGCAGTATATTGCTTTTCTTGATTTTTTGGAAGAGGTATGCTATAGTCTGCGCGAATACAATACGTTTGCGATGAACGGCGGTAGAATGGATTCCACTACCTAACGGGCGCACAGCGACTCTCATGACCACATCACCAAGTGTTTAATTCATCACTACACTTTTTTAGGAGCGTACTATGAATAAGTATGTTAAACGCTATCTGATTGATGCGCTGGGAGGAATGGCGCACGGTTTGTTTGCTTCTCTTTTAGTGGGAACAATCATCAAAACCCTGGGACAGCTTCTGCTGCGTCTGGGTGACAATGCTGCCTTCCAGTTTTTAGTTGATGCCGGTAACTTTGCTACCGACGCTCATGTTGTAGGCGCTGCAATGGCAATTGCAATCGGCTATGCAATGAATGCACCGGTACTGGTTCTGCTGTCTTTGGCGGCAGTAGGTTCTGCATCAAATGTGCTGGGTGGTGCCGGCGGTCCGCTTGCAGTTTTAGTGATTGCCATTGTTGCAACAGAACTGGGCTGTCTGGTTTCTAAAAAAACTAAGGTCGATATTCTGGTTACTCCTCTTGTTACCATTTTGAGCGGAACTTTGCTTGCGGTGTTGTGTGCAAAATACATTGGACTTGCTGCAAGTTCAGTCGGCAATCTGATTATGTGGGCAACTAACCTGCATCCGTTTGTAATGGGAATTATTGTATCTGTTGTTGTAGGAATTGTTCTTACCCTTCCCATTTCTTCTGCAGCAATTTGTGCAGCACTTGGTCTTACCGGTTTAGCAGGCGGAGCGGCAGTTGCTGGCTGCTGTGCAAACATGATTGGTTTTGCAGTTATGAGCTTCCGTGAAAACAAGTGGGGCGGACTGGTTTCTCAGGGACTGGGAACTTCCATGCTTCAGATGCCCAACATTGTAAAGAATGTACGCATATGGATTCCGGTTATTCTTACTTCTGCAATTACCGGTCCTATTTCTACCTGTCTGTTTAAACTGCAGATGAACGGTGCTCCTGTTTCTTCGGGAATGGGAACCTGCGGATTTGTAGGACAGATTGGAATGATAACCGGCTGGTTCTCTCCGTCAGATGCTGCACTGGCTCAGGGGGCAACGGCAATTACTCCGGGTGCAATGGAGTGGATCGGACTGGTGCTGGTAAGCTTTGTGTTACCCGCAGTGCTTAGCTGGGCATTCGGACTTTTGTTCCGCAAGATTGGCTGGATAAAAGAAGGCGACCTTACGCTGGAGTAGGCGAACATTTAGGTGCGCTTAAAAACAGAAAAAGCATCTTCGTAAAGAAGATGCTTTTTTTTTACGGTTGTAACTGCCGTTTAACGTTACTGTTCCAGTGTCAGAGAGCCGCCGGTGTTAGCACCATCACGACAGATGTTGGTGATTGTTCTGCCATCGCTTGATACTGTTCCGGTAAGTTTTAAATCCCAGCCCAGTGAATTTATTCCGAGAATACTAAAAGTATATCCATATAAAAAACTTATTTTTACACGAAGCACAACGTATGGCCCGTGCAAAGTGAAAAATTACAAAGGCTTAGTCTTGCCTTGTTATGGTAACATTGTCTACTATACCAAGAGTAAGACGCATTCCTTCTGTTGAGGATCCGGAGCTGGGAACTACAAAGCCGTATGATAAAGTCCAGGTAGAATCTACAGTATAGCCGTAAACAACGTATTCAAAATTATTGTCTGTGTATCCACCGGTAAGCATAGGTGCACCCATGTATGACTCGATGCTGTACGTACCTGCACTTGGTGTGTCACTGTTTTTTGTAACGGTAAAGGTTCCGTCAGAAAGAAATGTAAATGAATACGTGTCTCCAGAAGAGTTAACTGCTTCTCCCGTATATGTTCCGTTCAGATAGTTATTGCTACCGCCACCATTGGTTGGGGTATTACATGCGCTGAATGCGCAGGCAAGAAGAACAGCACTTACTGCTGCCAGTACAAGATTGAAGCGAGCTTCAATTGAACTAAGTCTTTTCATAAGAACCTCCTTAAAAAAAATCTGTTACAGTTCTACAACGGTTTCGCTTAAGGGTTTACGCATGGTGTGACGCTCAGAGGGTGCTGCATCGGAAGCGGGGTAACCAATGTCTAACAGGCATACGACTTCCAGTCCCTTTATTTCAGGGAATGCATCAAATATATCCTGTGCATTAAAGCCGCGTGCCCACAAAGTGCCTAATCCTAAATCAGTTGCTTCCATCATCATGGCGGTGGTAATGATTGCTGCATCAACTGCTCCGCCTTCGTATCCGACATAATGTGTTTCGTTGGGATTTTTATAGCTTACGTTTTTGTCGTAGCATACCATCAGCACAACGGGTGCCTTGTAGGTCATGGGAGTTACTGCGTTAATGCGTTCCAGTGCCTCTTTGCTTTTTAACACAAAGATTTTCTGCGACTGCGAATTTTTTGCGGTGGGTGCAAGCCGTCCTGCTTCAAGAATTTTATTCAGCTTTTCTTCTTCTACGCTTTTGTCTGAAAATGATCGTACTGAATAGCGGTCTTTTGAAAGTTGTAAGAAATCCATAAAGTTCTCCTTATTAAGTTCCTATTGTGTAGTTCTGTCGTACATGCGGCTTCCGGTAAGCAGCGTTTCAAATTCATCATGCGTCATGGGATGGTCGTACAGATATCCCTGAGCCATTGCACAGCCGGACTGCTTTAAGAAGTCTGCCTGATAGTTTGTTTCAACACCTTCTGCAATTACGTCAATGTTCAGTTCATTTGCCATTTTGATAATTGCATTGCTTACGATTTTGTCGGGGTTGTGGGTTGCCGTAATTTTTATGTTGTCAATCAGAGATTTATCCAGCTTGATAACATCGGCCTGCAGATTTTTAATCAGCTTGATTGAAGAATAGCCTGTTCCAAAATCATCTATCGAAATATGAATTCCGTTTTCGTGCATGCGCGTAACAAACTTAATCAGCCTGTCGTAATACTGATAGTCAGAAAGTTCTGTCAGTTCTATTTCAAGCGTATGCTCCGGAATTTTATATTTTTTTGTAAGCGAAAGAATTTCATCTTCAAGGTGCAGGTTAGAAAGATGAATCTTAGAAAAGTTTACCGAGGTAAGCACAGGTTCTATGCCGCGGTCCAGCCAGTTACGGATGTCACGGCACACTGCTTCCAGAATATAAAAGTCAAGGCTGCGTATGGAACCTTCGTTTTCCAGTATGGGAATAAATTCTGCAGGGGGAATAATTTTGTCTCTCTGCCATCGTGCAAGTGCTTCACATCCGCACAGTTTTGAAGTATTAAGGTCAACCTTCGGCTGATAGAATACCAGAAATTCCTGTTTTTCAAGCGAGTCATTAAATTGAGATGCAATGCTTTTGTCGTGCATGGTCTTCTCAAACATTTCGGGACTGAAGGTAACCGTGTCGTCAAATGCTGATTTTTTTGCTGCGTTTAATGCAAGCGCCGGGTTGGTCATTATTTCTGCCAGCGTTGTATGCGGTGACAGATTGCACACACCTGCTTTTACTTCAACATGAAGCGGAAACTCTTTGCTGCGGACATTGAGTGTCATATCAATGTGTGAAAGAAAATCAAGATATTTCTGCAGCTGGTCTGTTTTAACCAAAGCCAGATAGTTGTCGCCACCCAGACGCGAAAAGATTCCGCATTCTTTCAGAAACTGCGAACTTAACTGACAGTAATTCTTAATTACCGTGTCTCCGTTTTGTGAACCTACCTGCTGATTTATGAGTTTGAGATTCTTGATGTTGGTAAACACTGCCGAATACTGACCGATGAGCGCATCCTGAATCAGGCTCGAAGCCATTTCCTGAAATCCGGTAGAATTAAGCACGCCGGTAAGGGTGTCACTGCGTTCAACTTTGTACATCAGTCCCATAAGTCTTGTTCTGCTGCACAGCATGTAGGTCAAAAGGCACAGGTGATTGAGCGAAATCTTATCTTGATCTGTCCAGCTGTAGTCTTTTACCGGATTGAGCCGTATGGTTACGACGCCGCCTTCTGCAGTAACAAAGGATTTTTCAAATACTTCATGTTCAAAACCCTTTTCTGAAGTATAGGGAACAACAGAATTGACGACACCTTCAGGATTGTATTTGGAAGCAGGCAGTGAAAAATTTGTGGAATAGCGGCCCAGATGTATGTCGTCCGCAACCAGATAGAGGTTTTCGGAGATGCGCTGCATCATCGTAGAGAGTGAGTAAATGCTTTCGCTTACGTTGTCAAAAAAACGGGCAAAGTGCTCGCTGACCAGTTCCTGCATAAAAAAAGTATAGCATGCACCTTGTGATTTTGCAAATAAAAAACTCCAAAATTGTAATTTTTAGATTAGAATGCTAGACAAATATACTATAAAATAGTAAAATAAACTTTAGGTATGAAAAAGTCAGCAAAACAAGCCGAGGTGAAGTTTCCGCTAGGCGTGAAGCTTGCCCTCATCATCGGTTCAATCGTCGTTATCTCGTTAGGCGCGGTTACGCTGCTTAACAGCTATTTCGTTTCCAAAGATGTTCGTATCACTGCGGAAGACAACAACCTTACAATCAACACACGTTCTGCAACAACAGTTCAAAACGAACTTTCATCTGTTCGTGCTAACGTTCTGCAGCTGCTCGATTTGATTACAGTTGTCAACGGTGGACGCAACTCTGCACTTGCGCGTCAGGCAGAAGCGTTCTTCTTTGAACGCAACCAGAATATGGCTGCTGTTCTGATCGTAAGTGAAAACGACGGTTACGCACAGGTGGACACGCGTCTTGAAAACACGCGCTTCTTTACTTCTAACGAACTTGATACATCTGTTGCAGATGATTTTCTTGCAGCAAGTTCTGATGCATTACAGCGTTCATGTAATGGCGAAACAATTGCACTGAATGCTTCTCCGTATTTTGATTTAGGCATGATGGCACTTCTGTTACCGTACCGCGAAAACGGTCTGGAGCAGACCTGTGTTATTCTGTTCAGTCTGGAAAGCATTGCAGATGTTCTGGGTACCGGCGGTACAAACACTACGTTCATGATTAACGACAGCGATGATCTTTTGTGCTATCCTGACAGCGACAAAATCTTAAGCGGTCAGAGCATGAAGACACACGATCTGGTTGTAGCAATGCGTCAGTCAAACCAGAACAACGAAGACAGCCGCCAGATTCCGTATTCATCTACAGACGCAGAAACCGGTGCAGTTAAACAGTACTTTGGTGCATATCAGAAACTGAACATTGCAGACATTGTAGTGCTTACCACTGTTCCGCTTGATACCGTGCTTGAAGGTGTAAACACAACACGCCGCAACAACCTGTTCTTAACGGCAATCGTTTTATTCTTATCAATCATTTTCATTCTTACATTCTCACGCCTTGCAATTTCACGTCACCTGCGACGCCTTACTGCATCTGCAGAAGAAATTCAGAAAGGTAACTTTAACACACCGCTTATCGGTATGCTTAACACAAACCGCAAAGACGAAATTGGTGTGCTTAACAAATCAACACAGGATGAACAGGAATTCCTGAACACGTTTGCACGCTTTACGAACCGTGGTGTTGCAAAGGCAATCGCCCGTAAAGAGATTGACTTTGAACCGCACCTTAAAGACGTAAGCATTTTCTTCAGCGATATCCGCGGCTTTACTGCAATTTCTGACGGTTTCAAAAACCGCTTTGGCGAAGACAGCCCGCGTCAGATTATTGGCTTCTTAAACGACTACATGAGCCGCATGGTTAACTGTGTTACTATTTCCGGCGGAACAATCGACAAGTTTGAAGGCGATGCTATCATGGCGGTATGGGGAATCCTTCGCGATGACAGTCTTGACTTTGAACTGCTTCCTGACTCTGATCCGGAAAAAGCAAAGAAAGCTCAGCTGCATGCAGAACATGTTGAAACAGATGCAATCAGTGCAATCCGCGGAACCATTGCAATGCGCTATGCCCTTATGCAGTACAACAAAGATGCAGAGGCATTTACCAAAGCTCATGCGCACGAAGCAAAAGCTCAGTACAAACCGCACATCAGAATTGGATGTGGTATCAATACCGGTCGTGCAACCTGTGGTATCATGGGTAGTGAAGACAAGATGGAATACACGGCAATCGGTGACAGCGTTAACTTTGCAAGCCGTACCGAAAGTTCTAACAAGCCGTGTGGTACCGACATTCTTATTACGCAGGATACTTACAATCTGCTTAAGAAAAAATACATCCGCTGCGAAGAAAATCACTTCCATCTGGATGCAGAATATGCTCAGAATGAAATTGTCGTAGAGATGATTCCTGTTGAGTTTGAAGTTAAAGGAAAGGGTGCTCAGCATTTCTTCGGTGTGGTCAACATGCCGAAGTTCGACATTGAAAAGTTCTTTAAGACCGCAGATGAGAACTTTAAGCTTGACGCTGATTGTGCCCGCTGTGTAGGCCCAACTGGTCCCAAGACTTTGAATGAAGTTCGTAACCTGCTGGGAATCCCCATCCCTGAATTTGAGTCGGTGAACTTGAATGAAGAAGAAAACAAGATTCAAGTTAAGAAATGATTTAGTCGTACCGTTCTGGATAGCGGTAAGCATTTGTCTCATTGGAGCTGCGGTCAACTCCTTGCTGTTTCAGCGCAGTTTTTTCAGGGCACTGTCTAAACTTGACGAAGAACCTATAGCAACCATTACGTTTAAAAAGAAGACTGCTCAGCGTAAGTTTATGGATCGCGTAGTGTGGGATATGCTGCGTCAGAATTCTCCGGTATACAACGGAGACACCATTCACACTGCAGAACAGTCAGAAGCAACTGTCTGGTTCCCTGACGGAACAGTCATTGAACTGGCAGACAATACCATGGCTCAGGTTTTCCTGCATGACGACGGTTCACTTGCAGCCGATCTTGAAAGCGGTGCGCTTACCGTTGATGCTTCTGAAGAAAGTGCGGGGCTTGTCGTAAGTTCCGGCGGTACACAGGTTAACATTGCATCCGGTTCATCACTGTTTGCACAGAACGATGGCGATGCGGTAAACGTAAACGTTATTTCCGGTAATGCAACCATGGAAGACGGAAGTGTCGTGCAGCGAGGGGCTGCGTTTGTCATTGACCCTCAGGGAAGAGTGCTTCCTGCTCTTGCCATGCAGCAGCCGTCACCTGCCGCAAAGATTCTGTATCACACCGAAGAAGCGTACCCCATGCAGTTTACCTGGAACGATGTAGGCACTGCAGATGATTTAGTACTTACTGTTTCTACTGATAAAGAATATAAGAATGTCGTATTCCAGCAGGAAGTTACCGGCATTACTTCTCAGACGGTTAACCTTAATAAAGGAATCTACTACTGGAACTTAACCCGTGGCGGTGATGCGTCTGTGCAGAACCGTTGCGAAGGAAAACTGCAGTTAGTTCAGGCATTAAAACCGGAACTGGTGGCTCCCGCTGCTGACTATCAGTACAGCTACCGTTCAAAAAATCCTGCAGTACGTTTTATCTGGTCAGAATCAGAAACTGCAACTGCATATCACCTGGTTGTTTCCCGCAATCAGAACTTGTCTAATCCGGTTGTAGAACAGCGTTCATCTTCTGTTTCCGCAATCATTTCTACTCTGGAACAGGGAACTTACTACTGGCAGGTAACACCGTATTACACCACTAACCGCATCGGACTTACCAATCCGTCAGAGGTTGGTTCATTCAGAATTGTAAAAAGTGGTGCACTTTCTGCACCAGTGCTTACCGTTCCTGCAACGGGTGCCTTCGTAGATAAGTCATCTGCAAAGGGTGCAACGTTCTCCTGGCGTGCAGAAGCAGAAGCTGCGCGTTACCGCATTACCATCTCATCAAGAGAAAACTTAAATGCTCCTATTGTTCAGCGCGAGACAAGCGAAAACTACATAACCATTCCTGCTGCTTCTACTGCAAGTTTTGGTGACGGTCAGTATTACTGGGCTGTAACTCAGATTGATGCAGAAGGAAATGAATCTCCGCGTTCTGATGTACGTTCATTCTATGCACTTACCGGTAAAGTTGAACAGCGTACGGTATTCCCGCCGGAAGGATATCAGGTGTGGTCTCCGCTGTTGGCCGATATGCGCTTTACCTGGAAGACAAACGTTCAGCTTACCCATAAGATTCAGATTGCACGCGACAATCAGTTTGCAAATATTGTATACGAAGCAGACGAAAGCAGCACTTCTCACGGTGGCGTTTCGCTGAGCCCGGGAACTTACTGGTGGCGCATTACTGCAAATGAAGGAACGTTTGCAAGTGCAACTACCGGAAAACAGTTTGTTGTTGTTTCAGAATTACCGGCACCGGCTATCATTGAACCTGATGAATCACATCGTGCAGTTGTACGTCCGCAGAAACCGTATACCTTCCGCTGGAAAGAAGTTGAAGGTGCTGACTATTACCGTGTCCGCGTGTATGATCCGACTGGTGAAGATCCCGAAGCACCTGTTATCGATGAAAACTTTATTACTGACACAGAACTTTCTGTTAACTTAAGCTCTCTGCCCGAAAAAACATACCGCTGGGAAATTCAGGCATTCGTATACGAAACATCAACTGCTTCCCGCCGTAACAGTTTGCGTGGTGATGCAACCTTTGCACTTCGCAAGCTGCGTCCTGTTTCACTCTATGCACCTGTAAACGGAATTACTATTCCTGGTGACGAAGCACTTGAAGAACCGCCGCTGTTGCAGTGGAGCAGTGTTGAGTCACTTGCAAAATCTTCTTTGCAGCTTGTAAAGATTGATGAAGACGGAGAACGTACAACCCGTATTGATTCTGCTTCAGGAGAAAATGCAAAAGAGCGCATTGAAGGATATCAGTGGCAGCTTGAAGCACTTTCTGCAGGTCTGTACGAATGGACTATTGTGGCAGAAACGTATGACGGTCTGGATGTTTCAGCAACAGATCCGTTTAACTTTACCATTACTCCTATTCCGCCGTTCACTGCTCCTGCTAATCCAAGAACAGAAGGCGGCACTAACTTTAACGCAGATTACTTCCGTAAGACGCCGTACATTGTCTTCCGCTGGTCAAGTGTTCGTAAAGCAAACGATTACGTAATCGACATTTATCAGCGCAGAAAGAAGAAGCCGGTTCTTACCCTGTATGTCCGCGGTAACGCTACAACATCGTATAAACTTGATGATCTTGCCTTGCTTGAAAAACTGAAGAAGGGTGATTACGAATGGACGGTTCGTGCAGTTAACCTGAACGAAGCCGGTAACGATATTTTGCGAGACGGTACTCCCGCACGTGCATCATTTACAATTGATTATGATGTGCGCAGAGGTTCCGGCAACACGAGGTCGCTCTATGGTCAGTAAGCGAATTCTTTGTGCTGCAGTTTTATTTTCTCTTGTACCGTTTGCCGTTTGTGCTCAGGAAGCAGAAGCAGCGGGTTCGGCTCAGTCAAGCGCTCAGAGTCAGAATGCAGAAGCAAACAAGATTGTCCAGCAGTTCACCTGGGAAGACATGGGTGACGTGTTAAAGTATGAAATCATCATAGAAAAGTATGATTCAAAAAGCGGCAATTTTATTCCTGCATACAGACACGAAACCAATGAAGAAGAAACGTATGACTGTGCTGTTGTAATTGAACCTCAGCTGCCACCGGGAAACTACCGCTATACCATTAATGTGTTTAACATTCTTGGTGGTTTTGAAGAGGAGCTTACTACGCAGGGTGAATTTGTTGTTTACAAAGCTTATCGCCCTGAAATCCGTTCTGTAAGTTATCCGCTTACCATGAGTTCGAACATTTATCTTGATGATCTGGATAACGACGGTATCATCAAAATAGAAGGGCGCAACCTGTTTACTCCCAGCAGCGGAATGGATGCAGACGAAGGTCACACTTCATATTTCCTGCAGAGCAAGCAGCGCAGTATCTTCCCCACAGAAATTCTTTCAATTGACGAAAAGAACAATCGCGAAGTTCTGTTCCAGTTTGACATGCGTACGCTCGAAGTCGGTAACTACAACTTTGTTGCACAGGACTCCAGCGGACTGCACAACGAGTTTAACAACGCAAGTGCATTCTCTATCAAATTCAAAAAAGCAATTGACTTTGATGTTTCTGCAGATTATCTGTGTCCCATCATACTGCATGATCAGACTTTCCCCGATTACATGGGTGGAAATGTATGGCCGCTTTCCGGTCAGCTTAGAATTAACTTTTTCCCGTTCAAACGCAACTGGGGTTACATGGGAATAAACCTTAATGTTTCGTTTACCCGAATGTTCACCGAAAAAACAGGATACACAATTGACGGTAACCTGCTGACTGGACATGCGCGGTTTGTTTACCAGCTGCCTTTAGCCCGACGCCGCTTTATGATAGAACTTCATGCCGGTGGTGGTGTAACGTACTTCAACAACTTTGTGTTCCACTTCCCGCATAACCTTGATTCTGATGCACTTAATTCGCTCGATCTTTCGTTTAGCGCAGGTCTTGTCGGTCAGCTCTATATCAATAAGCGTCTGTTTGTTGAACTGGGTGCTGACTACTGTCTTACCCTTAACCCCGACACACTGCTGGGAATGGTCATGCCGTTTGCTGGTGTTGGCTGGCAGTTCTAGACGGAGGATGCATGAAGCGGAAGCCGTTAGCAATTCTTCTAGGTATCTCTTTAGTTCTTCTTTCGTCGTGCGGAGATTTCTTTTCTCCTGACTGGCAGACACCTGCAAAAGAATTTTTTAAAGAGTACACAGAAACTTCCGCAGTCATGAAGATGGAGTTGGACGGAACCTTTCCCAAAAATACCGACGCCATACCCTGTCTTCCGTGCGATGACAATCATACCGTTACTTTTTATCTGCGTAACCCGCAGAATTACACGCTTGAACCTCATTATGAATTTTTTGACGATACAGTAGATGTCGGATCTGATGTTTTGTTTGAACAGGATGCAGATGACAAATCAATTGTGCGTCTTACCTTTACAAGAAACTTTCTGCGCGAGCGAGAAGACTCTTTTGCCACCAAAGATATTTCCGGAAGAGTTACTCTGTATCATGCAGAAACCGGCCGAACCTTTGACAATTTTACTGTAGGACTTCATGCAAACACGGTTCCCCCGGCAATACTGGCACCGTGCTTTCAGTTGACTGCACCGCAGGACGGAACGTATGTCATTTGTTTTTACATGCCGAAGGTCCGCGAAGTAGATGCCGCTACAGAGAATGCAACTAACCCGCTTCACTTTGATACACAGCAGCTGATTGTAAACGGAAGAACCTATTATTTTAAATCAGCACAGGCCTTTGACGGAATATATAATTCAGCAACGCAGAATGAAGACGGAACCTTTACCGTATCCGATAAAAATGACGCTTTTTCTACAACAGCTCCTTCTGGGTTAGCTGCGCTTTCCGACAACAGCGATGCATTCAGTTTTGATTCTTCTGCTGCCCCCGAAGGATATACTGCACTGTATTACGTAACAGATCAGCCGCCCATACCAGATACCGTTACCTATTCGTTTACCGTCCGCGATATGGAAGGACTTTTTCAGACGGTTGCCATTTCTAATAAAGCACGACAGCTTACTCCTCCGGTTATAGAAGTTGAGCAGAATATAGATTATGCTGCTGACGAAGAATCAGGCTTTTATACCTTACGCATCAGTCATAACGGTTTGTGTACCGATGATTCAAGCTGCGGACCGGTTACCATTCATTACACGGTTACAGAATCAAGCGGAAGAAGTGTGTTTGCAAGCGGAACAAGCACTACGCTTACCGGAAGTGCAGACGGTGTTGCAAATGTAAAACTTCCTCAGGGAAGATATACCATTACAGCAAATGCAACAAAAGATTATTATATTGCAAGCGATCACAGTTCTGTGAGTGGAATCCGCGTAAAACAGAAGGCAGTCTTCTATATTCGTAACGATGGCGATGATGCTGCAGAAGGCAAACGCACAACGCCGCTTGCAACTATTCAGCGTGCAATTAAAAACTTTAAAGATGGAATAGATGAAGGCTTCTACGACAGTGATTCAATCTGCCAGATAAATGTGCTTTCAGATCTTACAGTGCCGGCTGATTTTGACTTTGATGATAATGACGGCTCTCTTATAAATATTCCTTCAGCGTGTGCAACTACCTTTATAATAAACGGATTCGATTCTACCTATACTATTGATGCATCGCAGTCAAGTGCACAAGTACGCCTTATTCTGAGCAGAGTTACAGATACCGTACGCATGAGTAATCTTACCTTCACCGGATTTGCAGGTGTAGATGGAGATGAACTTATTTCAGTTCCAGAAGGCAAAACACTTACGCTTACCGATGTTTCTGTTACCGATGCAGACCTTGATCTGGACAATGACGGCGATACCGGTTATGTGATTTTAAGCAGAGGTACGCTTACTATGACAGGCGGAAGTATCACCGGTTGTAATGCTGCAAGAGTAATTTATGTTGAAACTGGAGATGTAGAATTTACCGGACTTACCATAAGCGATAACACTGATAGTGGTGCCATTCAGATTTATGACAATACTTCGGTAACAATGACAAATTGTACCATATCGCGCAATACAGGCTGGGATCAGGGCGGTGCGCTGTACATTGGTTCTGGTGCAGAAGTTGAACTGCACAATGTTACCATGACCCAAAATGAAGTAACTGATATTGGCGGTGCAATCTTTATGGAGAGTGGTGAACTTACGCTTGACGGCTGTACCATTCAACGCAATAAAGCAGATGGCTGTGCTGGCGGTATCTATTCAGATTCAATTTCTTTAAGTACTATTACGCTGAAAGGAAAGAACCTTATTACCGGAAACACGTTAACCGATGAAACAGAACGTGATGTCTATCTGAGTTTCGGTGAAAAATTTATGATTGACGGTGCACTGGGTAACAGCCGCATTGGTGTGTACATACCGTTTGACAACAGTAACCGTCCGACTCCCGGACACTTAGTTGCCTTTACACAGGACTACAGTGATGCAAACAGTACAGTTCTGCCGGGTAATGTATTTATTTCTCAGAACGGTTTTGGCATTACCTGTGATGATTCAAATGGAGAAGCAGCCTTTGCTGTTTCAAGCGGAACCATAACCTCTGCAACAGATTATTCTGTTTCTATTGACTCAACAGTTAGCTGGGCTCAGACGGGCCGTGCAAAGACAGTTGCGCTTACCGCATCTGCAACCCGTAAAGAACATACATCACCTGAAACTACGACAGCCTTGTATTATAACACCGCAGACAAAAAGTTCTATCTTGCCGCCGATCGCGATGTAAAAGCTGGCGGTGACAATACGGTTACCTGGTCAGCAGCACTGTACTGTCAGGAACTTAAAATAGATGACATAACGGTTACTTCTGCTGCAAGCGGACTGACTGCAGCACTTCCCGCACTCAGCTACGAAGATACGTATACGCTTAAGGTAATGGCAACGTATATGGGTATTACGTATGATGCATCGTTTAACATTTCTGTTTCCGAGCCTTACGCATTCCATGAAACACCCAGCCTGATTGACGCTGAGCATGTGTACTTTGGTGACTGGCCGCAGACAATTAAAGCCGCAGACATTACGGTAGATGAATCAGATACATGCGTTTGCGGCGGCTATACCTATTTCCGCGGAAGTGACGGTAACTGGTATGCACGCTGTACCGTAAAGCCAAACAATTCCGGTTATACCTATTCTAATGGAAACGCAGTAGAACAGGATGCACTGGAATACTTTAGAGTAGAACCCATTAAGTGGCGCATTCTTTCTACCAGTTTTAACCACGACAACGACAATACTACAGCCGGAAAATGGCTTTTACTTGCAGATGAAATTTTGCATGCGGATGTAGCATTCTGTACTGTAGGTAGCTCAAGACTTTCTGGCACTATTTGGAATAATAAGTATGAACATTCAAATGTTCGTGCATTCCTTAACGGAACCTCAGCTTATGACCTTCCAGATGACTGGACAGGAAGAGGCTTTTTACAGACTGCCTTTACCGAAACTGCCTGTTCAAGTATTAATACGACAAAAGTTGACTGTAGTACATATACTACTAAACCTACTGGAGCTGGCTCTACCTATGTACAAAGAGAGGAGAGTGTGTCTGCTACAAGTTATTCTCCGCTTGAAGATAAAGTATTCCTTTTAAGCATATACGAAGCAAGTTCTTCTTCGATTGGGTTTGGTGCTTATGATGCAACAGGAGAAGGTTCTGGCCGTGTTTTAACTCCTACAGACTGGGCTTTGGCAAACAATAATGCAAGCGGTTGCTGGCAGCTTCGTTCACCAAAATATTCAAATAGTGGTCTGCCCAACAAACCCGTCTGGTATGTAAGTGCTAATGGTTCAGCAAATAACAGTACACAGGCGGGCACTAGTTCTGCATCATACGGTATTGTTCCGGCACTGTGTATTGACCCGCTGTAGGGGTTTAGTCTTTTTTTAATGCCTCAAGCACTAAATCTAAGGGTGCATTCATATCTTTAGCGGCAGTTTCAGGAGAAGCATTGTATTTGGTAACAAGCATAACAGCGTCTTCTATTATACAGCAACCATTGGTTACTCTGTTATCTGAATGTGTAAGTCCTTAAGCTGCTGTTCGTCGACAGGAGGGGGGCACTCATCCCGATGTGCATGCACATCGGGTGCTGTAAGGAATGATATTGACGTTTGTGCTTTCGCACATGCGCAAACATGGGCTATTCTACAATCGAAATGTGTAAATCGCTCAGTTGTTTAGCATACACCCACAATCCATCGGTTCAATTAACAACAGTAATTACTCTTCGGTATCGTAAACACTGATGTGCAAATCTTTAAGTTGCTGTTCATCAACAACAGAAGGACATTCGTCCATAGGAGAAAGAGCCAGGTTGTTCTTGGGGAACGCGATGACTTCGTGAATGCTTTCTTCGTGACACATCAGCATGATCAGGCGGTCAAGTCCCGGTGCAATTCCTCCGTGTGGCGGTGCTCCAAACTTAAATGCCTGAACCAAAAATCCGAATGCTTTCTGAGCACGTTCTTCGCTGTAGCCGACAATCTTGAAAATGCGCTGCTGCAAAGACGGATCGTTGATACGCATACTTCCAGAAGCAAGTTCATATCCGTTAAGAACAAGGTCGTACAGATCACCTTTAACTTCGCCGGGGTCACTTTCCAGTGTGTCCCAGTACTGTTTCTGCGGCAGTGTGAACATGTGGTGCTCTGTTTCCCAGTGGTTTTCGTCTTCGTTCCATGCAAAGTAGGGGAAGTCGATAATCCATGCAAAGTGGAATTCATCACTCGGATTGTACAGATTTAAATCTTTTCCCAGCTGCTTGCGGACTGCGCCCAGTGCGGTACAGGCGGTCTGCCAGTCTTCATCGCTTACAAACAGCAAGAGGTCATTCTTTTCTGCACCCAGCTTATAACAGATTTCGTTTTCTTTTCCTGCATAGAATTTGCTTATGCCGCCTTCAAAGACACCTTCTGCATTTACTTTCATCCATGCAAGACCTTTTGCCTTGTAGGTTTTTGCAACAGCTTCAAGTGCTTCTATGTTTTTGCGACTGTATTTATCTGCAACATTTTTTACGACAAGTGCTTTCAGTCCCGAGCGTTTGTGTCTCTGGAATGTGCGGCCACTGTTTGCGGCTCCTGCCTTGAATGCGTTAAAGTCTGCAAGGTCTGCCATAAATGCTGCATCCTGCATCTTTAAGTCAAAGCGTAAATCGGGCTTGTCGCTTCCGTACCAGTCAAAGGCATCTTCCCAGGCAATGCGGTCAAACTTTGCAGGCAGGGTGTAGTCCAGTGTCTTTTTGAAGATGTGCTGCATCATGCCTTCTGTGGTAGTAAGCACTTCTTCGCGGTCAGTAAAACTCATCTCCATATCAATCTGAGTAAATTCAGGTTGTCGGTCTCCGCGTGCATCTTCATCACGGTAACAGCGTGCAATCTGGAAGTATTTGTCAAAACCGCTTACCATTAAAAGCTGTTTGTACAGCTGCGGGCTCTGCGGCAGTGAATAGAATTTTCCGGGGTGAACACGGCTTGGTACCAGATAGTCGCGTGCTCCTTCGGGAGTTGATTTAATAAAGGTCGGTGTTTCAATTTCAAGAAAGCCCTTACCCGTAAGATATTCGCGTGTTGCAAATGCAACCTGGCTGCGCAAAATGATGTTGTGCTGCATGGGATCGCGGCGCAAATCAAGATAGCGGTACTTCAGGCGTAAGTCTTCATTGGGAATAACGAGAGTTCCGTCTTTCTGGCGTACTTCTTCAATGCTGAACGGAAGTTCCTGACTGGTGGTAAATACAAAAATATCATCAGCAACAACTTCAATTTCTCCGGTTGCCATGTCGCGGTTAATGTCTTTCTGGTCACGGGCGCGGACGGTTCCCTGTACAGCAATACAGTATTCGCTCTTAAGGCTGGCTGCAGTCTGCTTTACGGCATCCGATGCTCCGTCACCAACAATTACCTGCGTAATACCGTAGCGGTCACGCAAACGTATAAACAAAAGTCCACCCAAGTCGCGGGTACGGCTTACCCAACCATTCAATACAACTGTCTTACCGACATCGGTGGCACGAAGGTCACCGCACGTCACTGTACGCTTTGTGTTTTCCATAATATAGCGATTTTACATCAAACATGGTTTTTGCACAACTACTTACCCAAAGCAGATTTTTTGTGGTATAATTCAGGTCTAGAGGAGAACTGACATGAAAAGACATTTTCTTAAAGCTCTGGTTATGACCTGTGTTCTGGGTGCACTGGCTGTGCTTCCTGCATTTTCTTTTGAATTTGATGCCTTTGATCTTCAGGCTCAGAAAGGCGACATTATTGCGGTAACGGTTACCGGTGTTCCTAATGCTGATGCAACCATTATTGACTGTGGTTTTGTAGATACCCGTAACGGTAAGTTTAACTTTTTAGGCGGTGCCGGTGGAACAGATGTCAAAATCACAAAGGGTAAGCCGTTTACACACACATTCCTGATTTCTGTTGAAACTACTCCCGCAAAAACTGCAGAAAAAAAGATTAATCTGTTTGTTGAATCTGATGCTGACGGTTTTGATTTTACCAGCATCGATGTGACCTATAAGCTTTCTGATTCAATTCCGTCGTCTTTCTCTCAGGACGAAAACGGTTCCTGGTTTGAAGCACGCATTGCACCGTTTCCTGCAAATCAGATAAAAGACAACAATTCCTTTACCGTAACAGTAACAGGAACAGTTCCTCATGATGCATATATTGATATGGTTGCACTGGTTGCAGAACGTGAATCCTGGACTGACTTTGGCGGCGCATGGGACTTAAACATTCCCGTTAAAGCAGGAGTTCCGTTTACACAGACGGTTGAAATTCATTCTCACGGTAAGCCACGGTCAAAAGATAACGTTAACATCTTCATAAAATTCCGTGCAGACAAATCCGTAACTGATTTACCCATTAACAATGCTTCTGCAACATGGGGTGTAACTTCAGAGTTTGATGCAAAACTTCCGTTTGTAACAGATACCGAAGATGACGGTGTGTATTTTGAAGGATACGCTTTTGCAGAAAACTTTAACGGTAAAAAAGGAAAGACCGTTACCATTACCATTTCCGGTGTCCCGACCGGTGATGCAACACTCAGCAAAGTTCAGATTGCAAAAGAAGCAAAAGATGACCTTGTTGTTTTTGCAGAAGCTGAAACCGAAGCAGTTCAGCTTAAAAAAGGTGTTCCCTTTACTACAACCGTAACGCTGGTGCTTCCTAAAGCAGTCAAGCAGTCACAGGACAATATCATTGTAATTCAGGCAGTTTCTCCAGACGATTCACCTGATTCACTGTACATTAACAAATGCTATATCAACTGGATTGTTGAACAGTAAACAATGACACGAATTCTTTTTGTCTGTCACGGTAACATCTGTCGCTCACCAATGGCTCAGTTTGTCATGCAAAAGTATGTAGACGATGCCGGGTTGAGCGGACAGTTTGTCATTGACTCAAAGGCAACCAGTACCGAAGAACTGGGTAACAGTCCGTATCCTCCTGCAGTTGCAAAGCTGCGTCGTGAAGGCATACCCATGAAAGCTCATTATGCATCACAGATTGTAAAATCAGACTACGAGTGCTACGACTACATAATCGCCATGGATACAAACAATCTGCGTAACATGAGACGTGTGTGGCCACAAGACCCTGAGCATAAAATTTACAAACTGCTTGATTTTACTTCGCGTGGTGGTGATATTGCAGACCCGTGGTATACCGGCAACTTTGATGTAACCTTTGACGATATTACCGAAGGCTGTACTGCACTTTTGAAATCACTGCAGAACTAAATTCTTCCGCTTTTCATAGCCTGCTTGCATTCATACATGCGTTTGTCTGCTTCATCCTGTGCAAGCTTAAAGTCTTTCTTTGTGTGGGGAACAAAATAGGCTGTGCCGTATGCAGCCGAAAATGCATTCGGTACAGAAGACTGTTCTTCAACATATGAATCAAACGTAGCCAGCATTCGTTCAATTTTTTGCCGTGAACTCTTTGTGCACAGACAGATAAATTCATCACCGCCAACACGGTAAATTTTTCCGTCACTGTTAAATGCTTTGCGTAAGAAGTTGTAGAAAGCGGCAAGCACTTTGTCGCCCGTCTGATGTCCGTACGTATCGTTAATCTTTTTAAGATTGTTCATGTCAAACATAATCAGACAGTATTCGTCAGTGCATGTTTCATTATCTTCGTAGGTATCCAGAAAGTTGTACCATGCAGAACGGCTTCCTGCTCCGGTAGCAATATCAATCATGGCAAGCTTACGGTACATTTCCGTTGTCTTCAATTCTTCAAAGCGTGCAATCGTGCGCTGGTATACGGCAACAGAAAGCGAAAAGAAAATCAGTATAAGGCCAAACATAAGGCAGGCATCTGCTATGACTGATTTAACAATTCCGAATGAATGAAGTACAAACAGAATCAGTCCTACAATCATTGAAATGACAAACAGATAATTGATCTTTTTGCTTATGAAAGTCAGTTCGCGGTTTATAAGAACGACACTGAATAAGAACGTGATTACATACAGGATATAGGTGATGAATACTGAATTAGTAAACGGAACAAGACCGGTAAGCTGCAAAATCACCTGAAGCAGCACTCCGGTAAGATCAATAACAAACAGAATCATCATGGGAACTTTTCGTTTTTCACCGACAATGCTCTGAATAAATCTGAATGCCACAAACGGAATGCAAAGCGGCAGTATGTATTCGAAACTCCAGTGTAACGGCTGTGACCCAAGAATCAGCTGTAATGCACGCGATTCTTCCAGCTGCCACAAGCCGGTTATCAGTATCAGTGCACCCAGTATCTGCGAAGAACTGAGTGACTTGGTGTAAATGCTGAAGGGAATACCGATTCCAATGTATACAATGCCGACAAACAGAAGCAAAAGCCCTGCCAGAAGTTTATACCAGCGGTCTTTGAGAATGTGATTTAGAATCCGTGCATTGTCACCGGTTAACACTTCTGCATATTCACCTGCAGAGGATTTTACCAGCGGAACGGTTTCAAGACACAACTGACCGTCGAGGTCTTTGGGAATTTCAATGATATGATAAAACGCACGGTATGTCTGAAGCCAGTCCGGTAAAATAGTAGGTTCGTAAGAGTAAATAAGCGTGTCGTCAATGTACACCCGCAGTTTCTGATGGTGTGTATAAACCGACAGGTAGCGGTCATAGTTTACAGAATCATAATAGCGGTACAGACGGTATATGCCGTCACTTTCTGCTTCAATGCGTGCAGGTAAAGTCTGAAAAGTTTGTTCTCCCCCTGCGGAACAGGAATACCATCCTTCGTTGAGGGTAGAGGGTTCTCCGGGTAAAAGGGAAACAGACAGCTGGTTACGTCCGGTGTATAAAACAAAGAAAGCAATACAAGCTAAGACAGCAAAAAACGTGTACATAATCACTTTCTGGCAGCGGTCTGCGGTTAACGGTTTCATGCTGTCAGTATAGCATGTTTACATGACGTTTTCAATCAAAGTACGTGCAATGCGGAATCCCAGGCTGCTGCTTCGGCCTGTAGGAGCACTTCCTGAGCGGTGGAATACCGTACACTGCTGCATGTCATCAAGCCAGCTTCCGCCGCGTTTAACTCTGAGTGTTCCGTGAGATGGACCGTGGGGATCAGACATGGGCGAAATACCTAAGTCTCCCATAAAGTCCCAGCACCATTCAGCAACATTTCCGCACATATCGTACAGACCCAGCGAGTTAGGAATCTTTGTTCCTACATCGTGAGTTGAAACATCACTGTTTTCGCCAAACCAGGCACATTTGTTTATGTTGTCAGAACCTGCAAACTGGTAGGGATTGCGGTTTTTTCCGCCGCGTGCAGCATATTCCCATTCTGCTTCTGTGGGAAGACGGAAACCGTTAGCCGTAAAGTTACAGGTTACGCGGTTCCATACCGGATTTCCGTGATCAAAGCTTGATAAGTCTGTGGTAAGTCCCATACTGTAACAGGGAGTAAGACCCTGGGAAACACTGAGTGCATTGCAGTACATGACCGCTTCACACCAGTCTACACATTCAACAGGATGATTTTCTCCCAAAAGTTTTGAAGGATTGCGCTGCATGATGAATTCAAACTGTTTCTGGGTAACCGGAGCTTCACTCATTGCAAAACTAAGCACCGAAACCTGACGGTTAGCTTCGTTCTGTCCCATGACAAACACGCCGCCATGAATGCTTATCATTTTTGGGATTTCTCTGTTTTCAACCGCCATGGGGTGAGCTTCGTTAGCTGCTTCTACCGGAGTTGCACACTGAGGGCAGAATTTAAAACCGCTTACCAGTGTAGCACCACAATTTGAACATACCATTGCCAATGTCTCCCTATTAAAGACAGTATAGCACATTGATTATTTTTTGGTAAATAGATAGAATAAAGATATGCTTGATATTAAAGAAGCCCGTAATGGCGACAAAATGGAGATTTTTCTCTCTGGACGGCTTGATACCACTACTTCTCCCAAACTGGAAGGAGTTCTTAAAGAGGTAAAGGCAATCAATACGCTCGTATTTGACATGGCTGACGTATCGTACATTTCCAGTACCGGACTGCGTGTAGTGCTTCTTGCACACAAACTGATGGCAGGAACCCGTACCGGCAAACTGTATGTCCGTAACCCTTCAACATTCTGCAAACAGGTATTTGAAGCAACCGGAATGGACAGCCTGCTTACCTTCTCTGACGGAACCAACGAGCCCGAAGCAAAAAGCTCAAAAAAAGAATAACCTTACGCGTTGTTCTTCCGCAAAGAAAATTCCAGCATCGTAATGTCATCAAACTGCGGGGCTGAACCAACAAATCCGTGGATATCTGCGTTAACGGAAGAAAGCACATCTTTGGGAGAGGTGCGGTCCGTTGCGCGCAGAGCCTTGAGCAGCCGTTCTTCTCCATACAAATTTCCATCTGCATCCGTAGCCTCAGTAACACCATCTGTGTAAAGGAACAGACGGTCGCCCCGCTGCAAAGTAACCGTGTGATCGGTGTAGGGAATACCTTCCATACCCGCAAGCATCAGGTTTGGTTTGGTAACCAGATATGCTTCTTTGTTGTCGTGCCACCAGACCGGAGAGGCATGGCCTGCATTTGCAAACACCAGCTGTCCCGTGCTCAAGGTAAGTACACCAAGCCAGCAGGTAACAAAGAGACCTGCATCGTTACCTTCGCACAGCTGAGCATTAACCAGTTCAAATACTTTTGCGGGGCTGTAACCCTGTAACGCTTCGTTTTTGATAATCGTCTTTGCAATAACCATAAACAGTGCAGCCGGAACACCCTTGCCGCTTACATCTCCGACAACAACGGCAAAGTGATCATCATCAATCATAAAGAAATCGTAGAAGTCACCGCCCACTTCTTTTGCAGGAGCCATAGATGCATACAGTTCAATTTCGGGATGATCTTTGTACGGCGGGAAAATCCTGGGCAGCATGTTAGCCTGAATCTGAGTCGCAACATCAAGCTCTGCACTCAAGCGTTCTTTTTCTGCAGTGTTGCGGGTCAGTTCATCGATGTACGTATTCATGTCAACACTCATCTGTTCAACTGAACGCGCAAGAATACCAAGCTCACTCTTCTGCGTAAAGTTTTTGAGTGCACCCGTAAGATGAGCCTTGTGTTCAGCAAAGTGAGCCGTTTCATCAGTAATGGTAACAATCGGTTTAATCAGTGTGCGCTGTAAGATAACCACAAAGATGGTAATGAACACCAGAGAGAACATGATAAAGCCCACAATGGAAGAATGAAGATAGCGTGTCTGGATTTCTTTAACTTCACTCATCGGTTTAACCACACCAAGCAAAGCAGCAACCTTACCCGTAGAATCAAAAATGGGAACAGAAGTCGTTACGTGACCGCCCGTCTCTTTGTTGTATGCGTAAGAAGTGTAGGTGTTGCCGTCTTCCATAACCGTACGCATATTGTCAATGTATTCTTCAGATTTATTTGTAAGCGATAAAACTTTTCCCAGCGGAATGACAGAACCGTTTACCACTTTTTTGTTAACCGTGTCGTAGATGTACATGCGCCAGGTGTAGTCAGGATCGTTAACCGTAACATAGATGTATGCAAGGTCAGAAGTTTCGGTAAGCGTATCAAGCAGCTGGTTTGTTTCTTCCCATTCTTCATCAGCAACAGGATTTTCTTTGTAGCGGGCAATAGAGTCGCCGTTAACATAAGACGCAGCAGTCTGTGCAAACTGAGTCGTAATCGTGTAGTATTCATCTTCAAAAATAGATTTGAATTCAGAATAGCCCAGATATGTGTTCATTGCACACATAATCAGACATGCCAGAACCATACATGCCGGCAGCGTAAGTGCAAGACTTGCGGGATTAAATTTCTTTTTTTGTTGCATGAGCATAGTATAGAACTAATTGAAGTGTAGTTCAAGAAGTTGTTTGCGGGCGTTCCCCTCCTACGTCGGGTCGGGTGTTCCGCACTTCGCCGTCTGCCGCGGCTCATCCCGCATTCGCGGGACTTACGGTGCTCCACCCCCTAACGCGTATTATTTGTTAGCACGCGATGTCTTTTATTTCAACTTTGCTGGGCGTAATCTGCTTAGCGTTTGTTTCATTTGTACAGCTTACAAGAAGACTCACGCTTCCGGCAAGCAGCGAAGCAGTAACAGCAAGTACCAGTAACCGAAGATCAGAAATAAGTGCAGTTCCAATTGCCAGAGTTGCAATGCACGGAAGACAGAAGGTGCACAGTGTTTTCTGCTTTTTCTTTTTTGCAGCAGATACTTCGCTGATGCAGTTTGCAAAGAGAACAGATAAAACCATAACCGTTACAATCATAAAAAAATCAGTTGCGCTTTCCATAAAAACTCCTTGTATGCGTTTTATGGCTCTTATTGTAACAGTCAAGAGTGTCATATAGTGGCACTGTAAAAATTTTTTTGAATTTTTTTTTAGAGGTTAAAAAGTTCGGAGAGATGCATGCATGTGTGTCATCAGCTGATAGAGGTTTGGAAATACTCTAGTTAGCCGTAATAAAATCAACAAGATTACACTTCCATACTACATGACGATGTTTTTGTAGAGAAGGGGGCTCTAACTAAACCTTGTCATCTGCATAAGAATCTCAGGGATTGTATGTTACACTTCGTAAAACTCTGTTCTTTTCTTTTTTCCTCTACCACTTCCTGCCAAACAATCCGTCGCTGCCAAGGGGAGAGAATTGGTCGGGGTCATCGTCTGTATTCCACGAAGAAGTAAAATGGATGCTGCCGGTGTTCATATCCATTGCACTGTTTTTGCCGATGCGGATATTCAGGTTGCCCTGTGAATCCATACCCATGCGGTCTCCCATAGGCATAATTGTATCTCCATCAGAAAAATCAAAAATCATTTGGCTGCCTCCTTTGAAAGTATACAGATTAATTGTTATTCTTCTTCATTGAATATGGTACCAAACGAATCAAGCTCGTCTACATTCAGCTGGTACGCACAGTACTTGAAATTCTTTTTTTCATCTATCGCAACAAAAATGACAATGCCGTCATCCGCATACAGGGAACTGGTAATGACTACAACGTATATTTCACCTTCTTCGTAGTCCCATTCATTCAGTGCTTTTTCCATTAACCATTTGTTGTTTTTTGTTAACTTTGCGACTGAACTAAAATTTGTTCCAATCTTTTCCTTGAACAATGCTATGGCTTCTTCTGCGGTAGAAATATCCTGCTTACTGTCACTTACGGTTCCTATGAAAATTGCAGCAGCATATCCGTCAAAATCCTGACTGTAATCAAAATAGCGTTTCAAATCAGAATTCTGTGCGAACACAACAGCGGGTAACAGTGCAAAAATAAGGGCAAGAAAAATCTTTTTCATAAAATCCTCCATCAGGTAAATTATAGTTAGTGAAACAGAATTTAATCAAGAGCGGATTTTTTACCATAAAAGTTGAAGGCCTGCACTTTCATACTGGGGAAAAATATGATCGCGACTCAACAAAATTAAATTTTTCCTTATGGCCAGGTGTATCAGCATTCTGTCAAATGGGTCTTTGTGATTCTTTTGTAAAGGTAACTCTTTGTAGGTAATAAAATCGTAAGCATCCGGGTTTAGGATTTCGTAATCATAATTTTTGGCAATGTTGGGTAGTAAGAGTGAATTGATTCCGTTGAGGGAAAATTTACCGAGCTGTTCTTTGATAGCAACTTCCCAAAAAGAAATGGTAGTTACGTAAATGGGGTTTTTGTTTTCTTCAAGTATGTCACGAACTTTTTCAGAAAGTTCATCGCTGCATAGAAATGACCAGAGGAAAGTATGAGTGTCCAGAAGATATCCAACAGAATCATTCATGATAGTATTTATACCTCTCCTAAGAATTCTTCAAGCGTAATTTTTCCATCTCCCTGTTCAGAAAATGTTGCCTTGCCTTCATATGTACCAAGAACCCGCTTTTTCTTTTTTTCGGATTCATAGGGAGAAAGAATTGCAACAGGTTTTTTTAATCTGCCAAAAAGAATAGCAAATTGTTCACCTGTTTGTACTTTTGAAAGTACAGTAGAGAAATCAGCCTTAAAATCAGCAACAGTCATCTTTGTCATGATTTTATTATATTACAAGTTGTCAAGTTGTCAAGTTATGTTTTTAACTTTTCCCTGCCTATGAGAGTCTTATTATAAAACCCCACCATCAGCTCCCCCTTCCTTTCCCTTGAAGATTTCATTTCTTTTTGATAGTCTTAACACTATAATAGTAAACATTTCATCCTGGAGGATTCTTATGAAAACAAAACTGTTCAGACTGCTGCCCTGTGCACTTGTGCTCTGTATCTCTTCACTCCCAGTTTTTTCACAGCCAAAGCTGGTTGATGCGACTGATAAAGTAGAGTATGCCATTGAATGGCATTTAAACGGTGGAACTCAGAATCCTTCAAACACGGACACTTACACTGCAGAAGACGGACTTACGCTTGCTGCTCCTACTCGCGAAGGTTACGTATTCAACGGATGGTATGCAGAAGCTGACCTTAGCGGAGAAAAGGTGACTTCCATTCCCAAAGGTTCCACACAGAAAAAGGCCTTTTATGCCGGATGGATTATCACCCGGGAGCAGGCCATAAAGATAATGCAGGAAGAAATGGTTACGGTAATTCCTGTTGGCAAAAAAGTAAACCTGGAAAACTTTGCGGGAACTGAAGGAACTCAGGTTATCAATGCCTACAAGATTGCAAAACATGAGATGACTCAGGATGTGTACATGGCCGTTATGGGATATAACCCCAGCAAAAATAAGGCTGACCCTGAAAGTAGAGAAGTGCAGGAAAAGCGCCCTGTGGAATATGTAAGCTGGTATGATGCAATTTATTTCTGTAACAAACTGAGCGTGATTATGGGACTTACACCTGCATATTCTGTTAATGGTATAACAAATCCTGACATGTGGAATTATACACCTCACAAAGAGTATAACATTCCTGGCGAAGTAACCTGTAACTATAGTGCAGATGGATTCCGTCTTCCCACAGAAGCTGAGTGGGAAATGGCAGCCCGAGGTGGTGTAAACGGAGGATGGGATTATAAATATTCTGGAAGTGATTATCAAAATGATGTTGGATGGACAGAAACTAATTCTTCATACAAAACTCATGAGGTAGGCATAAAGCCGGCGAATTCTCTTGGATTATACGATATGACTGGTAATGTGTGGGAATGGTGTGACAACTATGGCGACTCGTCCCGTTCTAGTCGCACTGTTCGCGGTGGAAGTTACAGGGATTATCGGGAAGTAACATACAGAACTAGTCACTATGAGGCCACTGAAAGAGAAGATATTGGCTTCCGTGTTGTCTGCTCTGCTTTCTAGATTTAAGGAATCGCCATTATGACAGTTTGCAGTAAAACAAAGAGTTTCTTTTTTCTGCTGGTTGTGTTTACCGCGTTTGCTTCGTGCAAAAAAAATGACTCTGCAAAAGCAGAGCAGCTTGTGGTAACGCAGCCGGTTGTAGAAATTCATTCTGCAGAAGAACATGAAGTAAAAACTCCTCAAGCCGATGCCGCTCCTGTTGCTGTCGACATAGATCTTACGCGCATGAATGCAAACATGGTGTACGCAGAAGTTTTCAATATGCTGATTGAACCAGAGTTCTATGAGGGTAAGTCTGTCAGAATGGCAGGAAAGATGTACATTCCCCAACAGATAGAAGGTGCGCCGCGGTATGCCTGCATTGTTCAGGATGCGACTGCCTGCTGCAGTGCGGGGCTTGGTTTTTCTTTTGCAGATGAATCACCTCTTGTTCACATTCCCGATGACGGAGAATTTATTACGGTGCGCGGAACCTACACCTGTCAGGAAGAAGACGGATTTTCTACGATAATCCTTATCGATTGCACTTTGGAATCGTAGCATGAATCCGACCTCGTATCGTGCTCCCCTTGAACAAAATGTTTCGCTTGCTGTTTTTAATAATGACGAATGTATTTTTACCAGCGGAAAAAAATGGCTGCATCCTCTGTTTGATTTAGAAATCTTTTTGCAATCATTTCAAAATAAATCTGTTCTAAGTGTGCATGATACTGCTATCGGTAAAGCGGCTGCGGTTCTTCTTTCCCGCATGGGCGTAACGTTTATTCATGCTGAACTTATCAGTCGTCTTGCACTTTCGTATCTGGAACAGTGTTGTCCAAATGTTAGAGTTACATACACGCATGCTGTTGACCGCCTTATGTGTGCAACCGAAGCACAGTTAAAAAACCTGACCGACAGTGATGAAATGTATTATCTGATCCGTCAGCGTGCAAAGTTAACGCAGGGTGTAAGTGTGTGTCTTGAACAGGTGAACCATCCCTTTGGTAACTTACACGACATTTCCTTTAGTCTTGCGCCCGGCGACCGCCTTATGGTTACCGGAGAAAACGGAACCGGTAAGACAACGCTTCTTTCTCTTATTGCAGGAATCTTAAAGCCTGCTTCTGGTTCAATTCTTATTGACGGTGTTGAAGCTGGAAAGCAAAAAAAACGTACCGTCGGATACATTCCTCAGTTTACCACACAACCGCATTTTTCTCTTTCAGTTTCAGAAGTTGTTGCACTGGGACTTGATCCGCATACAAAAAATAAACAGAAAGAAATAGAACAGGCGCTTGAACGCACTTCTTCACTGCATCTTGCTTCGCGTGATTTTGCAACACTCAGCGGCGGCGAAAAACAAAAGGTATCTGTTTCCCGTTGTCTTGCTCAGCATGCAAAACTTCTTTTGCTTGATGAGCCGACTGCATCGCTTGACCGCGAAAATAAACAGATGGTCGTTGATATAGTTCGTTCGCTTACCGTAACAGAAATTCCTACCATCATTATTGTAACGCACGATCCTGCCCTCAGTTCTCTTGAACGCTGGAAAACTTTCTGCTTAGGAGAAGATGCATGAAACACATTCTTTCACTGCTTTCGTTAGCTCCTGTTCTGCGCGGATTTATTGCACTTATTGTTTCCGGTACCTGTTTCCCTCTCTGCGGTGTCATGGTACTGCAGCTTGATTTAATTCCGCTGCGCTATATGCTCATGCACGGCGTTATTCTAGGAGGAGCGATTGCACTTGCTTGTCAGCTTCCGCTTGTTCCCGTTATTGTTATCATCAATATCGTGCTTGTTTTGTATATGCTTTTGTTCAAAAAGACCAGCGGCGGTTTTAGTGGTGCAAGTGCCGGTGTTATGGTGTTAAGTATTGCGCTAGCATCTGTTATAACGCATGTTGCTGATGTTCCTGCAAAAGATACGCTCAATCTTCTATGGGGAAGTCCGTTTGCATTAACCGTTACAAATCAGATAACTGTCTGTGCTCTTGCGCTGCTTCTTGTCGTGTACGTGACCTTCAATTATAAAAACATGATGCCGCTTTTCTTTAACACAGATGTTGCCCGTGCCATGGGAATCAATGTTCATTTTCATTACACGGTTATGGTTATGCTGATTGCGCTTGTGGTTTCTGTTTCCATGCAGCTTCTGGGTGCATTTTTAATTGATGCGCTTTTGATCTTACCGGTACTGTGTGCGTCTTCATTTTTATCGCTTACAAAATCACTTCGGGGAATAAAAAAATTATTTGCATTTAGCAGTGTCATTGGTTTTATTTTTTCTTTCGGCGGATTTTTTATCTCTCTTGCATTAGACACACCGCCTGCTGCAACCATTGCACTTATGACTGGTCTTTTATACACTGTACTTACACTGATAGTGCGCTGTCAGAAAAAACACAAGAGGTTGTAATATGAAAAGAATTATTTTAGCACTGCTTCTTTGCTGTACTTCATTTGCATTTGCCATGGGAACAAAAGACAAGGGAAATCAGGACTACATTGCTTCTACTTCCTGGACTGCAGCTTTTGCAGATTTAGCAGGAATTGATGATGTGCAGACTGTTGCTCCGGTAACACTTCGTCATCCGCCTGAGTACGAAATTACAGTAAGCGATATTGAAGCCATAAGCGCGCGCAAGTATTTTATCTACGCAGGTTTTGAACGCATGATGCAGACAATGGGAACTTCTGTCGGTTCTGTTCAGATGGTACAGATTACCTGCGACAATTCTATTGCAACGGTGCAGAAAAATGCTCAGATACTTTCTGAGATTGCAGGCACTCAGGAAAAAAGCAAAGAACGTGTTGCCCGGTATGTTGCTGCGGTAAAAGCGGGTGCTGCACAAATTGAAGCTATGGGTTACAAAGGCGCGCGCGTCCTCTGCAATAAGAATCAGGTGTATCTTGCAAAGGAACTGGGACTTACGGTTGCTGCAACCTTCGGCCCCGGCCCTGTTACCGCAGAACAGATTGCAGACGCAAAAAAGAACGGCTATGTGCTTATCATTGACAATGTACATAACCCTGTAGCACAACCGCTTGTTGAAGTGTCTCCCAAGAGTGTGTACGTAATCTGGCGCAATTTCCCTGAAGCGGTAGAGCCCGACGCCCTGCTGCACGTAATAGAGGCAAATATAAACGCGTTAGTTGATTCATTAAAGTAGAAAGAAAACTGAACGCCACCTCTATCGAGTGAAGCCATGGACGGCACACCAACCGACTATTCCTGACCGGCAATCTCTGTGTAGAATGCAGTGTAGTCTGCGCGCTTGTCTTTAGTAAACGCAATTGCTGCACGGGGATGCTGATTTAAAAGTCCGGTAATCAGGTACTGTAAATCGTATCCCCACAAAACACCTTCTTCTTTCAGCTTAAGCATGTGTTTTTCTATAAATTGAAGCACAGGGTAGATGTTGTATTTAGGATTGCGCAAAAGTCCCAGAAGATTTTCCATTGCACAGTTTCCGGCACCGCGTCCCATAGAATTGTAGGTTGCATCCAGCCAGTCTACACCGTCACCAACAGCTTCGATTGTGTTTGCAAACGCAAGCCGCTGATTGTCGTGTGCGTGAATGCCTAAAATCTTTCCGTATTTGTCAGCGCTTTCTTTGTACGTATTAACTACGCGTGCCATCTGTTCCGGGAAAATAGAACCAAAACTGTCTACAATATAAATAACATCAACCGGAGAGCGGCCCAGCATATCAAGGGCAACTTTTATGTCTCCTTCCTGAGCAGTAGAAATTGCCATGATGTTACAGGTAACTTCGTATCCTTTTTTCTTTGCATCTTCTATAATTTCAATTGCAGCAGGAATCTGATGTACATAGCAGGCTACGCGGATAACATCGACCGGACTGTTTGCACGTTCATGAATATCTTCCTTGAAGTCACAGCGACCTACATCTGCCATAACTGCAAGTTTAATTTTCTTTTCAACGTTACCAACAATTTCATCGCCCAAAAGTTTTACGATTGCCTCATCCTCAGAGAATTTCCATTTGCCGAATTTTTTAACGTCAAACAGTTTTTTTGAGGCTTTATATCCCATCTCCATATAATCAACACCGGCAGCGATGTTTGTTGCATACAAATCTTTTACAAATTCATCCGTAAAGAAAAAGTCATTTACCAGACCGCCGTCACGAAGGGTTGCATCCATTACACGGATATTTTCGCGGTATCCCATTAAAGAAGAAATTTCTTTCATTTTTGACCTCTCTGCCTGTAAGCTGATTACTACGCATAGAATCATAGCAAATTTCACAAAAATATGCTATACTTTTTAGTATGAAAGTTACGAAACAGACCTATGCAAACATGAACAAGGCGTATAACACGCTTTTTGACGAATGGCAGAACAACATTGAAGGAATGCCCGCAGAAGTTGACAAACAGCTCAACATGGCCATGGTGCTTCTTGATGGCGTTTTGGATAAACTTAAGGTTGCAATGGAAGAAACGCTTGCTGCTGAACAGAATGCCTCAGACTCAGGTTCTGATGTTCAGACTGAACAGGAAAAGCCGGCGCATAAAGGATTTAAGATTTTTGGCGGAAAATAACCTGCGCTAAGGTGGTGCTCTCATGAAAAAAAGTCGATACGTTTTATTATCATCTGTCATACTGATTTTTTCTGCGCTGAATGTTCATGCATCTAGTGCACCTTCAAGTGATTCTTTCTTTAAGGATTATGTAAGCAGAAACTGGAATGCAGAGAACGGACTTTCTGCAAATACGGTTACCGATATTATGCAGGATCACGACGGCTATATGTATTTCGGAACGTACAGCGGATTGCTTCGCTTTGACGGCGTCGAGTTTATAGACATAAACCGTTTGTATGACGAGCGCTATGATTTTATAAGTGCACGCACAACTTTCCAGGATTCCTGCGATAACATCTGGATTGGTTCCAATGATGAAGGCCTTCTGTGTATAAAAACAGATGGCGAAATAAAAAAATATACGGTAGCTGATGGACTTCCCAATAATTCTATCCGTGCAATTTGCGAAGATAAAAACGGATACATCTGGATTGGTACCGCTTCTGGTATTATATGCTTAAATAATGATACTGTTGTTCAGCCTGCCGGTTTTGAAACAATTCCAAACGGAAACTTATTCATTGTAAATAAATTGTACTGTGACACTGCAGGCCGCGTGTGGATTATCACTCAGTCGGGTAACGGACTGATCTGTTATACGGGCGGAAAATTTGAAATTGCAGATGTAATTCAGTCAATTGAATCTCCGGTTGTAACGACAATGATGCAGGATGTTTCGGGAACTTTCTGGTATGGAGTTGCACCGTATTATGTTGTCCGCAAAACTTCAGAAAGGGAAACGGTTTATAATATTGCTCATGGGGAACAAAAGGCAACTTCCATCAACTGTATCCTGCAGGATTCTTCAAAGAATATGTGGTTTGGAACTGATTCAGGAATTGCAGTGCTTCACGACGGAATCATATCGTATGCTTCACAGAATGATATTCTTGTTGATGAAGGTGTAAACGAAATCATTGAAGACAAAGAAAAAAATATTTGGATTGCTCTTGATCGCGGCGGAATTCAAAAAGTCTGCCTGGGAAAATTCCAGACAACCAATATGTCTACAACAGTTAATGCAATTGCACAGGATACATTCCGTGATGTAGTGTGGCTTGCCTGTGATAATGGACTGTACTGTTACCGAAACAATGCGTTCATACAAAACTCTATTACCGAATACTGCAAAAACGTAAGAATCCGTCATGTGGGTGTTACTGCAGATGGTGCAGTGCTTGTGTCCTGCTATCAGAATAAAGGTCAGATAAAAATTAACCGTAACGGTACCATACAGCATTGGAATAAAGCTAACGGACTTGCAGGAGATAATGCGCGGGTTGCCCTGCAGATAGCGAACGGTGATCTGTATGTAGGAACAACAACTGGGCTTTCCATTATAAATCACTCGAATGGTCAGATTACGAATATCAACAAGGGTGGTACTCTTGAAAATGATTTTATCATGTGTCTGTATGAAGACACCGATGGATTAATCTGGTTTGGAACTGACGGTGGCGGCGTGTATGTGTTTAATCCGAAGACAAAAGAAATTGTAAAAAAAATTACAAAAGACGATGGACTAGTGGGAAATATTATCTTTAAGATTTCTTCTGTGCGTGACGGAGAAGTTTGGGTTTGTACTGGCTCTGGTGTCAGCATTATTTCAAAAACAGATGATTCCATTTTTAACTTTGACCTTACAAACGGATTTGGCTCTGACGGCGTGTTCCAGGTTCTTGTAGATTATACGCAGCGTGTGTGGGCAACGACAAATCAGGGTATTATGAGCGTAAAGCTTTCGGATATGGATAAAGTCATGGACGGTTTGTTAAAGTCGTTAACACCAACATACTTTTCTAAGATGGACGGTATTATTTCCGGAGGTGTTACATCTACATCTGTTTCCATGAAAGATGATAAGGGCCGCTTGTGGTTTACGCTTATCGATGGTTTTACTGTACGAGATCCGGTGCGCAATGCCTCTATAGCAACCATTCCGACTGTTAAGATTCAGACAGCAGTGCTTGATGCTGAGCGTGTTGATCTTTCTGCAACCGATACTCTGATAATTCCTCCTGATGTTAAACGTCTTAATTTAAAATATACAGGCATCTCACTTATTTCGTCAGAGCAGGTTCAGTTTAAAACTCGGCTTGAAGGCTTTGATTCTGATTATAGTGACTGGACAACGGAACGTGTTGCAAGCTACACAAACTTAAAGCCGGGAAAATACAGGTTTTCTGTTATGGCACGAAATCCCGACAGTGCTCCAACCAGCAAATATGTAGAAAATGCAATGACGGTAAGCATCGAAATTATTAAAGAAGCGTACCTGTGGCAGAAAAGCTGGTTTATTGCTCTTGTTACCGTTGTAGTTATTGGTGTTGCACTGCTGATGGTTCTGCTTAGGTTTGCCTCGTTTAGAAAACGTCAGGAAGAAATTAAAAAACTTTCTATGGAAGTTACGGCAGCCCTTGCACAGACAATAGATGCTAAAGATAAATACACAAAAGGTCATTCAAACCGTGTTGCAAAATATTCCCGCATGCTGTCAGCTGCTTTGGGCGAAGATGAACAGACGCAGGAAAAAATTTACTATGTTGCTTTGCTGCATGATATTGGTAAAATTGGAATTCCCAATGCAATTATCAATAAGCCTTCCAAACTGACTGATGAAGAATATGAAATCATAAAGACGCACCCCGTAATTGGAAGCGACATCTTAAAGACTATTTCTTCTATGCCGGAGATTTCAATTGGTGCCCGAAGTCATCACGAACGCTATGACGGCAAAGGATATCCCGATGGTCTTGCGGGTGAAGACATTCCGTGGATTGCACGCATTATTGGTGTAGCTGATGCTTACGATGCCATGACTTCAAACCGCAGTTACCGAAGTTACCTGTCACAGGAAACTGTTCGTGCAGAAATACTTAAGTGGCGCGGACAACAGTTTGATCCTCGTGTTGCAGATGCAATGATTCATCTGATAGATGAGGATATTGAGTACACAATGCACGAATAAAATGCCATGCCCTTGCTGGTTAGCGGATGCGTATGTCGGTAAGGGCTATCTGGTCTCCGGAAAGCGTTACATAAATGTCTTTTGCTCCGTCCAGAATTTTTGATGTGTTCTGAATAGAGATACCTTTGTTCTGTGTCTTTATGGTAACTTCATTTCCTGTCTTAAAGAATTCAATCTGACATTCATAGCCTGCTTTATTCTGTTCTTTCCAGTCGTCCCAGGTTTTAAAGCTTTCTGTCTTTTTCATTACAAAATTGTTTTCAGAAAACTTATTTGAACCGTTATCTTCCCCGTCAAATTTTATCATTGCGTATTCATGATAATTTTTTCCGTGTACATTTTTGTCATCCGAAGAATATAAAATAACATAGGGGCAGTGCCAGACAAGATTTGCATCGGGAAGACTCTGTGCGTGGAAGAAGAGCCTCATTTTATCTTTTACCTTTATTGGTTTTGTAAAGTATTCCAGAGGCTTAACTATCTGAATATTTGATATGTCTGATTCTATTCGATCTGTGTAATTAACTTTCTGAGCTATTCGCGGAATATCTGCTTCCTGTGCCTTTTGTGTCGTCTTGTTTATTTCTATGCTGCTGATGTGTACATTCTCTCCGGTAAGACCAATGTAGGCTGCCTTTGATGCTGTGGGAAGGGCAACAATGACATCAAAATCTTTCTGAGTGCCGTACATCTTTAACAGCAGGTGATCTTCGTAACGCATACAGGTAATTTTATACGAGTTAGTGTCAACATGTTCCATAACGTTTCGAACTTCCATGTTGCGTGCGCCCGAAGAAATAATGTGCTCATCAAACCAGATTTCACCGTATTCAAGATATTTGTGTGCGTCTATTTCTTCTGGAGTGTTTTTGACCTGAGCATCAAAAGAATCAAACAGCACAATTGACGGTGCAGAAAATGGTTTTTCTGTTCCAAGTGGTTCACAGTTAAATGTTATATCTGTTATTTCCTGAGATACAGCAACACCTGTAGAGACGTTGTCGCGATAATCATTGCAGGTAAGCTCTGTCTGCATCTGACTGGTTGCTTCAAAGAATTCCCCGGCCTGTGTTTTTTCATCAAGTAGTTGAAATGCTAGTTTTGCAAACAGAGGGTCGTATTTTGATCCCGCTTCACGAATAAAAGTTTCCCGTGCATAGAAATTTGGAATCAACGGATCGTGAATCATTCGTTCATATTCTTTTGCAACAGTGATAAGCCGTGCATACTCAGGAAGTTTTTCATCATAGCGCTGTCCGACATATTTTGCGGTTTCGCTTAAATACGGATATTCTTTTATGCATGAAAGTGCTTCTGCTCCGGCATCACACAGGTAGGCTGCGTAATAGATTTTATTACATTCTTCTTCGCTTTTATTTGCCTTCTGTGCTATTTGTCGTGCAATCTGAGCGGTTCGTAAACAGCGGCCTTTGATTTCTTCATCCTTTTGTTCAACGGTACGCGCATAGGCTGCACATGCATCTCCAAAAAACTGTCTGATTCTTTGCTGTGCTTCTTTAAAACCCTGTATTTCAATTTCGTGTGCTTTTCTGACGGAATCGTTTGCATCAAGAAAATTAAAGAAATACAGAAAGATAGAAACAAGAACCATGGATATATTAACGATAGAGATTCCATATGTAAAAATCTGAAGGATTCCCATTCCAAGCGGAATAAAGATGTATAACCATAATGCTACGTAAATAAACTTACTGAAACTTTTTCTGTGTTTCACAACTGCAGTAAACTGAATAAGCGGGCAGATGACAGGAATAATGTATGCAACAAGAAATCCGGTGCCACGGTGATAATAGTTTTGAGCATCAAAATAGTAATACATGTTTGTAAATACCGATACAACAGAAAGCAGCATACCAACTGCAGCGGCAATTCCTGTGAATAAAAGTCTTCGTGGAACGACTGCCAGGTTTCCTTCTTTTTTTAATAAATCAATTAAATAGAAATTAAAGAACAATATAATTGCACTGGTTATAAAGAATACAAAAAAGTTTGAAAGCCTGACCATTACGTATCCGGTTGAACTTGGATCACCGGCATAGATATAGGCTAGTCTGTCAAAGAAAAGCAAAAGTGTGGCAAGAACTTCCATTCCTATTAAAATATATTTGCGCCGTTTGGAAAGAAATTGAGTGTGGACAAGCATGACTGCCATTGAAGCACAAATTGCACAAAGGCAGAGCATTATGTTCATCTGGTGGTTGCGGATTATATCAAACATGTGCTTCTCCCGTATCCATTATTTCTTCAGGAAGATGTTTCAAAATTATTTTTTCCAGAAGAGCACTGTCAACTGGAAGTGCCAGTGTTCCGCTGAATCCTTTTGAGGCGTAGAATGATTCGCTGTAGAAACTGTTTTCTGTCAGAATGTAGACAGGAAGTTTTGGATCAATTTGTTTGATTTGTGCAATCATGTCATTGATTTCATTTTCATTGTCTTCAAAAAGCATCTGATCGATGAACGCAATGTTGAAAGCATTTAATCTGATCTTGTCAAAGAATTCCTGTCTGTTGTATGCACGCGTTACAAAAACCTTTGTCGGTTTTAACAGTTTATCCAGTACGTCAAGATTCAAGACATTTGCGCTTGCAACAAGAACATCTGCATCAGGTGCAATAAATTGCGGTTTGTATTCGTTGCGCACGCTGACTGTTTCTTTTTCTTCAAAGATACCGATTGGTGTAGCGTCTATGATTTTTTGCGTAAGCTTAAAAATAAATTCAGAACCTTTTCCTACTTCTGTTACGTATGTAAGGTCGCCGCCCATGAGAGTTGCAAATTTTTTTGAGATGTCAAGGCTAAGCCCTGTCTTTAAGTTAACGTTGCTTGAGGAAACATTTTCGTATGCACTGTATGCATCAAACATGTTTTTTGCTAAGTCTTCGCGTACACCGTTTCCAGTATCTTTTACACTTGCAAAGAGCGTGCAGTAGTTGTTTTCTCTGCTTTTTATATCAACGGTAAATTCTATGCCACCTGTTTCTGTGTATGCAACTGCATTAGAAAGCAGCTTTAGAAGAATCTGACGGATTTTTCCAATGTCACCGGACAAGCGGTGCGGAATGGTTTCGTCAATTGAAACGGTAAAAGTAAGGTTTTTGTCAGTAGCTTTAAGACGGGTAGGAATGATCAGCGAATGCAGGAGGTATTTTACATCATACTCTGTTTCTGTAACTGAAAATTCACCGGTTTCTATTTTTGACATTTCCAGAAGATCATTTATAAGATTTAAGAGTGATTCTGATGCTTCGCGGATGTCCATTCCGTAGTTTGTTATGGAATCGGAGTATTCTTTTGGAACATTGTCATTTTTTTCACGCAGAATCATTTCATCCATACACATTATTGTGTTCAATGGTGTAATTATTTCCTGTGACATGTTTGAAAGAAAGCGTGATTTTGTGGTGTTGGCACGTTCAACTTCTTCTTTTATTTCCTGAATCTTTTTTTCCTGCCATGCCACAACGGTTGACTTCATGATGCGCCAGACAATAAAGCCGGTAAACAGAACGAGCAGCGAAATAAGCAGCATTTTAAATTCAGTAAATTCTGACAGACGGAATTTCTTAATAATAAAATAACTTGTGTCGTACAGCACACGTTTTTTATTGTTGCTTAAAATTTGAATGTGCAGCTGATAGTCGCCGTACGGAAGACTTGTGTATTCAAGAGGAGTAAGTTCATCCCGGGTTACGGTAATTCCATCGTCTTCTGCTCCTTCAAGAAACACATGAACAACGGAGTTTGTCATTGTATAATCAAGAACTGCAGTTGAAATGACAATGCGTTCATTTGTTGCCGGAAGAATGTATGTTTTATTTTCATTCGGTAAGATTTTATCGTTTCCGCAGTAAATGGAATTAAGAACAACTCGCGGTTGAGATTTCTGCTCTGTATATTTGTTGATGTTAACGCTTGAAACTCCTTCGCGGCAACAGAGATAGAGATTACCGCTTGCATCAAGTTCGCTGTAGGAGTTTGCGGTAATTGTGCTGGGAAGTCCGTCTGCTATGCCGTACAGTTTGTAATCGGTTACCGAATCTGAAATTAATTCTTCTGTAGAAACGGTAAGAAGTCCGTAAGCGGTAAGAATCCAGGCTATGTTTTGATTGTTGAAGACAATGTCGTAATTGTTGCTGTAGGGGTATGTCTTAACGGTGTAAATAACTCCGTCTTTCATGTATTGAACTGAGTTAGATGTTATAATCCACATGACATCATTTATTGTGTCTTTTCTTAAGCGCATGATTACATCGCTGGTAAGTCCTTCGTCTCTTCCCAGCCTGCGGATGTCAGAATCTGTAATGACATATAAACCGTCTCCGTCACTACCTGCATAGATTGTTCCGTCGTCATCTTCTTCAATCGTGAGAAAAGTTGTGTTTGTAATTACATCATTATTTTCGCTTGTGAAGGTTCTTACAACCTGTTTATTTCTGATTATAGCAAGTCCGCCGTTTGAACCGCACAGAATGCTGCCGTCTTTTGCAATTTTTAAGTTGCGGATTTTGTTGTCGGGCATTCCGTTCTTTGTGGTAAGCGTGGTAATCTTTCCGTCAGGAGTCTGACAAATAATGCCTTTGTTGTTTGTGTAGGTTGCAATCCACAGGTTGTTGTCATTGTCTTCGATGATACAGCGTATGCGTGAGTCGGCAATAAATTCCGTAAGTGTATTTTTTATTTCGTGATTGTTTTTGTCAAGAATGTGCAGACCTGTTTCTGTTCCAATGTATAAAAGACCATTGTGTATGCAGGTTGCATTTACCGGTTTTACGGGAAGATTTGCATCCTGTGTTATGTTGACAAAATTATTTGTTACAATTTTCATTACGCCCATAGAAGATGAACAGACCCACATATTCCCCTGGTAGTCAGAGGTCATCATTTCTATAGAACTGTTTATGGGAAGGTTTGAAACAATCTGTACTCGGTTATTCGTATCAAGATATGCTAATTCATTGTTTGAACAAATCCATATACGTTCGCAATCGTAAGTAATCCATTGCACGGTGTTAATAGGGCTGATATCAATTTTTTTCAGCTGTTCACTTTTCTTTCCGAACGGTCCGTAATATATGCTTCCGCCTTCGCAGCACAAATAAACATCTCCGTCTTTTTGAGGATCTGCAAGTAATGTTGTAATGCGCGGCATGTTCAGTTCTGAGCTGGTGTATAATTCTGTTACGGTTTTATTCTCTATAGCAAATACAATGCCGTTTGTTGTCTGGCCGTAGATTTTTCCTGTTGAATCAGAAACAATTTTTAAAACTTTTTCTTTGTCTAACTGCGGATGTGAAAGATGATACAGAATTCCGCTTTCGGTTACATAGGCAAGTCCCGATGATGTTGCAATAAAAACATTTTTGTTTTTATCTTCCGCAAAGCAGCGGATAGACGAAGCGGGGAGCCCGTCTTTGTAGGTGTAGTGTCTGTATTTTTCGCCGTCTATTACAACTACTCCGTTATCGTTTGTTCCAACCCAAATTCTGTGTGTGCTGTCTTCATAAAATGCGCGGCAACTGGTAATGCCTGTAGAAGTGGGAAGCCAGTCAAAATTTGTTCCGTCATAACGGATCACTCCACTGTAACTTCCAATCCACATATATCCATCTGTTGAACCTAAAAGAAAATTTGCATCTGATGTAGGAAGTCCGTTTGTTGCATTGTAAACTACTCCCGTGTATCCAACATTTTGAATTTGACGGGTAACTGCATATCCACCACCTTGCGCAAAAACAGTGTGAGTACAAAAAATAAGAGTGAGGGCAAGTATCTTTGATTTAAAGGACAAAACTTCCTCCCGTATATTTTTTAAGAACAGCTTTTACTTCAGAAAGAGAATCCATGAATACCTCTACGCATTTTGGATCAAACTGAGTTCCGCTTCCTTCCTGCAGAATTGCAAGTGCTTTTTCCAAAGGGAATGCCGGCTTGTATACACGAGGAGAAGCAAGTGCGTCAAACACATCTGCTACTGCCATAATTCGTGCTGAAAGAGGAATTACTTCACCATGAAGACCTTCCGGGTAACCTTTGCCGTCCCATCGTTCATGGTGATACGCTGCCATGTTGCGGGCTTCTTTAAGATAGTTTTCTCCCTGAACTGAAGAAATTGCTTTTTCAAGAATTGCTTTTCCTGCAGTTGTGTGTGTTTTCATGATAGCAAATTCTTCGTCGGTAAGTTTTCCAGGTTTGTTCAATACGTTGTCTGGAATGTTTATTTTTCCGACATCATGTAACGGTGCCGAACGAACTGCATCAGAAATAAATTTGGGAGTAATTTTCTGAGCGTAATATCCTTTTTTCTTTAATCCTTCTGCAATGATTTTTACATACGCTGCAGTTTTCTGAACATGTTCTCCTGTATCTGAGTCGCGGTTTTCAACCATATCTGCCATGGTGATGATAAGTCCGTCCTGCATTTTTGCAGTTGATTCTGAAAGTCTACGAATATCGCTGAGCTGTTCTGACTGACTAAGCATCATGCGGCAAATTGCATCATACAGGGTTTGAATTTCGTCCTGACTGTGAATGTCAAGCGAACGAATCAGTTTTACGTTTTCTTCAAGTTTCCCCTGATCTTCTGATAAGTCTGAAAAGCGGTCAATACAGGCTGCAATTGCACTGATTGGATAGGACATGTTGGTTCCAATTGACCAGATGGTATGAGAAATAATTACGATAAAGAATCCTGCCATGATTAACAGAACGCGCATCGTAAAATTCGCCATGTATTCCTTAAAGTAATTCAGAGAAGCATCTGCACAGACGAAACACAGGCATTTCCCTTCATCATCAAGTACAGGATAATAACAGGTGTAATTCCATCGGAACAGACCGTTTTGTTCATTAAAGCGGCTGTAATTGCAATCAATGAAAGAATCTGCTATGAGACTAAATTTCTTTTCGTAGGGAACAAGTTCTCCGGGTTGATAAAAGGCTGTTCTGTTTGTATCAAAAATATAGATGAGCCCGTTTGTTTCAAACTTTACCGCATACAGCCTGAAAACATTATGAGAACATTCCTGAATCTTTGTGAACAGTTCCTGTGTTGCTACATAACCAGGAGCGTTTGTTCTGTATTTTATAAATCCATTTACTTGTGAAGGATCTATAGATTTTGCGATTGTTTCTGCGCAGTCCCATGCATTCTGTCTTTTATCTGTTTTTGTGTTGTCAAAGTAAACGCGCAGTGCTATATATCCGGTTACACAAACAAGTACGATAGAAGTTAAGACAAAAAGATTTGCTATCTTTTTATGGAACGGATGTTTGGAGTTGCTTACTGTTTCGATGATAGATTTTTGTGCATCATCAGAAGCAAAATGACTTGCCCAGGTGTCGTGTTCAAACAGCTCTAGAATTTTTTTGGGAATGAGTGCAAGTACAATCATTGCAAAAATACTGATAAAACTTTTTTCTATAAAATAGAGCAGATAGTTACTTATAAGGAAGGAAAGAAAATAGGGGGTAGAAGTTGCTGCAGAAAAGTTTTCTGCATTACGAACAATAAGAGTAGGGAAGTCCTGCCGATAGAGTGTGTACAAAACAAGTGATGAAGAAAGAGAAGAAATAAGTGCAGTGGCTGCAACGTATGCGGCAACGCTTCCGATTTTTCTGAATGCTTTTTTTCTGGTGAGTGCAACCGTAATAATTGCAATTAAAGCATGGAAAATGGACAGATACATTGACGGTTCGTAAAAAAGCGTGCAGATGACATTTGACGCAACCGCAGTAAAAATAGCTGGAAATAAAAAACCTGTGATTGAAGCAACGCAAACAGTTCCAATTGTATCAAAGAATAACGGAAGGCCCAGTTTGTAAGTCACGTAAGACAGCGTAACATTTATGGCAATTCCAATAAATGAAAGAATAATGCGGCGTGACTGAGGAGATAATTTTGTGTCTTGTGAATTCACCGTTTGCTCCGTATTAAGTGTATATTATTGTAGCATTTTATAAATACTCACTTCAAGAACAAGGGCGAAGTTGAAAAAAATCTTGCAAGATTGATGTACTTGTGTTAGAGTTATTAGAGAGAAAATGAGTAAATTAAGAACATTCTATCAAAACCGCTATCTTATTTCGCGTTTGGATCTGGCAGATTCAGGAGAAACAAACCGTCTCCATATTCTTTTTATAAGCCCTTTTTTGTTCGCCTTTGGAATTATTGACCTGATTGTTTTGCTGACTTTACAAATTACAAGGGGTGGGGTAAACACAGCTTCGTTCATTTATTTTGGTGCTTTTACCGTCATGAGTGCCGGCATGTTTGTGTATGCTCAATGGTCCAAAAAACTTTCCCGTGAAAAAGCGTATATCGGTAAGACGATTCCCTTTTATGTTCTTCTTGCAACAGGTTTAGTTGCTGCCGTTTACAATTTCTATATTCTTAATCAGCCGTTTAATGGCGTGCTCGTCTATTGTCTCTGTGGTTTTTTATCGCTGATTGCATTTTCTTTTTCTCCGCTTTGTTTTCTTTTCACTATGACCATAGGACTAGGATTTCTGATTCCTGGAGTGTATGCTCATTTTGGACTTACCGGACTTCTGGATACAATTCTTGTGACGGTTGTAACCAGTTGCTGTGCATTTTATAGGCGTCGTGTAGAAAAAAAATATATTATGCTGCTTAAAAAGCAAATGCAGTCTCTTGAAGCAAAGACGTTTGGTAATTTTACTCTTTTGTATGAAGGCTCTGTCGTTAAGTTTTCGCGTACAAAATCAACTGAACTGTTAGCGTATCTCATTTACAAGAATGGCAGTTCGGTAAAAACAAAAGAATTGATTTCTGTGCTCTGGGGAGACCATGCTGATTCTGCACGATACGGAGCAAGCCTTCGCAATCTGATTGTTGACATCAAAAAGAGTTTTGCAGACCGTGAGATTCAGAATTTCTTTATTGCAGAATACAACAACTTCCGTATAAATCCCGAGATTATCCGCTGTGATTATTATGATTTTCTTTCTGGTGATAAAGAAGCGATAAAAAATTTTGCCGGTGAGTTTATGAATCAGTACAGCTGGGCAGAAGACGTCGCTTCCTTCCTTGAACGTAAAGTGCTTTCCTGAAAAAAAACGGAGCCCCGTTTCCAGGACTCCGCAAAAAAGGAGTAGCTTTTTTTCTCTCTCTCCGCTATCAAAAGTGGTTAGTTTATCTGATACAGAAGCTGCCAGAATTCAGCTCCTGACTGAAGCTGTTCAAGTGTAACCGGTGAAGTGCTCAACTCATCAATATAGTAAGTTCTTTCGCCTGCTCTAACCTGATTTATGATTTCCTGCAGACTTAATGTTCCATATTCACCACCCTCGCGAGCTCTGACAGTTATACATGCCTGTGCAGAAACGGGCACATACTTCCAGATGAATGCATACTTTGCAAGTGAACGGAGCTGAGCTGCAGTCAGTTCGCTTCCAGGAGTACAACTGGAAGTCGGATAGAATATAACTCCTCCTCTTTCCAGTTCCTCAATTAGGATTTCTCTTTCTGCAGAGAGGCCTTCATCCCATTCAAAGTTGTCATACATGTTTTTTGTCTTGATGTTCAGAAAGTCATCTGATTCTGGGGTTAGATCGGTTCCAAAGGGATCTTCCTGGTTTGGATCAACAGGAACCTGAGAGTAAGTAAGACTTCCTACATTCGGATACTGACCGCCAGGTGCCATTGCTACATAATCATACCGTGGTACACCAAAAGTGAATTTTACTGAATTGTAGGCACACAGTTCTCCGCCTGCCACAGGGAAAGAGCCACCAATTTGAGAGTCTCGTGCATTTCTTTCGTCCTCATCTAATAATTCTGGAAGCGAGGCATAATCAGCAGCAAAGCAGGGAGTGTAACCTTCAAGGCTTATGTCTGAAAGTTTTGTACAGCCTTCGTCGTTATGCAGTCCCATGTATGCCGGGCAGATAATAACATCTTCTTTTCTGATTTTAGAGATGTCAACATAGAAGGTTACCATAGAATCAGAAACAGACAAAGTTGCAACAAATGCTTCCTTGTTGTAGTTTTTGTAGTGGGTAAGATGTACAATATCCTGATTCAGATAGCCGCCAAGCATACCGCGGGCACGTGCACCTGCGTAATCGACATAGCATTTTTCTGAACCGTAAATAGTACGGAGGGCTGATCCTGATGGTAAGTCAGGGAAATCAACTTTAAAAAATCCGGAAGGAATTGTAGCATAAACTGGTGCATTCTCATCATTTTCATTCATAAAGACAACAAATATGTGACCGTTCAGAATATCAAACAAATCCTTTGACATAGAGAATGAATACACAGTGCTGCCTGCTGCTTTTTCTGCAACACCGACATCTTTTTCGATGACTTTGCTGTCTTCAAGGAATGCTTCTTTCCCGTCAAAGTTCAGCTGATCTTCAAATTCCTGGTCGTACTTAAAGTCTACTGAGCCAGTAAAATCGTCTGCAAAACTAACATCATTAAAAGTACCACCAATAAGATTAATTTTCTCAACTCCATCCTCTATATTTAACTCTTTTACTTTTGATTTTGCGTTTGTTGCTGTTCCCTCTTTGTCAAATTCAACAAAGGTAAAGTCTTCAACGCCCTCTTTGAGTTCAAGTTCGTCGATTACGCTTTTCTTATTTCCGTTATCAAGGAAGAGTGCAAAATCTTCTTCTGCTTCAATTTTTTCAATAGTACAGCCTTCAAGTTTCAAAGGCAGTGCATCGTCTCCTAAGTGTTTGAAGCCTGTGTCTTCTTCCGTATCGCCTACCGTGTTTGCATGAAGTCCAGAGCGGTGTACCGGAATGTCAGAAATGGTAATGTGTGCGTTCCTGAAATTTCTGAGAACGACATTTTCACGGACATTAGAACTGATGATAATGGAAACATTTGATGCATTGTTACCGTTCAGGGTAAGAGGGCGGTCAACAGTTATTTCACCACCGTTGCTTGAACCGTTAAAGTTTATGACGCTTCCTGGAACTGCATTGTTGATTGCTTCCTGAGAAACAGGTACACCGCCAGAGACGGGACTGTCGCCACATCCGGTAAGAGCTGTACTTACAAGCAGTACAGAAAGAGCAATTAAGGGTAGAAAATAAATTTTTTTCATGGCATCCTCCAAATAATAAACTTATGTGTACAGTTTATAAGTGGAGGCGCACAAAATCAGTACAGAATTATACGAAAATCAGTACGGAATCAGTACAAAATCAGCACGGAATCAGTACAAATTAGCCCAGTGTTACATCAAGGACCATCATAAGCGCAAATCCGATCATAAAGGCAACCGTTCCCATGTTGGAGTGTTCACCTTCTGTCATTTCGGGTACCAGTTCTTCTACCACGACATACATCATGGCACCTGCAGCAAAGCTTAAGAAGTAGGGTAGAGCCGGAAGAATAAGACTTGCAAGCAGAATGGTCAGTAATCCGGCAACCGGTTCAACAATTCCAGACAGAATGCCGTACCAGCAAGCCTTTGGTTTTGAAAGTCCTTTTGAGTGAAGCGGCATTGAAATGATTGCACCTTCAGGAAAGTTCTGTATTGCAATTCCGATGGCAAGACTGAGAGCGCCTGCTTCGGTAATCTGAGCAGAACCCGAAAGCCATCCCGCATACAGAATGCCGACGGCCATACCTTCAGGAATGTTGTGAAGGGTTACGGCAAGAACCATCATGGTTGTTTTCTGCAGATTGCTTTTAAAGCCTTCCTGCGTTTCGTCAAGGTGCATGTGGGGAACCGTCTTATCCAGAATCAGCAGGAAAACCATTCCCAGACAGAATCCGACGACAGCAGGTACAAATGCAAGTCTGCCCCGATCAGCGGCCATGTCAATAGATGGTATAAGCAGACTCCAGATAGAAGCGGCTATCATGACTCCGGCAGCAAAACCGGAAAGAATTTTCTGAACACGCTGGTCCAGTTCCTTTTTCATAAAGAAAACAAGAGCTGAACCAAGTGCGGTTCCCAGAAACGGAATGATTAATCCTTTTGCAATTATGTAGTTCATACACTAATTAAAAACTAAATTTCGCATTTATGCAAACGGTTGAAAGATCTTTGTATGCACCGTAGTTTCCGTCGTTTTCAGGACCGGGCAAAAAGATGAAAGCACTCGCTCCAAACGAAATCTGATCTGACAGACTGTAGGTCACTGACGGACAGATCATGCTGTCGAAATCGTTCAGACCTATAACGGCTGCAAGACTCAGTTCAAGCGTATCATTCACCAGTGTCTTTGAAATGCTGACGGTTGCTCCGTGCTGGTAAGTGTCTTTGCGTTCAAGTGTATCTATGTCTCCAAACACTGCATCGCAATAGTACTGTGCAGTAATAGTCCATCCGCTTGGCATCCAGTCCAATCCCGCAAGTGCACTCAGCTGATTTCTCTGTTCAGAGATTTCCGAACTGTTCTGCAAGATTTCTTCTGCGGATTTTTGAAAGTGTCTCTGAGGAAAAAACGCTGTTTCCAGCCGAAGGACTGTCTCTCCTATAGGAAGTGCTGCGTCTGCACCAATCATTGCCATGCGTTCGTACTTACCGCTTATTGCAATTCCTGTGTACGAAGGATACGTTCCCTGAAGTTCGTATTTCAATAGTGGAGTGTCATCCCATCCGTAAAATCCGTAGAGCGAAACATCTAATGCAGAAAAGTAACCCGATGCTTTTAAGCCATACTCTCCGTTCCATATTGCAAGTTCCGGTTTTTCAATCCGATTCAGTGAAACAGGAAGCGATGTACCAAATGCAGGAATATATACACTTTCTGGAACCAGATATTTTCGCAGGCTGTTTCCTTCGCTTAACGGAAGAGAAGCCGGTGTAAAGAACGGGATCCAGAATGCATCAAGCATGAATTGATTTCCCGTAAGTGAAAATCGGATTGCATCAACGGCAAGTTTTGAATCATCGCTTGTCATTGCAGCAAAACTTTCCATGTTTGAAGGACAGATTACATTAGTAATGTCGATTCCATCTGCTTTACCCCAGGAAGTTTTTTGTCTTCCTATTCTGATACCCCAGAAAGATGATGTATAGTCAAGCCACAGTTCTTTGAGAGACATGTCAAAACTGTTGTTTATTGCATCGTAGGTAAATGCGCCCTGTGCATACGCAGAACTGTTGTCAAAATAGGCATCGACGGTTCCGGTAAAGGTTGTCGTTCCCAGCGTAAATCGTCCTGCCATATTTTCTTCAGTCCACGGGGCAGAAGCGCCCCATGAAGTTTCAACACAGCCTGAAAAATCGACACTGCCTTCTGCCGAAAGACTTGTAAGAGCTGCCAGCAGAACAAATGTCGTTACGATGTGTTTTTTCATCTGATTCTTCCTTTCTCTAATGCTGCAACGGTGAACAGAGAATCATCAATGTCTTCTTCGTCGTAAACGATATTTTTTGTTTCAATGAGAGACCAGGTTCCTGTCTGAACGTTTTCCATTTTCATTTTCTGAGCCGTTACAAATCCCTTGATGGTAACAAAGTCTGTGCAGGTAAGAACACGATGCAGCTGATCCTGACGGTCATAGAATTCACACTTGCGCATGACATAATCTTTTTTGCCGATGTATGTGATGTAGCGCGGATCTTTTTCGGTGTGTGCTTTGCTTACGCATTCAATTTTATAGCACAGAACTCCGTCTACCGTTTCTTCTCCCAGCAGCGTGTAAGTGTAATTGTTCAGACTGCGTTCTCCCATGTCCTGATAGGTAAAGTCTGTTCCCATGAAACTTCCTTCACTTTCTGAACCACTTGAAGCGATGCGGCGTGTCTTCTGCATTGCGGGCATGTACAGCCAGTTGTCTGAATCCTTTTTGTTTCCGTTTGCATCTTCTGCATAATCAAACATAAGGTATCCGGTTCCGGCCACATCTTTGGGAGTTGTAAAAACAATTACTTCTTTGGTAACGTCGCCGTAGTCTTTGCTTTTCATAATAACTTCACGAGTTCTGTCTGCACCTTTCTTTGAATGAATGGTAAGCGTTGCGGTGGAAGAAGAAGTCTTTGGCTGTGGTACTTCATCTGCTTTTTTCATAATGTCGTAACCTGTAAGACTTTGTGCATACAGTGAACTTGCAAGCAATAATGCTGCAACCGAAAGAATTGTCTTTTTCATGTTAGTTTGTCTCCTTGCCAAAAGGCTTTGTAATGTACAGTAAAACGGGAGTGACGGTGTAGTCTGCAAGCAGAGCTCCGCCCAGACCGATTATAGAAAGCCATCCCAAACGAACCAGTACGCTCATTGAACTGGTAAGGAAGATAACAAACATGGCACACAGAATGACGGTGGTCATAATCATTGTCTTTCCTATTTCGCGGTATGACTTTTCAATTGCTGTCCGGTAGTTTCCGGTTAATTCAAAATGATATTTGATGTGATTGGTAAAGTGTATTGTATCATCTACTGCAATACCCAAAATCATGGGAAGAATCATTGCGGTAATCATATCAAGGTTCCATCCTAAATATCCCATAACGCCTGCAATCAAAACCATAGGTGCTATATTTGGAATCATTGCAATAAAGCCGGTGCGTAATGAAGTGAATGCAAGAATCAGCATAATCAGAATTATGATAAGCGATGTTCCGATTGATTTGATTGAACCGCGAACAAGTTTACCGTTCATCTTTGCATACTGCATAACCTCTCCGACAACGCCCGCATTTGTTGCATCGGGGAACAGTTCTTTTACCCATGTTTCAACTGACTCAATGTTTTTAACACATTCTTCGCCATCGTATCCGCTTAATTCAACGTGGAGATATGCTGCGCTGAAATCTTCGCTGATGTAATTGTATAAGTCAGAGCCTCCTGAGATTTCGTACAGGAACATTATCTGACTTACCAGATCCTGATCATCAGGAATGACGTAATAGGCCGGATCATCTTCGTTAAGCGTACGGTTCATTTCTTTGATGATTTTTGTAACAGAAGAAACACGTTCTCTTCCGTTAGAAACCTTTGTCATTGAAAGTGTTCCGATACGTCGTGAAAGTTCATCCATGTTTTTCAGAACTTCAGGATTCTTGAGAGCATCTTCTTCATCGAATTCAAGCAATACTTCGTAACTGTACTGACTTCCCAGCTGACTTCTGGTAATTTCCATAAGCCGTTTGATGTATGGAGTTTTTTCTCCCATCATTTCTGAGTAATCCATGTTTACTTTTATTTTGAAGATGCCGGGAATACAGGCAAGCATTATTGCTGCACTTACTGCAACGGTAATCCAGCTTTTGTTAAGGATTGATTTTCCCATTGCTTCAACGCGCAGATCTGATTTTGTGCTTCCCTGACTGTTTACAAAATCCGGATCAGGTTCTTTATCTTTTCCAAAGCTGTAGAAACAGGGAAGTAAAATCATGGTGTAAACAAAGACTGCAAAGACACAGGCTGCAGTGATTGCTCCAACCCAGCGCATTGGTTTGATACCTGCTGCAAGGAATGAAAGCATACCTGCCATTGTAGTAATTACGGTAAAGAATAAAGCCCATCCGGAATCACGTATGCCCATGACGATTGATTCTTTACGCTGTCCTGTTTTTCGGAAGTACATCTTAAAACTGTTTATGTAATGAACTGCATATCCGACTGCAAGTGCCATGGAAAGAAGTACAGTTACCAGAATCATGGTGTTGTTACCTTTAATTCCCATCCATGCAGAAAAGCCCAGTGTTGTGCCCAAAGCTCCGACAGTTGCAATTGAAGGTACAATGACACCACGCAGCGAACGGATAAAAATGACCAGACAGATAAGCATTACCACAAAACCGATTGCAATTCGAGAAACGCATTGTTCTACCGTTGCGGCTTCTTCTTCGTATTCTGTGTAGGAAAGTCCAGCGGGTCTAAGTTCCCATTTGTCATTTGAACGGTATTTTTCTGATGTAAATATTTCCATTGCAGGAGGAGCAATCTTTGCCATTGCTTCCGTAAGTGATTCAGAATACTGTTCAAGATTTACGATAAGCCAGGTTTCCGTGCAGTCTTCGCTTACAAGACTGTTTACCAGTGATTCGCGGCTCATGATAAATGCTTTCTTTTCTGCAAGTTCTGCAGGATCAGAGGGAACTCCGTCTTCAAAGGGGCTTGTAATTTCAAAGCCTTCATCGTTTCCTATCGGGACGGAAAGTTCCATCAGCGAAGTAATGCTTGATGCATAGGGAACGTTATTCAGAAGGTCGTCTCCCAAATCGTCAATCATCTGCAGTACTTCGGGATCAAACACATCTTTTGCGGTAATGTGTGCCATAAGGGTGTCGGTTGAACCAAAGATTGCTTCGAAATGGTCCTGATTTTTCTTTGTTTCTTCCCAGTTGTCAAACCAGTCTTCTTCGCCATTGTCAAGCTTAAGACGTGGAAGACCAAGACATCCGACAATGGTAATAAGCAGAAGTCCGATTATAAAACCCCAGCGGTGTTTAACTTCAAACCGGCCGAATTTTTCAAACCAGTCGTTGATTTTTTTGACTTGCATAAAAAACCTCTTGTTTTGTTTCTGTGTAGTTAGACTATGCTAACTAAATGTTATTTTAGCGATAACGGTGTTATCTTGTCAATACTTTTTGATAACATTGTTATCTTTTTTTATTGACTTTTTCTGATTTTTTTGCTTAGAATAGCACTATGAGTGAGACAGCTTCTGAAACAAAGGCGAAAATTCTTGAAAGTGCAAAAAAGGAATTCCTTGAAAACGGATTTGTAAATGCATCGCTTCGTACTATTGCTTCCAATGCAGGGGTTACGACAGGTGCCATGTACCGTCACTTTAAGGACAAAGATGCGCTGTTTTGTGCCCTTGTTGATAATGCAATTGAATTTACAACTCAAACGGTAATGATGGCAGATGCACTGCATCACATGGATCTTGATTCCGTTGTCTCTCAGGAACATTTTGATCAGGAAAAAAAGTCAACAAACGATTTAGTTAACTATATTTTTGAGAATAAAGATGTGTTTGCACTGCTGCTTACAAAATCAGCAGGAAGCACGCATGAACATTTTCAGGAAGAAATCTGCGATCTTTACACGAAAAACTGTGAGCAGACCTTTACCTGGATGTACAAAAACAATGTCTCTACAAAAAAAATAGACAGAATGACAATTCATTTTATTGCATCAACGGTTATAAATGCCTTTACGGAAATCATAACGCACAATATGTCAAAACGTTCTGCATTTCATTATATCGAAAACATCGAAGAGTTTACCCGCTATGGAATGATACACATGATGGGTATTCCCTGTGAGCATCACGAATAATTTGTGGCGTTAATTATATCATCTACATTTTTAATGATAGCCTTTGCGATTTCTGGTTTGTTCATTGTGTAAATGTGAATGCCGCGTACCCCGTTTGAAATCAAATCAATTATCTGGTCGGTTGCGTATGCAATTCCAGCCTGCATCATTGCCTCCGGTGAATTTCTGAATCTGTCACAGATTGCAAGCAGTTTTCTGGGAATGTACGCATTTGAAAGGTCAACCATTCTGCTGACTTGATTTGCATTTGTAATCGGCATTATTCCCGCCAGAACGGGAACATGAATTCCTGCTGACTGTAAGCGGTATAAAAATGAGTACAGCATGTCATTGTCAAAAAACATCTGTGTTGTTAAAAAATCTACTCCCGCATCAACTTTGTATTTCAAAAGTTCAATGTCAGCGTCCCGGCTTTGACTTTCCGGATGTCCTTCCGGGTAACAGGCACCTCCAACACACAGTCCTTTGTCTTTTAAAAATCTGACTAAATCCGAAGCGTGTAAAAAACCAGATGCAAAAATATTTTCACCTGTCACCGTGTCTTTGGGTATGTCTCCTCGTAAGGCAAGTACATTTTTAATGTTCCTCTTTTTTAAATCGTTAACCGTGTATCCAAGAGCCTCTGTTGTTGAACGGACACAGGTAAGATGTGCAAGAGCAGCAGTTCCGTTTTGTTCAATTGCTTCTGCAATTTCTGCGGTGTATCCTTTTGTTGTTCCGCCTGCACCAAAGGTAACGCTTATAAAATCCGGTTTTAACTCAGTAAGAGAGCAGGCCGTTTGTTTGATAGACTCAAGCGCTTCTCTTTTTTTGGGAGGAAAAACCTCGAAGGAAAGAGAAACTTTTTTTGTGTTCAGAATTTCTGCTATGGTCATACGGTACCTGCCCTCAGTTTTGTTTACTTTCGTTCGCGCAATGTCTTTGCTGCGGTAACCAGATTTTTTAAGCTTGCAACTGTTTCTTCTTCGCCTCTGGTTTTAAGGCCACAGTCAGGGTTTACCCAGAGTTTTTCTTTAGGAACTTTCGTAAGCATTTTTTCCAGTGCACTGCTTATCTCTTCTACAGAAGGAACTCGTGCTGAGTGAATGTCGTAGACTCCCGGGCCTACTTCTGTGCGGAAGTTTGCTTCTTTAAGTGCATCAAGAATCTTCAGATCTGCACGACTTGCTTCAAACGTGATTACATCAGCATCCATTGCGTCTATGTCACGGATGATATCGTTGAATTCACTGTAGCACATGTGTGTATGAATCTGTGTCTGAGGCTTAACCTTTGCGTGAACCAGTCTGAATGCCGGGATTGCCCAGTCAAGATATTCTGTATGCCAGTCACTGCGACGCATCGGTAATTTTTCACGAAGAGCAGCTTCATCAATCTGAATGATTTTTATTCCGTTCTTTTCAAGATCAAGTACTTCTTCGCGGATGGCAAGTGCAATCTGCTGTGCCTGTTCTTTCAGACTTATGTCTTCGCGCGGGAATGACCAGTTCAAAATGGTTACCGGACCTGTAAGCATGCCTTTCATTATTTTTTTTGTCTGGCTCTGTGCATACACAGACCATTCAACCGTCATCTGTCCGCGACGACTTACATCGCCCCATACAACAGGCGGTTTTACGCAGCGCGTTCCGTAAGACTGAACCCAGGCATTCTGAGTAAACAGGTATCCGTTGAGCTGACTTCCAAAGTATTCAACCATGTCGTTGCGTTCAAATTCTCCGTGAACTAAAACATCAAGACCCAGTTCTTCCTGCAGTTTGACACACTCAGAAATTTTCTTCTGGTTAAATGCTACATACTGCTCTTTTGAAATTGTTCCTTTCTTGTATGCAGCACGGTTTGCACGAACTTCTTTTGTCTGCGGAAAACTTCCGATTGTTGTAGTCGGGAAAAGCGGAAGCTTAAAGGTTTCATGCTGAATCTTTTCTCGTTCTGCAAAATCCGGTTTGCGTGTAAAATCAGTTTCTGCAATCTGAGAAAGTGCCTTCTGAACTGCCTCATCTTTTTTTACTCTCTCGCGGGCAAAAAGCTGCCTGTTATTTTCAAACGCACTCGGCTCTGCAGAGCTTAATTCTTTCAGTTCCTGGAGTTTTTCTTCTGCAAATGCAAAATGTGCAAGAACATCAGCATTAAGTTTTTCCTCTGCAGATACAGAATACGGAACATGCAGCAGTGAGCAGGAAGTGCCTATTACAAGGTTCTGTTCTGAAACGATGTTTTTAAGCTTTGAAATAAGTTCATTCTTTTTCTGATAATCTGCACGCCAGATATTTTTTCCGTTTACAATTCCTGCAATTAACAGCGTGTTCTTTGGAAATCCGGTTTCAATAAGTTCAAGCGATTTCTTTCCTTCAACAAAATCAAGTCCAATTGCATCAAATCCAAGAGAGCAGACTTCGTTGTAAACATCGCGGATGTCACCAAAGTATGTCTGCAAACTGATTTTAATTTTTGATTCTTCATGAAGCCGTGAAATCAGTTTTTTATAAATTGAAACAAACAGAGATTTTTCTTCTCTAGAGACATCAAACACCAGTGCCGGTTCTGCAAACGAAATCCATTCTGCACCCGCTGTGTTAAGCTGTTTTGCAAGTGACACAAATGCTTCTGTTGCTTCATCAACAAAATTACCTGCTCTTTTTGAGCCTGTATATGTTGCAAGATGAAGGAACGTGTATGCACCAATAACGGTTGGCACTGTCTGAATACCCTGAGCGCTTGCTTCTGTGTATTCTGTTAACACTTTGTTCTGAGCCTTAGCACTTAACTTTGTTTCATCTGATAACTCAGGAACAATATAGTGATAGTTTGTGTTAAACCATTTTTTCATGGGAAGTGCTTTTACATCACCCGCTGTTCCCTGATATCCATGAGATGCAGCAAAATAGGTTTCAAGCGGATTCAGTCCAAGAGATGTATAACGTGCTGGAACTGCTCCCAGCAGAAAAGCAGTATCAAGCATGTTATCATAAAAAGAAAAATCGTTTGAAGGAATAAAATCAATTCCCGCTGCAGACTGTTTTTTCCATCCGTATGCACGGAGTTCTGAAGCTGTCTTTTCCAACTCTTCTGCAGATATTTCTGACTTGAAGAATTTTTCACTTGCAAATTTTAATTCACGTTTTTTTCCAATTCGCGGAAATCCAATTACAGAAGTTTTAACTGTCATTTCTATTACCTACCTTTTTGCTAGATTTATTGTATTTTACGGAAAAACATAACAAAAGGAAAATACTATTTTTAGATAGCTGACAATAGGAAAAGCCTATGGTAATTTTTTTGCATATCTGCTATCATAGTTCCATGACGTTACAGCAGTTAAAATATGTCGTTGCGGTTGCAGATGCCCATAACATAACAGAAGCATCGCGCCGTGTTTTTGTTTCGCAGCCAAGTCTTACTGCAGCTTTACAGGAACTTGAAAGCGAAATGGGGATTACTATTTTTTCACGCTCTAACAAAGGAGTAACCGTAACAAATGAAGGCGATGAATTCTTGTCGTATGCGCGTCAGATTTTAGAGCAGGCAAATTTGCTTGAAGAACGATACAAGGGTGCTGTTGACGGGAATACAATTTTTTCGGTGAGCTGTCAGCATTATTCTTTTGCGGTAAATGCCTTTGTAGATGTAATCAGAAAATTTGGCGGAAATGAATATGATTTTACGTTGCGCGAAACACAGACTCACGAAATCATAGAAGACGTTTCTCATCTGAAAAGTGAGATAGGGGTTTTGTATCTTTCCAGCAGAAATGAAAAGGTGATTACAAAACTAATTCAGAAAAACAATCTTGTGTTTGAGCCTCTTTTTACTGCACCGCTGCATGTATTTGTTTCTAAAAAAAATCCGCTTGCAAAGAAGAAAAAAATTAAGCTTTCTGATCTTGCTGACTATCCTTATCTAACTTATGAGCAGGGCGATTTTAATTCATTCTATTTTGCAGAAGAGCCGCTTACTGAAATTGATTTTGACTGTTCCAAGAATATACAGGTACGGGACCGTGCTACGCTTTTTAATCTTTTGATTGGTCTGGACGGATATACAATCTGCTCGGGAGTTATCAGTCACGAACTGAATGGACCTGAAATTATTGCACGCCCGTTGGATTGCAGCGAACACATGACTGTCGGAACAATTACCAGGAAAGGAATGAATCTTTCGCGGTATGCAGATGCTTACATACATGCGTTAAAAAAACATCTGTCATAAAAAAATGCCCGGCTCTTAACCGGGCATGACAATTATTATGCTTTGCAGTTTACAGCTTCCATGAGACAGCTTTTTTTCGACTGTCTATAAACTTTGCATAGATTCCGCTCTTTGCGATAAGTTCATTGTGTGTGCCTTGTTCTGCAATGTGTCCCTTGTCTATGACAACAATCTGATCTGCATTGCGGACTGTCTTTAATCGGTGAGCAATCATGATAACGGTTTTCTCTTTCGTAAGTTCATGAATTGCGGCCATGAGATCACGTTCGTTTTCCGGATCGACATTTGCTGTCGCTTCATCAAGAATAATGACAGGTGAATCTTTCATGATGGCACGTGCGATTGAAATGCGCTGACGTTCACCTCCGCTTAAGTTTGCTCCTCCTTCACCAATTATCGTATCGTAACCGTTAGGAAGTGCAGAAATAAAATCATGACAGCAGGCTTTTTTTGCTGCTTCAATGACTTTTTCCATGGAAACTTCAGGCTGACCAAAACGGATATTGTTTGCGATTGTATCATGAAACAGATATACATTCTGGAACACAAAGCTGTAGTTTTTCATTAAATCATCCATGCTGTAGTCACGGACATCTTTTCCGTTAAGTGAAACTTTTCCTTTGTCGACATCCCAAAGTTAGTAAGTACTGACAAATATAGTTAGCACATACTAACATTATGTTTTAATTAGTCGATTAATTGAAGTATTTATGATCATGAAGGGTTTATGATTTTGAAAAGTCTGACTTTAATATTTCCAGAAAATACTTTGTGGCTTTTGAAAGTTCGCGGTCTTTTTTCCAGGCAAGGTAAACTTCGCTGTAAATGGAGGGTTCAAGAGGAACAAAGCAAAGGGAACTTTCTGAAGATATGTCATTTAGTCCTTCCAGTGTAAGGCAGGAGGCGATATTTTCTTTTGCGAAAATGGCTGCATTGTAGATAAGATTGTAAGTGCCTGTTATATTATATTTTTCCATAGAGCCGCCGAACCAGTGCAAAAGCTCGCGGTGCCTTGAGGACTGGGCTGAAACAAAAAGTGGCTCGTAATGCTCAAGAAGATTTTCTTTTTTTATTGATTTGTATTTTGCAAGGGGATTGTCTTTTC
>CACXCG010000050.1 GCA_902766125.1 uncultured Spirochaetaceae bacterium | reverse complement strand
GCGGAAGTTTTGTCTATGTTCCCAAAGGTGTCAAAGTTAAGATTCCGCTTCAGTCGTATTTCCGTCTTAATGCTGCGGGTGCCGGACAGTTTGAGCATACACTGATTATTGTGGATGAAGGTGCTGACCTGCATTTTATTGAAGGCTGTTCTGCTCCTAAGTATAATGTTGCAAACCTGCATGCCGGTTGTGTTGAACTGTATGTCAAAAAGGGTGCCCGTCTCAGATACAGTACAATCGAAAACTGGTCTAAGAATATGTATAACCTTAACACTAAGCGTGCCCTTGTAGAAGATGATGCGCGCATGGAGTGGGTAAGTGGCAGTTTTGGAAGTCATGTTTCCTATCTGTATCCGACGACGATTCTTAAGGGAGACCGTTCTCAGTGCGATTTTACCGGCATTACCTTCAGCGGTAACGGACAGGATCTGGATACGGGTGCGAAAGTTGTTCACATCGGAAAAAAGACTGCAAGTGTAATCAGTTCTAAATCAATCAGTAAATCCGGCGGAAAAAATACATACCGTTCAAGTGTTGTCGTAAACAAGACTGCAACCGAAAGTAAAATCAGCGTTAACTGCGACAGCCTTATGCTTGATAACATAAGCAATTCGGATACTATTCCTGCAATGAACATTATGACTGATGATTGTGATGTCGGTCATGAAGCAAAAATCGGTCGGATTTCAAACAAGGCAATTTTCTATCTGATGAGCCGCGGTATAAGCGAAGATGAAGCCCGTGCCATGATTGTAAGCGGTTTTGCAAATCCGGTCAGCAAGGAACTGCCGCTTGAATATGCGGTAGAAATGAATAACCTGATTCAGCTTGAAATGAAAGGGGGACTGTGATGATTGATACAGAAGTAAATCAGTTTCCGTCCCTTACCTGGCATCATCTTCATATAAACCACTCATACCTTCGTGCAGAAGTTATGAATGAAGCTGAGTATACCTGTTCTGCTTTAAGCGAAGGTCTTACTTCCTGCAAAAAAACTCAGGCGGAACTTTCACCGGTAGTTCAATCTGTTGCAACCGGAATGGGAAAAGAATTTGATACTTCCTTTACACAGTCGCTTACCGATGGTAACGTACAGTCACTTTGCGTTACGGTTTCTTCTGGTGCAAAACCTGAGCCGGTGCTTTTTACCTGTAAGGCAAGTGACGGTAAAGGAACTGCGCTTGATGTGGTCATTGAAGCAAAAAAAGAAAGTGTAAGCTCATTTGTTTTTCTGTTTGAAGGCGATGTAAAAAACGAAAGTGCTTTGGGATGCAGAGTCCGCGTACGTGCAGATGACTATGCGTCAGTGCATGTTTCATTTGTAAATCTTCTTTCAAAAAACGTGGTGCATTATACTTCATTTGGTTCTGTGTGTGCAGAACATGCCAGTGCAGAACTTACGCAGGTTGAGCTGGGTGCTTCTCAGTCACTGTGCGGTCAGCTTCATACGCTTAACGGATACAAGGCATTGTGTAAAACCAGAACTGCGTGGTTTGCTTCCGGCTCACAGGCTGTAGATGTAAACTATGTAGCGCATCATATTGCAAAGGAAACAGAAAGCAATGCAACCTTCAGCGGTGTGGTAAGTGACAGTGCATCTAAAACCTGGCGCGGTACCATTCAGTTTGAACGCGGTTGTGTTGATGCCTGCGGTGAAGAAAACGAAGATGTGCTTTTGTTAAGTCCGTCTGTAGTAAATAAATCTATGCCGGTTATTCTGTGCGATGAAGAGGCTGTTGAAGGTCATCATGGTTCTTCAATCGGTAAGTTAAGTCCGGAAACACTTTTGTATCTGAACAGTCGCGGTATAGATGAAAAAACAGCACGTGCGCTGCTTATAAAGAGCAAAGTTCAGGCGGTTTCGCGCTTTATTCCCGACGAGCAGGTGCAGCAGAAAGTTCAGATTTTTTTAGATGAGGTATGTGCATGCTAGACAGTAAGGCAATCCGGTCAGAGTTTGATTTATTTGAATCAGAGCAGAATAAAGGAATCATTTATTTTGATAATGCTGCTACGACCCAACGTCCGCGCTGTGTGCTGAATGCCATTCAGAATTTTTATCAGACTGCAAATGCAAATCCTTTGCGTGGTCTGTACGACTTAAGTGTGCGTGCAACTGATGCCTATGAAAATGCGCGCGTAACCGTTGCATCTTTTTTGAATGCAAAAGAACCGTGTGAAATTGTGTTTACCCGCAATGCAAGTGAAAGCCTAAACCTTGTTGCCTATTCCTGGGCACTTTCAAATTTAAAGAAGGGTGATGAAGTAGTTGTTTCTGCAATGGAACATCACTCAAATTTTTTGCCGTGGAAAATGGCCTGTGAAAAAGCGGGTGCTTCACTTGTGTTTATGGAATGCAGTGATGACGGCATTATCAGCAAAGAAGAATACGAATCAAAAATAAATGCGCAGACAAAACTGGTTGCCGTAACGCAGGTAAGCAATGTCTTTGGCATAACCAATCCGGTAAAACAGATTGCGTCTTATGCACATACTGTCGGAAACGGC
>CACXCG010000049.1 GCA_902766125.1 uncultured Spirochaetaceae bacterium | reverse complement strand
CTTATTTTTGCTGGCGGATCGGGATCTCGTATGAACAGTCGTGCCCGTCCTAAACAGTTTTTGCAGTTTTACGGCAAAGAACTTATCATCCATACTCTGGAGAATTTTCAAAATCATCCTGATGTTGATAGTATCGTTGTTGTCTGCATTGAAGACTGGATTCCGTATTTGAGTAAGCTTCTTGAAAAATTCGGCATTGATAAAGTTCGTGCTGTTGTTCCTGGTGGAGCAAGTGGACAAGAAAGTATTTACAATGGTTTGTGTACAATTCAAAAATTTGCTCCTGCTGATTCAATTGTCTTGGTTCATGACGGAGTGCGTCCATTTGTAAACGAGAGTCTTATTTCTGACTGCATTCAGTGCGTCAAAGAACATGGTTCAGCAATTACCGTTACTCCTGCAATAGAAACAATTGTAACTACAAGCGATGGAAAAATTACTAGCATTACCGACAGGAGCAAGTGTTTTCATGCAAAGGCGCCTCAGTGCTTTTATCTTGGAGAACTTCTTTCTGCCCACGAAAAGGCAAGAACTGACGGAAATACAAACATGATTGATAGCGCAAGCCTCATGCAGTTTTACGGGCACGAGCTTTACACTGTGCAAGGAAACTTTGACAACATAAAAATTACTACTCCAGCAGACTTCTACACCTTCAAAGCGCTGTATGAAGTTCGCGAACAGCAGCAGATTTTTGGACTGTAAGGATTTGTAAAAATGTCACTTAATAAAATCCTGTTAGAAGATTTTGCGCAGATTGCAAAGAATTATGATTTTTCTGACTTAAAAGGAACTTCTGTTTTTGTTACCGGCAGTACCGGTCTTCTGGGAAGCCAGCTGGTTTTGTTTCTTGATTATTTAAATCAGACACAAAACTATAACACAAAAATTATTGCACTGGTCCGTTCAAAAGAAAAAGCGCAGCGTGTGTTTGCAGATGCCTTTGACCAGATATGCTGTGTGTATGGCGATGTGCTTCATCTTCCTGAAGTTTCAGAATCTGTTGATTATGTAATTCACGGTGCAAGCATTACTTCTTCAAAGTCTTTTGTTGAACAGTGCGTTGAAACAATTGATATTGCCGTAAACGGAACAATGAATATGCTTCGTCTTGCAAAAGAAAAACAGGTAAAGTCTTTTGTCTATCTTTCCAGTATGGAAGCCTTTGGTGTAACCGACGGTAAGGGCGAAGTTCGGGAAGCTGACCTGGGGTACATAGACCTTACGTCTCCGCGCTCAAGTTATATGGAAAGTAAACGAATGTGCGAAAACCTGTGTGTGTGCTTTGCTTCTGAATACAATGTTCCTGTAAAAATGATTCGTCTTACACAGACACTTGGAGCTGGAATTGATTATAACGATACGCGCGTGGCTGCTTATTTTGCCCGCTGTGCACTTGAAAAGACAGATATTGTATTAAAGACAAAAGGCGAAACAAAGCGGCCAATCTTATATACAAGCGATGCAATAAGTGCAATTTTAACCGTATTGCTTTGCGGTCAGAATGCGCAGGTGTACACCGCAGCAAATCCTGAAACCTTTGTTACCATTCGAGAGACTGCAGAAATGGTTGCACAGAAAATTGCAGCCGGTGCAATTAAAGTAACATTCGACATAAAAGAAGTGTCTGCAGAATATGCTCCTAATCTAAACTTAAACCTTAACGTAGACAAACTGTGTTCACTAGGCTGGAAACCGTCTGTTGATTTACAGACTGCATACGAAAGAATGATTGAAGGAATGAAACAATAATGCCGGAACGAAAACTTACCTCTGATGAAATTAAGAAAATAGAACTGAATATTCTGCTTGCATTTCATGTGTTTTGTAAGGAACATGAACTGCAGTATTCGCTCTGCGGCGGAAGTCTTTTGGGAGCAATTCGTCATAAAGGTTTTATTCCGTGGGATGATGATATCGATGTCTTTATGCCGCGCCCTGATTACGAGAAGTTACGTGAATTGACAGGCGGTAAGTGTATTGCAGAAAAATTTTATCTCGCCGACTGGAGACATCCTGCTTCCGATTCGGAAAAGCGTTTCATCTACTATCCATTTCTGAAGTTGATAGATTTGACAACGAAGGTAAATGCTTCTGATTTTGATGCCAGAAAGTATTACTCCGGTATCTGGATTGATATATTTCCGATTGACGGTCTTCCTGAATCTGATTCAGAGACAAAAAAAATATTTAAAAAGGCCTGGTTCTGGCGTCAGATGTTTTCACTTCACTTCTGTGACAAAATTGTTGCAAAAGGACTTGTTCAAAAAATTATAAAGGCACCTTTTTTACCTGTTGCAAAAATAATGAACGGTATAAAACTCTGCAAACGCCTTGATGATCTGTCTATGCAATACAACTATGCTGACTGTGAATATGTGGGCGGAATTATCAACGGCTATGGTCCTCAGGAAAAATTACAGAAGAAAGAGTTAGAACTTACTGATGTAGAATTTGAAGGGCGTATTGTAAACGGTATAAAAGGATACGATGTGTATCTTACAAATTTGTATCATGACTATATGCAGCTGCCCCCTAAGGAAAAACGTATCTGCCACGGATTTGATGCGTGGTATGTTGAATAAGCAGAAAAAAATTATTCCATAAGACTGTGACAAATAATACCTTAATTCTTCCGGAAATAACGAATCAGAATCTGCTAGCTCAATTTTACTCTCTGGCAGATGTATTTGCCATTTGTTCAAAGCGTGAAAATTTTCCGACAACCTGTATAGAAGCACAGTGCTGCGGAACTCCGGTAGTGGGGTTTGATACGGGCGGTACAAAAGAAACTTCTGTATATTCAGAAAATGATTTTGTTCCTTACGGAGACCTTGCTGCTCTTAAAACAAGAGTAGAGAATGTTCTTAAGCGCGATACATCGGATGTCTCTTCTAAAGCCTGTGAAATGTATTCCAAAGAGAATATGGCAAAACAGTATCTTGAGGAATATGATAAAGACGGGAAAAAGCAAAGGGTTCTTTTGATTGATGTAAACTGCAAGTTTTCTTCTACGGGAAAGATTGTGTATGATCTGTTCCATTATCTTAAAAAACAAGGAAGGGAAGTTGCTGTCTGTTATGGTAGGGGAGAGCTTGTAAAAGAAGAGGAAATTTTTAAATTCGGTCTTGACTGGGAAACTAAACTGCATGCAGGTCTTGCGCGCCTGACCGGTTATAACGGCTGTTTTTCTCCTTTTTCAACAAAAAGGCTTATTCGCTACATTGAAGAATTTAAGCCGGATGTAATCCATATCCATGAACTGCATGCCTATTTTGTAAACTTAAAACCGCTTGTTAATTATATTAAAGCAAAAAACATAAAAGTTGTTTCTACCTTCCACTGCGAATACATGTATACTGGAAAGTGCGGCTATGCATACACATGTGATAACTATAAACATACTTGCGGGAGCTGTCCTTCTGTTTATGAGTATCCTAAATCACTTTTCTTTGATAAAACAAAACAGATGTTCCTTATGAAAAAACGTTTGCTCGAAGATTTGGATATGAAAATTGTAACGCCTTCTAAATGGCTTGCAGACAGAGTAAAAATGTCGTTTCTGAAAGATAAGCCAATTTCTGTAATTCATAACGGTATTGACACCAGCATTTTTCATCCTGTTGATGCCGATGTACTGAGAAAGAAATATAAAATCCCTGATGACTATAAAATTATCCTTGCTGCAGCCCCGGATATCATGAGTGAACGGAAGGGTGGTCAGTGGGTGTTAAAACTTGCTAAAATGATGACAGATGAGAAAGTAGTCTTTTTGCTGCTTGGAGCAAAAAAATCTTATGCT
>CACXCG010000048.1 GCA_902766125.1 uncultured Spirochaetaceae bacterium | reverse complement strand
TTTGCAGCTTTTTCCTGACTGCCCATAGGCATAACATGAGATGCTTTTGCAAAAGAACCGTTGTCGGCACCAACTCTATGCAAAATGGGATTTGCAGGATCAAGTCGCTTTAATTCATCCCACAAAAGATCAAATTCTGCATCGGAAACTTCACTTTCACCGTTATAATATGAATCCTGATAGCGTACAATCAGCTGTTCAAGTTCCTGCACGCGGGAAGCCTCAAACAAATCCATACAAGTTACTCCTGTTCGTCTTTTAGGAAATACAATTCGTAAATGCTGCGGCCAGCATCAAGGCCCTTCTGTTCAAACTTTGTACGGGGTCTCCAGCTTTGTCTTTGAGCAAAGGTTTCGTAGCGGTTATGCAAACCTTCCGTTAAAGTCAGTTCTTCAAGTGCAAGCTGTCCGTATTCTTCCCAGTCAGTTGCAAAATACAGATAGCCGCCGTAAGAAAGTTTCTGTTCCAGAAGATTTGTATTTGGACGCTGCATAAGACGGCGTTTATGATGTTTTTTCTTGGGCCAGGGGTCAGGAAAGAAGACATGAATTCCTTCAAGCGAATTATCAGGAATCATTGTTTCCAACACTTCAAGTGCATCGTGTTCAATGATGTATACATTCTTTAACTGAAGACGCTTTATTTCTCCCAAAAGTTTTCCAACTCCGGGAACATGCACTTCAAGTCCCAGATAATTTATGTCAGGATGTTCCGCTGCAATCTGAGCCGTTGCTGCCCCCATTCCAAAACCGATTTCCAGAACGACAGGATTTGTATTTCCAAAAATCTCCGTAAAATTAAGTGTTCTGTGTTCAAACGGAATACACCACACCTGATTCAGTTCCGTGTAGTTGCGTTTTTCGTTTTCGGTCATTCTTCCGGCACGGATAACATAGGTCTTAACCGTACGTCTAAATGAATTGTCAGCGGAAGGTGGTTCGGTTGTTTCTGGCACAAATTGCTCCTTACTTTATTTAATGCAGGTCCTGCCTGCTTAACACACAGATTACATTTCCATCATAACAGGAAAGAATGGTACGCTTGGTGCGTGCGGTTGCATACTTATTGATATCAAAATCTTCTTCACCGTAATACACAAGCACACCGTCAGCATCGTACAATGCGGTATAACGGGTAACAGCGGTCTGTTTCAAAAAATCTTCTGCCTGACTCTGCGTAAGTGTCAGAAGTTCCTCCGGGTAAGAAACAGAAAAGCCTGCAGTAACCACATCAGAAGCAGCATCTGAACAGCGGCATTCATATCTTCCCGCAGGAATACTTTGTCCTGCAATTGAGCGGAAGTTACGGTAGCCTGTCCAGGACTTGGCATTCCGTACGCTCAGAATCTGCGGATTTGTCTGAGTCCAGGTGTAGCCGCTTTCAAGGTGTTCAACGCTTACCGACGCAACCCGTTCTGCATCATACGTGGGCTGAACAAAAACAGACAGTGTTTGTTCAGGAGCTGCAGTTTCACTGGCATAGTCAAAAATAATTTTTGCATCAACGGCAGAAATTGCGGAACCAGTCTGAGCACAGGAACATACAGACAAAAAAATACCTGCACCAATCACCGCAGAACAAAGGAGTTTTGAACATAAGGGATGTGCAGGTCTATGCATATGCGTTAAAAATTAAACGTAAGGGTAATAACCGTAAGATCGCTTGAACTGAACTGGTTAACCAGAGAATCGAATTTAACGTTAACTTTCTTACAGGCATCATCAAGATAAGACAGGTAATACAAACCTAAGTCCGTACCCTCTTCTCCTTCGGGCATCTGACGGTAGAAATCAATAAGCGATTTTTTATTAAGGTCTGCCGACATTTTGTTTTCGATATTTTCTTTTGCTTCCTGAAAGTCATCGTCTTTGTTGTACAGCGTAATCTGCAGTTTTCCCTGTGTACCGATAGCAGTAGAACCGCCACCCAGTTTCCAGGAAAGGAATACCACTTCATGCTTGCGTTTCAGTTCCTGCACGATTTTAGAACGAATCTCCGGATCATAGATAAGCGTGTCAGAGTTATCAATTCCCTGATACAGATGGCGCGCTTCTTTTTTCATGTTGGTATTTTCACAGTTAAGCGCAAGTTCCATAACCATTACCGAAATGTATTCGGCAACTTTTGACTTATCCATGTACTCTGCAAGCTTTGCACGGATTGCACTTAAAATTTCTCCGAAACCGTCTGTCTTGTAAAACTTGGTGATGATGTACCAGTTCATAAGGCTCAGGCGGTTAAGATATTTTTCTGTCATGAGGAGGAATATATTGCGCTCTTCGGGAGTGTAATCGCGGTTAGCCATAATTCCTTTCCATACAGGATCAAGGATTGTCTGGCGTGCATTCTGAATAGTCTGATTCTTTGTAGAAAGAGCCTGACGCAGCTGCTTGTCTGACATTTTTGTGCGTTCATCAATCAACTGTCCTGGATTCTGACGGTTGTGGCGGCGCACACAGTCACACTGAATCAGTGCATCAAAAATCTGGCGGTCAAACTGTTTGTACAGAATTGAAAAAACAATCAGCTTTGAAAGATCCATGATTTCCTGACGGCGGGAAACAAATTCCGGCATGGAAATTTCTATCTTGGAAATATAGTCAACCAGAATCATGTTCTGGACAGAAGACGGTGAAAAATGCTCCAGTGCAATACCATATTCTTCAACATTGTCTGCAAGTCTGAATCGCAGAAGTTTCTTCTTGTGGCTGATAAAATGAGATGAACCTTCCTCCGTAAGAATTACCTTAAGCGGTAAATCCAATGTAAATTTCTTTTCGGCTCCCATACGCCAGCATTACTCCTTTGCTCACTTATTATACATCATGTTTTCTATATTGTAAACACTTATACCGCTCTTGCAACGGCTCATTTTATGCTATACAATAATATGCATGACAAGGTTGCGTACTGCTGTAGCACTGCTCCTCTTTTTTTGCATTCCCTCATGCATTGTCAGCGGACAAACCGTTGACGGAATTGCACAGACAGAACAGCTTGCACAGAGGCTGCAGGATTCCGGCTTTGATTTTACCTTGCAAAGTCTGGTTACTGCAGATGAAACAACATTCCCTCAGAATATTATCGTCACAATACCCCCTGTTTCTGCACAATCTTCTGAAACAAAATCAACAGTTTTTGTGTTTACACAGGATTTTGCATCAGAACACAGCGATTTCATTGACTCATTTCTAAAAAAACTCCAGTCGCAGCCCGTACGTGATGAGGTTCTGGTTCTATTCTGTGCAGACGAAGCAGATGTTGCAGCTTCTTCAAGTACCACGCGCATAGTCGGCTCAGAAGTCTATACACTCAACATAGAAGACGAAGACAAGCTGTGTGCCGTTATCTATGACCAGTCTGGTACAACAAAGGCACTTCCCGGCTCAGGCGGAAAAACAGCCCCCCTCTGGCTTAGTCAGGCAGTCGTAGAAGCAGGCAGAAATACACAATGCGCGCTGTCGTTTCCCGGAAACCTGATGCTTCTGTACCGGCTTTCACTTTTGGATGGAGGAGACCTCCTGTCACTGTTTTTAGACGCAGAAGTTCCTTCAATCGGCATAGCTTCTCCTGCAGATGAAAAAACTGCAGAACTGCTTGCACAGACGGCATACACCATCAGCACCATGCGGACAGACCAGTGGGACAGACACTACACGGCAGTTCAGGCTGGAGAGGTAACGCTGTGGACAAATGAATTTCTGTTTGTAGTCGGGCACATTGCCATTGTTGCGTTTATGCTGCTTACCCTTGCCTTTTCCAATTTTTCAAACTCAAGCAAGAATGTTGCATTAAAAAAAGACTTGCAGCGCACCTGGTTTACCTTACCCGCACTGATTGCCCTTCTTACATTTTTGCTGTTTCTCTTTGCGGGAATCTGGGGAGGTTTACATGACAAACTGATTGTCATTGAAGCAAAAGTATTATGCACCCTTATATGCGCAATGACAGTCCTCTGCATCCAGATACGCATGAGATGGCGCATTTCATTTTCGGTATTAGGATATGCCACGTATGTACTTGCTGCAATCTGTCTTATCCTTTGCAGTTTTGTAGACATAAGCCTTGTCTTCCCGTTTGGAGTACTCTATATCATCACGCTTATAAGCCGTAAGTTCAGAAAACCGACACTGCTTATTCTTGTATTCCCGCTTATGCTGCTTCCGTTTGTTCCCTACTTCCTGCATATTGTCCAGCATGCACCAAGCCGGCATTTGTACAGAGCTGCATTCAGTTCCTTTGCGGGTACACTGCTTACTGCAGTACTGCTTGCTATTCCCCTTATTCACTGGATGAGGATAATCATTTCGCTCAGAGTTCTTGCGAGTGAAAGTTCAAACACAAACAGAAAGACTCACCTGCCGTCAGCAAAAACAATCAGGCGCTGCGTGCTGACCGTAAGCATTTCTGCTTTTATTGCAGCACTTATGGTTATTATTCCGACAGTCATTCTCCGTCAAAAAACTGTTGCACAGAAAAAAACAAACAGCACCAGTGTATACAACGGACAAAATGACGGCCGGATATCACTGTCATACGAAGAAAGTTCTTTTATGACCATATCTGCACGGCACATCATCATTCATACGGAAACACCGGTATTCCGTTACGAAATTTCAGTCAGTTCTTCAAAAGGAATTCCGCTGTATGAAAGCAACTACGAATATGTACTTGATGAACAGAACCATGCGCAGTTCAGGCTTCCCGACTGGCCGGGCTCTGATATAGAAATTGTGTATTCCTCAGATGAAGATGCAGACAGTACCATTACGCTTGATGCATATCTTTTGCGCGAAGACAAGGCACTGGAACGCATAACCCTCGTCTACAACACCATGCAGGAATAGCGTCATGCAGAAAGTGTTTTTCCACATTGACCTTGACGCATTTTTTGCATCAGTCGAACAGCTTGACCACCCCGAATACAAAGGTAAACCTGTCATAATAGGCGGTAAACCGGGAGACCGGCGCTGTGTTGTTTCAACCGCATCATACGAAGCACGTGCCTTTGGGGTACATTCAGCAATGCCACTTACCACAGCATGTCAGTTATGTCCCCAGGCATTTTTTCTGCGCGGCAACATGAAACGGTATCACGAACTGTCACACCAGGTAATGCAGATTTTTTCGGACTATTCCCCCGATGTACGGCAGATGTCAATTGACGAAGCATTTTTAGACATGACCGGAACAGAACGGCTGTTTGGATCTCCTGAACAGACAGCACAAAAAATCAAAGCTCAGGTTTTAGAACAGACAGGGCTGACCGTAAGCATTGGAGTTGCATCAACTATGTATGTTTCAAAAATTGCTTCGGGATACAAAAAACCGGACGGGCTTACCGTCATACCGCCGGGAACAGAAGAAGAATTTATGTGCTCACTGCCGCTTGATAAAGTATGGGGTGTAGGAACAAAAACATTAGAACACATACGCTCAGCAGGAATCCGCACCACAAAGCAGCTGTATAAACAAAAGCTTAACAGCCTTGTCGTTCTGTTTGGAAACAACACCGGAACTTTTTTATACAGTGCCATGCGCGGCAATAAGGACATGGTCTTTGGAGAAGAAGCAAAGAATCATTCCATAAGCAGTGAAACAACCTATGACTTTGATTTGACTGATTTATACACAATAGAATCTGCACTGATGCAGCTTGCAGAAACCGTGCTATGGCGCATGCATGATGAAAACGTACGCAGCAGAACGGTTGCATTAAAAATCCGCTATGAAGATTTTACCACAGTGTCTGTGCAGGAAACACAGGATGTACCGGTACGGACTGCAGACGATCTGTTTGAACGGAGTAAAAAACTGTTTGAAAAAAAATATGAACGCGGGCGCGGCATACGGCTTTTAGGACTTTCTGTAGATCATGTTGAAAGCAGGGACACTCCGTTTCAGGGGCAGCTGTTTGACGACGGCGTTACAAAAAAATCAAAAGTTGAAGATGCAATTTTTTCGCTGCAGAAAAAACACCCCGAACTGTCGGTCAGAAAAGCACGGCTTTTAAATCCGACCGGTCAGTCTAACGGAGCAAAGTAACCGCTTTCGTCGCGACCACTCTTATTCAAAAGATACGCTTCAACTTCTACCGGTAAATATTTTCTTCCAAATTCTTTTGGTAGTGCTGAAACATACTGCATCTGATACAAACCAGAAGGAAGTGATGTTATGTCACTAACCACATCAGAAAGCCCCTGGGGACGATAGACATAATAAGTCTGTCCGTTTGCATTTTTAGCAATGTATTCAATTTCATCTGAAAGAGAGCCTTGTGACAGATTGATTGTGCTAAATGAAATGGCATTGTTGTTTAAGTATGCAGTCAAATCTGAAAGACCGTAACTGGTAAATGCATTCTGTCCCAAACCGCCTGCGGTCAGGAAAATAATACCGCGTTTCTTTTCACCGTTGATTGTTTCGTTTGCAGCAAGACGGATTGCAATGTCAAGCGCAGGGTCATCGGTATAGGCAACAGAGCTGAGCATTGAACCGGTAAACTTCTGCGCCTTTGAAGGATTACCTTCATACACTTTTACCGGAATAGAGCCGGCAGCAATAATCTGAAGATTTGCCTGCGCATTCATACTTGAAGCAATTTCACGAACTGCAGACTGAAGTGGTTCTGCATACTGTGCCATATCAAGGTTGCGGTCGATAATGAGTGTAATATCAGCATAGTCATTGTTATCGGCAGCACCAAGCAGTTCAAACTCTGAAACAGAGTGTTTATTTTCCGTTACAAAGAAGTTAGACTGATTAAGTCCCACAATCTGCTGACGGTGACGGTTTTCTACACGAACTTCAAGAATGACAGTCGGGAAGTTATCTGCAATTACACGCTCAATCTGAACAAAGTAACCGCCGACTACTTCAGAAAGATTTGCCATGATGTAGATTTCGTTTGCCTTGAAGTCAGTTACAATGATGTTACCGTTGCGGTCGGGAACAGCACTGGTAATCTGCGTTTTACCGTTACCGGTTTTTGCGTTTTCGTAAGTCGCACCCGTAACTGAATCAACCGTAACTACACGGTTTTTATCGGTAAGGATAATATACTGTCCCCAGGTCTTCATGCTTTCGGGACGAGAGAAGGTATGATCAGGAACTAACTGTCCGCGATAATTTCCTGCTCTGTCAAATTCGTAAATAGAACCGTAAATGCTGTCTGCAACAAAAATTCTGTCGTCCAAGATTGCAATTCCTGTCGGAGATTTAAATCCGGGGAAAGAACCATCCGGGTGACCAAAGTGCAAAAGTCCGTTACCTTCAGGATCAAAAACAACAACGCGGGCGTTACCAAAATCAGTTACGTAAATGTTTCCGAAACTGTCCTGAGCAAGATACTGAGGTCCAATCAACTCGCCTTCTCCACGCCCCTTCTTTCCAATCGTCTTAATGAAAAATCCGTCTTCATTCAAAAGGCACAGTCTGTCTCCTGCACATTCAGACACAAGCAGATTTCCATCCGGCATGCGGATAATATCCATAGGTCTGTCCAGTCCATTTACCGGACCACCTGAACGTCTGATTACTTCACCGTTTACATTAAAGCGCAAAAGTTCATTTGAACCGTAGGCTACCACCCAGATAGTTCCGTCATCATTAGGAAGAACCGAAATGGGCTGACTGTAGATAAGGGTTGTTCCGTTCACATGAGGAAAAGAACCTGATTCAGTATAGCGCTGAGAAGCACCGTATGTGGTACCGGTTGCCCGGCGTTCACTTACGATTTCAATTTTATTCTGAAGCAGAAGTCCGCCGTATCCCAGTTCTGCAGCAAAGTTCCACTGCTGGAGTGCGGTTCCTTCAAGTCCAGCACGGTAATAGGCTTTACCGAGCCAGTCAAGAATAAGCGTTTCTCCGGGTAAATACGAAAGCGCACGCTCGAAGGAAAGAATGCTGTCCATAAAGGCACCACGATAGTAACTCTGTACACCCCGACGGAATTCTTCTTCTGCAAAACCCGCATTTGCTGAACGGGTCATTGCATTTTCCTGACCAACGGTATCTTCAAGATTTATCTGTGCAAAGGGTTCTACTGCAGCAAACGCAGAAAATGCAAGCAGTGCAAAAAGAGCAAGATGTTTTTTCATTCTTCTACCCTCTGTGCAAGACTTAAATGTTCAGCAATGGTATGATTTGATGCATCACGCTCAAGAGCTTTTTCCAGATACTTACGGGATTCTGCATACAGTCCCATTTTGAAATACACCCAGCCAAGACTGTCAAGACACGCAGCACTTTCCGGTTCACGGTCAAGCGCTTTCTTACAATAGCTGAGTGCCTGTGTCAGATCTTTGTTCTGTTCTGCAAGCACATAGCCCATTCCGTTTAAGGCAGTGGGATTGTTACTGTCTGCTTCAAGTGCACTGGAATAATACGCAAGACTCTGATCAGGATTATTCTGTTCCCACGCTATGTATGCAAGTGATGCATACACGGACGACGGACGGTAGCCGATTTCAAGCAGTTTACCCAGCTCAAATTCTGCAAGCTTTTTACGGCCGCTCAAACAGTAAATGACTGCCAGAAGATACCGGCACTGCAGAAGGCGGTCTGCTTCCGCATTCTTACGGGAAGAGGTGCCGTCTCCGGAAGCAGTGACTACCTGTTCCAGATACAGAAGTGCATCGTCATAGCGTTTTAATTTTGCATAGCACAAGCCAATGTAGTATGCAAGTTCTACATCATCGATATTATCATCTTCAGGAAGAGAAAGAAAAAATGAAAGCGCCGCGGAAAATTTTCCGTGGTTATACAGAGAGATTCCCTCGTTTAAGGCGTTTTGTCCTGCCATGTCCCACCCCACTGTTCCACAAACGGAACTGTCATATCGCACTCAGGCAAAGCTCTGATGCACGAAACCGAAATATATCCTTCATCAACCAGCGCACGGTCATCTGTTCCGTCACCGCCGGATCTTCTTGTTCCATCGCAAACAGGAATGTACTGAACAAACATTTTTCCGTCATCCTGCTTCGTTAACTTTACTGTATCGTCATACGCAAGATTTGACAAGGTGGCATACCGCACCCCCCGGTACGGACCGTTAGGCGATGCATTTATGTTCACAAAGTCACTCGCACCGGAAGTCAGTTTTATAAGTTTTTCAAGATTGTCAAACGCAAACTGCGCAAGTCCCCGGTACGAACAGGAACAGTCCTTAAATCCTTCGGGACAGGCAATGCTGAGTGCAAGTGCAGGAACTCCCTGAATACAGGCTTCACGGGCAGCCCCACACGTCCCTGAATACAAAATGTCGGTACCCACATTGCAGCCTCTGTTTATTCCCGAAATGACAACATCAGGTCTCTGGGGAAACAATCCGCACCGGAGTGCTTCGACCACACAGTCTACCGGAGTTCCGTCACTCTGAAATCCAAACTCAGAACGTTTAACTACTTCATGTTTGGTGGTGATGGTAAGACTGCTTGACTTAGCGGACTGATTATGAGCAGGAGCGACAATATACACGGTATGCTTTTGAGCAAATACATTTGCAAGCGTCTGAATTCCTGGAGCATCATATCCGTCATCGTTGGTCAGCAGTACAATCACAATAACTTAACTCCTGCAGCAGGCTTAACTTCGTGACAAGATGCCGCAAATCCAAAAATGCGTTCGTAATCACTAAGCTTTTCCTTATATTTTTCCAGGTCACTGGTGCGCAGAATACTGTAAGTACAGCGGCCAAATCCCTTTCCGGTAATACGACCACAGTTTACGGGAGTACGAAGATCATCCGGATTTTCATCAAGTTCCTGAACTCGTTTTAAAAGCCAGTCAATTTCGGGACAGGAAATATCATACAGGTCACGCATGCTCTTGTGGCTTGCAATTACCGCACGGGCAAACGCAGCAAAATCAACCTTACGCAGAGCCGCTTCTGCTTCAAGCACATTCTTATGTTCGTTCATCATGCAGATAAGACGGCGGCGGGTATCTTCATTCACCACAGAAAGAACTTCGTTTACTTCGCCCTTGTTTTCTTCGTAGTGCCAGCCACCGTACACATTAGAGCGGCGTTCTTTAAGTTCACCCAAAAGCAGAACATTCTCCGGTTGCTGCAGAGACACTTCATTCCATGTAACAATGCGGGGAACACGGGCATCGGTAAGCACAATGGTCTTTCCCTTAAACGGAAACGGAATAATGTCACAGGTACCTTTTGCGTGGTCGGTAAGCACCAGTGAATTGCGCTTTGAATAAATTGCCGTAAAATTATCAGCCTTAAAGTTTTCTATCTGAAGGAACAGACGGTTGGCACGTTCAATAACCTGCAGAATCTGCTGTTCATTGCACTTAAACTTGTGCAGGTCGCGGACAGCCCATGCCATTGCAACTTTCATTGCAGTGGTAATGCCAAACCCTGCTGACGGTAAGATTTCTGAGTAGACCGTAACATTCATGCCGTTACATTCAAAACCGCCGCTGGTAAAACCGTAGACAATCGCTTTGAGTGCATTTGCCCATTTGTCTTCTTTTTTTAATTTGAGCGATGATACATTTGCACGCTTGCGTTCATTCATCTGAACAAAGAAAAACCTGACGTTTGAATCACTGCGTGCAGAAAGAGCAACATATACCGGCAGATCTACTGCCATTGAAAGCGTTTTATCTTTGAAGAACCACGAATGTTCCCCTATTAAATGAAATCGACCTGGTGCCTGCGCGATTACAACAGGCTTCTCTCCATATTCCTGCTTATGGGCACTTATTACCGCATCCATAAATTCCCTTCCGTAACTCTTGCAATTTTTAATGTAAATATATAGAGTAATAATACAATGATTCGCATTATTTTACAAGTTTTTTGTGCAATCTTTTCTGGATTTATGGAGGCTTTTTCCATTTCCAACGAAATTCTGCCGTTTGGAAGCCCCTTACTGGCACTTTTTTCGCTGGTTCCTCTGTATGCTGCAGTATTTAAGGTTAAATCAAGCAGAGAAGCGTTTGCCCTCTGGTTCACACAGGCGCTTACCGTTCATCTGGTTTCCAGCTGGTGGCTTGCAAATTTTCACGACTTTGCCGTTTTTACACTGGGTGCAAGTGCCTTTGGAACAGCAGGAATGGCAGGTTTCTGTGGCGTTGTAGCATATATCTTACCCCTGTACCGAAAAAAGAGTTTTACGCTTGAAGAGACCGGCGGACGACATGCATTTGCTCCGTTAGAACGCATTCTGTGGTTTACCGCCTGCTATCTGTTCTGGGAATGGTGCAAGTCAATTGACTTTTTAGGCTATCCGTGGGGAACGCTGAGCATGGGTGCTTACCGCTGGAAGATCATTACCCAAATTGCAGACATAACCGGCGTATGGGGAATTTCTTTCCTGTTCTGCATGACCAGTGCCCTGACCGGAGAAGGAATACTGCTTTTAGCACAAAAGCCTGAACCGTCAGCAATAAGCGTCAGAGGCTACATCAATGTTGCAAAAGGATTGTGCGTCCTGTTTGCACTTACCGTTGTCTACGGAACAGTTCAGTTTCTTATACCGCGTACACCGGAAAAAACAATACAGACCGTTATTGTTCAGGAGAACTGCGACACCTGGATTACGGGCGAACGGGAGGCTGTTCGTGTTTCAAAGCAGCTGACCGAAAATACCATTTCCGACATGAGGCAAAATGGCATAGAGCCGGACCTGGTGTTGTGGAGCGAAGGAGTTTTGCAGCTTCCCTTCCCCGACTACCGGTCCGTATACAGCGCAGAAAATGGTTCAGACGAAAGTCTTTCGGGTTTTATAAACCGCATGGGAGTACCCTTTATTATTGGCGGAACCGCAGACGTAAATCCGTATAAAAATCATTATACCAACAGTGCACTCTTTTTTGATGCAGGCGGAAATTACTGCGGCTTTTATTCAAAAAGTCATCTTGTTCCGTTTGCAGAAGAGATTCCCTACGGAGAAAATCCGCTGATGCAGGCATTTATGCAGGATGTCGTACACATGGGAATCGGCTGGCACAAAGGAAATCAGTTTGTACTGTTCAACGTTCCCATAAGTGAAAATACACAGTACACAACGCCGCTTGAATATCGCAAAGAAAAATACACAAGCATAACCCTTGATGAAAACCGGCTTTCCGACTGGGACGAACGCGAATACTTTATCAGAAACAATAACCGCAACCCAGACGCATATGTTTCGTTCTCTGTTCCCATCTGCTTTGAAGATGCCTTTAACGATGTGTGCAGAACCTTCCACCTGATGGGAAGCGAAGTATTCATGAACATAACAAACGATGCATGGTCAGCCTCAAAGTCTGCAGAATATCAGCATTTTATTGCCGCAAGTTACCGTGCAGTCGAATACCGTACGACACTGGTCAGATGTGCAAACAGCGGTTACTCTGTAGTCGTTGATCCTGCAGGAAAAATTATTCAGGACTTACCGCTTTTTGAAGAAGCCGCTATGGCTGCTGCAGTTCCCGTATACAAACATACGCTTACGCTGTATGCACGCTGCGGTGACTGGTTTATGTACACGGTGATTCTGGGCATTATACTGGTTATTGTCATTCTGTTTATTGGAAGAGTTAAACCTCAGTGGATTCGCTTCTGGTCTCATGCCTTTGGACCGACTGTCATCATCGTAACAGAAACAAAAGAAGAAGAAAAAACATCAGCTGTTGCAGAAAAACAGACAGTAGCAAAGAAACAGATTGCAGCAAAAAAGACAACAACCGCTAAGAAACAAACTCTTGCAAAGAAAACAACCGTTGCAAAAAAACAAACGGTTACTAAAAAACAGACTGTCGCTAAAAAAACAGCAGGTGCAAAAAAAGCAACAACCGCTAAGAAATCTGTGGTCACTAAAAAAACAACTGCAGCTAAAAAGTCAACAAAACAAAAGAGGTCAACAAAATGAAATCTACCACACAACTGAATGCAGTACGCAGTGCATTCACCGCAGTATTTGCAGCCCTTATCTGCATTGGATGTGTCATTTCAATTCCAGTTCCCGGAACTGTTGTTCCCATTGCAATACAAAATCTGTTCTGCATTCTTGCTGGATTGATTTTAGGTAGTGTTCAGGGAGCAGGTGCAGTCGGTCTATTTCTTATTCTGGGGGGTATTGGCGTTCCCGTATTTTCTGGAGCCCGCGGAGGTATTGCAGTTCTGATTGGTCCTACCGGCGGTTATATCTGGGGATATTTTTTCGGAGCGCTTATTGCAGGCCTTATTGCAGGAACTCCTCACATTCAGGAAAAAAAGTTTTCTCTTGCACAGTGGATCAGGATTGCACTTGCTTCACTTGTTGGATTTGTAATTGTGTATGTTCCCGGCATTCCGTGGTTTATGTTCCAGATGTCGCAAAAAGGAAATCCCGTTACCTTTACGAAAGCACTTTCACTTACCTTTATTCCCTACATTCCCGGAGATTTGCTTAAACTTCTGATATCAGTGCCGCTTGCAGCAGTACTCAGACCTGTTGCCGCACGATTCTTGTATCCGGCGGATGAAGAAGAAGAGGCTCAGCTTTTGCAGCAGATAAAACGCTCATGACAGACCAGCGCTGTGCCGTAAAAACGATCGGACTGTATAAAGTATTTGCACCTCAAGCATACGGAGCGGCGCCGGTTGTTGCCCTGAAAAATGTAAGCATAGAAATTCCGGAAGGATCCCTTACGGTTGTAGGAGGAGCAAACGGAAGCGGCAAAAGCGTCCTCATGGCAATTATTGCACAGCTTATGAAACCGACAGAAGGTACCTGTCTTACATCAGAAAAACCCGGCTTAGTGTTTCAGGAAGCAGCAACACAGATACTGGGAGACACCCCGGAAGAAGATGTTGCAGTAGGTCCCCGGAATCAGAAGATAAACAAAAAAGAAATTCCCGGCATTGTTTCGCAGGCACTTGCAGATGTACATTTAGCAGGAAAAGCAGACTTTCCGTCTCACCTACTTTCGGGCGGAGAAAAGCGCAGACTGTGCGTTGCATCCATTCTTGCAATGAAACGGAACATCCTTATTTTTGATGAACCGTATGCAAACCTTGACTATCCCGGAGTCTGTGATGTCAATGCACTGATTACACAGTTACACAAGCAGAAAAAAACCATTATCATTCTTACTCACGAGCTGGAAAAATGTCTTGCACTTGCTGACCGGTTTATCATTCTGCATGAAGGAAGCGTTGTATTTGACGGAATACCGGAAGCTGCACTTTCACAGGACCTTTCGCAATGGGGCATCCGGAATCCGCTTGTATCCTATCATTCACTTTCTGATCTGGTGTGGAAGTCATGAACTTTTTCTTATACCGGCCGGGAAACAGTTTCTTACACCGCACTAATCCTGCACTAAAAGTAATACTGCTGCTTGTTTTAGCAACGGGCGCATTTTTTGTTCCCGCAAAGGCTGCAGGAATTTCCATCCTGTTCATTCTGATTTTTTCGCTTACCGTCCTGCACTTCTCTGTTCGTGACGTTTTATACGACCTGCTGCCTGCTTTTTTTTACGCAGTCTTTTTTCTTCTGTTTTCCGTCATACTCAATCTGGTAGAAAACGGTTTGCCACAATCCGTAAACCTTCAAGACATAGAGCAGCTTTTAAAACCTCAGATGCAGTATGTAACGCTTGCTGTCCGACTTACCCTGTCGCTTTCATTAAGTTCAGTATTTTACCGGACGACAAGCACGCCTCAGTTTACAGAAGGCTTCAGAAGCATAGAGCACGCACTGACAAAAAAAGACAGCACTCCGTTTGCAGACAGTCTTTCGCTTACCCTTACCTTTATTCCGCAGATAGCTCAGTTCTGGCACCGCATATCCTGTGCATGGAACGCACGAAACGGCAGAAAAAACATACGGCGCATTACAACGCTTGTTCCTGTCTTATTCCGCATCAGCATGGAAGAAGCATACCGCAAAACTTTAGCAATGCAGAACCGCACCTAGACTATACAAACATAGGTTTTACGGTGCAAAAAATTCAAGATTTTTTTGAAAATTCTACAAAATCTGCACTTGCAAACCATGCAATCCTGGAGTATTATAGACTTGGGTGGGGAAACTCGTAATAAGGGTATGTACGCAGCATACCCGGCACGACCGCACCTAAATTCAAAAAGAGGTGCACATGCGCTGTCCTAACTGCGGAAAAGCAGATGACAAAGTTATAGAATCACGCACAATGGCTAACGGAGAAAGCATCCGCAGACGAAGGGAATGTCTTTCATGCGGTTTCCGTTTTACCAGCTACGAACGCATTGAAGAAAAACCGTTTATGGTCGTAAAGCGTGACGGAAGACGGCAGCCGTTTGACCGCGATAAACTTGCAAAAGGAATTGAACGTGCACTCGAAAAGCGTCCTGTTTCAACCAGCATGGTAGAACAGATCGTTACCGAAATAGAAGACGAAGCATATCTTCGCGGAAAGCTTGCACGCGAAATTGCAACCAGCGAACTGGGAGAGCTTACCCTTACCCGCTTGAACCAGGTGGATAAAGTTGCATACATCAGGTTTGCAAGCGTATACAAGCATTTTAACAGCCTTGAAGAATTTATAACCGAAGTAAATTCATTGGGAGGGGCAAAAAGTGAATGAGCAGTCTGTGTTCCCTGAATGGAAAAGTTTTTTGGGAACCGCAAACGAAGAAGGCACCGAAGGAGTGCTTACAAAAGTAGTAAAAAGATCTGGCGACATTGCAACCTATGACCGTCGCAAAATTGAAGCTGCAATCGGCAAAGCAATCATTGCAGTACAAAAACATGCAGATCCCGATAAAGCTCAGGAACTTACCGACCGCGTAGAAGAACGACTGCGTCTTCTGCTTGCAGGACAGCGTGCACATTCTATTCCTGCCATAGAAGAAATTCAGGATACCGTAGAAACAGTCCTTATTGAAAGCAAAGAAGTTGAAGTTGCAAAAGCATACATTCTGTACCGCGAACGGCATTCTGCAATGCGCGATGCAAAACAGCTTATGCTGGATATTTCAAAGACCATGGACGGTTACTTAAGTCAGAGCGACTGGCGCGTAAACGAAAATGCAAACGTAAACTTTTCTCTGGGCGGATTGATTCTGCACAACTCAGGAACCATTACGGCTAACTACTGGCTTAAAAACATTTATACACCGGAAATTGCAAATGCTCATCAGACCTGTGCATTCCACATTCATGATCTTTCCATGTTCAGCGGTTACTGTGCAGGATGGAGTCTGCGTCAGTTGATTCAGGAAGGCTTAGGCGGAGTACCCGACAAGATTACTTCCCTTCCCGCAACTCATCTTTCAACACTGGTAAATCAGATTGTAAACTTTTTGGGCATCATGCAGAATGAATGGGCAGGTGCTCAGGCATTCAGTTCATTCGATACCTACCTTGCTCCGTTTGTAAAAGTTGATAACTTAAATGAAACTCAGGTTCGTCAGTGCATTCAGAGCTATATCTACGGCGTTAACACACCCAGCCGCTGGGGAAGTCAGGCTCCCTTTACAAACATCACGCTGGACTGGATGTGCCCGGAAGACCTTAAAAACAAAAAAGCTATTGTCGGCGGAAAGGAAATGGACTTTACCTACGGTGACTGCCAGAAAGAAATGGACATGATTAACCGTCAGTTCATTAAGCTTATGCTTGAAGGCGATGCAGCAGGACGCGGATTCGGTTATCCTATTCCGACATACAATATCACCAAGAACTTCGACTGGGATTCTGAAAACGCTCAGCTTCTGTTCCAGATGACAAGTCAGTACGGAACTCCCTACTTCCAGAATTTCATTAACTCTGATCTTGATCCGTCAGACGTGCGCAGTATGTGCTGCCGTTTACGCCTGGACAAACGTGAATTACGAAAGCGAGGCGGAGGACTTTTTGGAAGCGATGAGTTTACCGGAAGTCTTGGCGTCGTTACCATTAACCTTCCGCAGATTGGATTTATTGCAACCAATGAAACTGAATTCTATGCGCGGCTTGACTACCTTATGGATCTTGCAAAAGAAAGTCTGTGCATTAAGCGAAAGGTAATACAGCGTCTCTTGGACGGAGGACTGTTCCCCTACACACGCCGTTACCTTAAGACATTAAAAAATCATTTTAACACAATCGGTTTGTGCGGAATGAATGAATGCTGTCTTAACTTTTTGCACAAAGATATTTCTACTCCGGAAGGAAAAGATTTTGCATGCAAAGTGCTTGACCACATGAGAAGCCGTATGCAGGACTATCAGGAAAAAACAGGAGAACTGTTTAACCTGGAAGCAACTCCCGCAGAAAGTACCTCATACCGTCTTGCACGTCATGATGTTCAGAACTTCCCGGGAATCATTACCAGTGGAAAAGAAGATCCGTTCTATACAAACAGTACGCAGCTGCCGGTTGATTACACTGCAGACATTTTTGAAGCACTGGATCATCAGGAAGCATTGCAGACACGCTACACCGGCGGAACTGTATTCCACACCTTTATGGGTGAACAGATAAAAGACTGGCGCGCATGCCGTGACTTAGTCCGTACCATCATGACAAACTACCGCGTTCCGTATGTAACCATCAGTCCTACGTATTCAATCTGTAAGATTCACGGTTACTTAAACGGACAGCAGTTTGAATGTCCTAAGTGCAAGGCAGAAAAAGAAGCAGCACTCAGAGAGCGGTTACGTCAGCTAGAAGAAGAAAAAGCAAACTATCTTAAAGCACAGGGAAATGTGCAGTCGATATAACATACGGGAGGATGTTATTAAAATGGAAATGAATGAAAGTGTAACAGAACGCTCGGGAGAACGTACTCTCGAGCAGATTGAAGCGGACATTGAGCGCACAAAAGCAGAAATCGCTCAGGTTCACGGAACAGAAACAGAAGTGTATGCACGTATTGTGGGATATTACCGTGCCGTACGCAACTGGAACAAAGGTAAACGTGATGAATATGCACAGCGAAAACTGTTCAGCATAGAAGAAAGCCGCAACGAACAGGCAGCAGTATGCGATGAAGAAGAACGCAATGAACGCAGTTCTGCAACCATTGCAGGTGAAGGCGGAACAAAGGCATACACAACTACTACTGCTGCAACCGCTGCAAACGGTAAACCTGCATCTTATGTTTTGTACTTCCGTCAGGTTTGCCCCAACTGCCCGCCGGTAAAACAGTATCTTTCACGCAGTGCACTCTCTGGTGTACAGATTGATGTAGATACCGATGCAGGTCTTGAACAGGCAGCTGCACAGGGAGTATTTTCTACTCCGACAGCAATCATCCGTGACTCTTACGGTATAGAACTTGGCCGTGCACACTCAGTAGATGAACTTGACGCTCTGCTGAATGCACAGACAAAAGAAGCTGTCATTGCCTGAATATAACGCTCACCACCCTGTCGGAACGCTCATCAAAACATCACTGGTGGACTTTCCGGGCCGGGTGGCTGCAGCAGTATTTTTATGCGGATGCAACCTGCGCTGTCCGTACTGCTACAACACAGAACTTGTTTCTCAAAATAATCAGGATTATAATTCTGATGAATGGGTAACCTTCGATCAGATTATTTCTCACCTGCAAAAACGAAAAAATGTATTATCAGGGCTTGCAGTCTCTGGCGGAGAAGCACTGTTAAGTCCGTATCTTACCCCGATCATTACAGAAGCCAAACAGCTGGGATTAAAAATAAAGCTTGATACAAACGGACTGTTTCCGCAAAAGCTCAAGGATCTGTGGCTTAATCCCCAGACAAGGCCTGACTACATTGCAATGGATATAAAAACTGCTCCAGAAAAATATTCACTTTTAGGATGCAGTGACAGTGCAGAAAAAATACAGACAGCACTCAGCCAGACTATTTCACTTATGCAAACCTATCCCAAAGAAGAACGCGAATGGAGGACCGTACTGGTTCCGTCTTTAGTCAAACAGGAAGATATAAGCACAATGGCTTCACTGCTTCCGCCTGATGCTGCCTGGTACTTTGCTCCGTTTAGAAACGATCACTGTCTTGATCCTTCTTACGAAAAGATGCAGCCCTACACCGAAACCCAGATGCAGCAGCTGGTAACATTTGCAAAAACCCTCCGCCCCAACGCAACATTACGCTAAGAGAATAAAGTGGAGAGCAAGGAGTTCAAAATTGCAATTTTGAACTCCTTGCGTATCATAAAGCTAGTTAAGCGTATATCGGCAACAAGAGATTATCTTCCGGCTTACTTGACTAAAAAATTACATTCTGATATAGTACCATCATTCACGGTGGCATAGTTCAGTCGGTAGAACAACGGACTCATATTCCGTATGTCGGTGGTTCGATCCCACTTGCCACTACCTAAAGCACTTCCTTACAGGGGGTGCTTTTTTTATGCACGAATTGAAACAGTTGCGCCAAACAGCAAATCAGAGTATACTGAATGCATGAAAGGAATCATTCTTGCAGGCGGATCCGGAACCCGTCTTTACCCCATCACAAAGGCTGTTTCAAAACAGATTTTACCCTTATACGACAAACCTATGGTGTATTACCCGTTAAGCGTTCTTATGCTTGCAGGAATACGGGATGTACTGGTCATTTCAACGCCAAGAGATATTGTACTTTTTAAGGAACTGTTTTCTGACGGTGCATGGCTTGGAATGCATTTTGAATATGCAGTTCAGGAAAGTCCGCGCGGTCTTGCAGATGCATTTATTGTCGGAGAAAAATTTATTGGTAACGACAGTGTTGCACTGGTACTGGGAGACAATATTTTTTACGGTCAGTCATTTACACAGACACTGAAGAAAGCAGCACAAAAAACGCAGACTGAAGGCGGAGCAGTTATCTTCGGATACTACGTTAAAGATCCCACAGCATACGGTGTTGTTGAATTTGATGATAACGGAAAAGTATTAGGCATTGAAGAAAAACCTGCACAGCCAAAATCAAACTACGCAGTTCCCGGACTTTATTTTTACGACAACAGTGTAGTAGAGATTGCAAAGAATGTAAAACCCTCTGCCCGCGGCGAAATTGAAATTACCGCAGTAAACAACACGTACCTTGAACAGAAAAAACTGAATGTAGAGCTGCTGGGTCGTGGTATGGCATGGCTTGATACCGGTACGTATGACGGTCTGCTTGAGGCATCAAACTTTATTGCAACCATTCAGAAACGGCAGGGCATGTATGTAAGCTGTATTGAAGAAATTGCATTTGCTAACGACTGGATTACCAAAGAAGATCTGTTACGCATGGCAAAAACCTACAAGACAACCTACGGAGAATATTTACGGTACATTGCGGAGACAAGAAAACATGTTTGAATTTAAAGAATGTCCCATAAAAGGATTATATGAAGTGCAGCCAAAAGTGTTTGGTGATTCACGCGGATATTTTTTTGAAGTATACAGCCAGAAAGATTTTGAAGCAGCAGGTCTTACTATGACCTTTGTGCAGGACAACCAGTCTTCTTCTTCGAAAGGAGTACTTCGCGGTCTGCATTTTCAGAAACAGCATCCTCAGGGAAAGCTGGTGCGCGCAGTCAGCGGAAAAGTATTTGACGTTGCAGTAGATTTACGCAGTGGTTCACCTACGTTTGGAAAGTGGCACGGTGTTATACTTGATTCAGAAAAACAGAATCAGTTTTATATTCCCCAGGGATTTGCACACGGATTTCAAGTACTAAGTGACAGCGCAGTATTTGCCTACAAATGCACGGACTTTTATCATCCGGAAGATGAAGGCGGACTTTTGTGGAACGATGCAACAATCGGCATAGAATGGCCGGGAAAAGACAGCCCTGTTCTTTCAGAAAAAGATACGAAACATCCTGCATTTGACCCCAACGGACAGTACTTTGACATGTATGCTGCATGGCTTGGCAATTGAAAAAAAACGCATAAAACAGTATACTTTACGCACATAAAAGGGGTATGTAATGATTTGGCTTATCGGATGTAAAGGTATGCTGGGTAGCGAAATTGCACAGCAGCTTGATCAGCATAACATTCCATGGGTGGGGACTGATGCTGAAGTAGACATTACCGATCCGCTTGCACTTGAATCTTTTGCGGCAGCTCACGACAGTGCCGCAGCAAAAACAGGCGGAGCTGTCAGTAAAGGTAAGACACACGGAAAAATCAAATGGGTAATAAACTGTGCAGCATTCACCGACGTTAACCGCGCAGAATCTCAGCAGGAACTTGCAGAAAAACTGAATGAAGCAGGTCCGCGTAACATTGCCCGTACCGCACGTCAGATTGGTGCAAAACTGATTCATATTTCCACAGACTATGTATTTGACGGAAGTGCATCAGAACCTTACACAGAATTAAGTCCCAAACAGCCGCTTGGTGTGTATGGCAAAACAAAGTCTGACGGAGAAGATGCAGTTCAAAAAGAAATGACACAGTACTACATTCTGCGTACCGCATGGCTTTACGGTTTTGACGGTAAGAACTTTGTATACACTATGACAAATGCAATGAACACACATGACAGTGTACAGGTGGTAAACGATCAGAGAGGAACACCAACCTGCACCACGACACTTGCATCCGTCATTCTCAAAATAATTGAAACCTCAGAAAAAGCGCCCGGACTTTTCGGAAAGAACAGTGCAATTCCCTACGGTATTTATCACTGTACTGATCTGGGTAACATTACCTGGTTTGATTTTGCACAGAAGATTTACGAGCTGGGAAAAAAGCACGGAAGAATTACCTCTGAATGTCAGGTAAACCCCTGCTCTACGTCAGACTACCCGACTCCGGCTGCAAGACCTGCATATTCAGTACTGAGCAAAGATAAACTGCAGAAAGGGCTTAAAATAAAACTTCCTGAATGGGATGAAAGCCTTGAAAAGTTTATCAAATCACCACGTTTTAAGGCAGACAGGTAGGAGTTTATATGTCACAGCGGACACTTAAAAATATTCTGGTAACCGGAGGCTGCGGATTTATAGGCAGTAACTTTATCAACTATCTGTTTGGACAGAGTGCAACCGGTCAGAGCGAATTTATGGATTCTGGCTTTACCGGAAATGTCGTAAACGTAGACTGTCTTACCTATGCAGGAAACGCAGAAAACCTTGAACAGGTTCAGAAACAGTTTGGCGGCAAAAGATATTTTTTTGAAAAGACCGATATCTGTGACAGAAATGCAATCGAAGCAATCTTCAAAAAATACGACATAGATACGGTTATTCATTTTGCGGCAGAAAGTCATGTTGACCGTTCTATCTTAGGTCCAGAGGCATTTGTACGCACCAACATTCTGGGAACATACACCCTGCTTGATGTTGCCCGCACGTACTGGAACTGTTCTCTTGCAAACCAGCGCACCGACGTTCTGTTCCATCACATTTCAACTGATGAAGTATACGGTTCTTTGGGGGACACCGGTTATTTCCGCGAAGACACTCCGTACGATCCGCGCTCACCCTATTCTGCAAGTAAAGCTTCAAGCGACCATTTAGTCATGGCATACAGTCACACCTATGCACTTCCGGTAACGCTTTCAAACTGCACCAACAATTACGGACCGTATCAGTTCCCCGAAAAACTGATTCCGCTCATGGTACTGAATATGACTCAGCAAAAACCGCTTCCTGTCTACGGAGAAGGAAAAAACATCCGCGACTGGATTTATGTCGAAGACCACAACCGCGCAGTATGGCAGATTGTAAACGACGGACAGTGCGGACAGAAATACAACATTGGCGGTGAAAACGAATGGCAGAACATTACGCTTCTGCACAAACTGATTGAAATAACTGCCCAGGAAGCAAACCTTAACCAGGCAGACATAGAAAAAACAATCACACACGTAACCGACAGACCTGGACACGATGCACGCTATGCAATAGACTGTTCAAAAATAAAAAAAGAACTTAACTGGGAACGCAAGATGACCTTTGAACAGGGCTTACGCATGACGGTTAAGTGGTATCTGTCACACAAGGAATGGATAGAACACATTCAGTCGGGCACTTACAAGAACTGGATTCAACAGAATTACGGAGCACGGTAAATGAAAAAACATATTGCACTTGCTCTGGAAGTTCTGCTTTCACTTTTTCTGCTGCTTCCGCTTTCTGCACAAAAGGATTCGCCAAATACGTACCAGATTAAGTCGGTAACGTATGATGTCCGGGGACTGACAAATCCGGGTGCAATAGAACGTTTTGTAAGCGTTGATACAAAAAAAACTTTTGCTTCAAAAGAGGAACTGGAAGCATACATTCAGACAATAAAAGTTCAGCTTGAAAATCTGCGCCAGTTTGAAGACATAAACCTGACCTACACAGAGCTTAGTGAAGAAAACAGTATAACGCCGGTTACCGTTGTTGCATCCATGAAAGATTCGTTTCACCTGCTTGCACTTCCGTATGTAACCTACAATTCAAACAGCGGACTTACGGTAAAGGTAAAGCTCAAGGACACAAACTTTCTGGGACTGCTTGAACCCCTTAACACAGAAGCAACATACCTGATTAACAATAACCAGGAACACCATATTGGCCTGAACGCAAGCTATAACTTTCCATTCAAAACCGGTATACTGCAAAACTCTTTTAACAACTCTTTTTCTTTTGACTGGTGCATAGGAGAAGCAACTCCTGACCTTTCTTACAGCACAGGGCTTTCAACGGCAATTCCGCTGGGACCTCTTAGCCTTCAGCTTTCATTTACCCAGTCACTGGCATACAAAAATGAATACACGGCTCACGGAGATTCTTTTTACTTAACCGAAGGTGCTTCCGTGTCGCTTCCGGTAAGCCTTGGAAAAATTGCAGATACGATTTCTGTCACCTATACCCCGTCCGCAACATTTACCTACCACTGGGATCCCATAGACAGTGTCATAAACACCGCTGATCTTTACGGACCAACCTTTGGCTTACGGCAGGCAATTTCTGCCTCTGACCTTACCTGGAAAACAAATTTACGGGAAGGCTTTACCTTTACTGCAGGAAGCGGTGCCTCCTGGAACTTTAGAACTGAACAGATTTCTGCAAATGCTGACATAGACCTTAAGCTGTACAAAGCGTGGAAGTATGCGGGCATAACAACTTCCTTTTATTTGTACACTGCCTACAACACAACAACGCGTATAAGCGACATGCTGCGCGGCACCCGTGACAGTCAGGCACAGGTTAAAACAGCACAGGCACTGGTATTCAAACTGGACGTACCTGTCCACATTATAACAACAGACTGGGTTGGCTGGGGATTAAAACTGTTTGGTCCGTACGAAGAACGAAACGGTTTTCTGAAAGTCATGACCTGGATTCCCAACAAACTGTTTCCGTATCTTGATTTTGAACTGCAGCTCTCTCCGTTTATTGATGTGGCTCTTACCGAAAATGCAGCCACCGGTAGAACGTTTTTCTGGAAAGATGGATTTTACAATGCGGGAATTGAAGTTCTTGTTCATCCTGCAAGCTGGAAAAGTTATGTTGTACGCGCAAGCTTCGGTGTAGATGTGGGACGGGCAGTTCTTTCGCGCTTTATAGATACTTCTTGGCGAAATAACGTACCTAAATGGGAACTTTTTATAGGTCTGGGACTGGAATACTAAAAGTTTAACGCACTAAGCGGTTTTCTGCACGCTTACGCCAGTATTCTTCGGGTAAGCCTTCTGCAAGAGCGGTAAACAGTTCATTAGAGAAAATAAGACAGCCGGACTGCAGCACTGCATCTCCAAACTCGCAGAATAACTTCCACACGTTGTTTTCATTTCCCCACTGAAGGATATCTGCATACATGCTGGCATCTTTGAGCATAGACGGAAGGTCTGTGTATTCCCATGCCGTAAGCCGTTCCTGCAGGGTTTCGTACATCATGGTAAAGGCAATCACAGAACCGAGTGCAGAGGCACGAAGACTTTTTGCATCTTCTCCTAAGCCGGCATAATATTCAGCAATTGATGCAAGAGATTTTAATGAAACATCACGATTTGAGCGATACAGCTTAAAGAACTTTTCCATAGTTCCCGGTTTATCGGTACTGATAGTACGCACCAGTGCATTCAGATAGGCGGTATTTGTATACTGCGGATCATCTTTAAGAATCAGAAGCAGATAGGTTTCATAGGATTCGTCATCTCCGGTATTATAGCTGAGCATTGCAAGATGATACAGAATATCATAACGTTCATCAGAAACATTAAGTTTGTCTGCATTGCGATAGGCATCCTGTAAAAACTGAATGGCAAGAGTTGTTTCGCCGTCTAACTCATACACCTTTCCTACAAGACAGTCTGCTTCGGGATACACATGCAAAGACTCAACATAGGTTACCAGTTTTGTAAACGAATTATCAAAGAAATCAATACCCTTTTGCGCAACATAAGATTCTGCAATTTCTGATGCAGCCGTGCTATAGGTTTTAAGTTCCGTAAGCACAACATCAAGTTTGTCATTTGCTTTTCTTATGCGCGAATTTTTAAGCGTATTTTCCAGAGTATACACTTCCCAGTCTATCTGCTGACGTCTGCTCTGTTTTGCAGCTTCTGCATACGAAAGCGCAGAGCCAAAGTCTCCGGAAATAAAACAATTCTGAGCTTTTATAAGAAGGCGCCAGTCTTCGTTTCCTTCTGAAGGGCGTTTTACCTGAGCAAAGGTATCCATTGTACAGAACAAAAAAAGAGACACAAATACAATTCTGACAACACTCTTTTGCATGATTACAATAACTCCAATTCTTTCCTGAATTCAGTATCGGCATCTTTTGCACAAATTGTGCGGATTATTTTTCCTTTTCTGAACAGAATTACACTGTCACCGCCGCCTGCAATACCCAAATCAGCATGTTTTCCTTCTCCGGGTCCATTAACAACACAACCCATGACGGCTATAGTTACATCTTTTTTTAACGAAAGCAGTTCCTTCTGCCAGCGCTGCATAAAACCGAGAACATCAAAGCCCATTCGTCCGCAGCGGGGACAGCTTACCAGCGTAACACCGCCTTTCCGTAAACCACACTCGTGTAAAATCTCACGGCCGGTAATAACTTCGTTTTCAGGGGAACTGGAAAGACTTACGCGGATGGTAGAACCGATTCCTTCTCTTAAAAGATGACTGAAGGCAAGCGTACTTTTTACCACACCGGTTATAAGGGGCCCTGCTTCGGTAACGCCAATATGCAGGGGAACATCACTTACGCGGGCAAAAGCTTCATTTGCTTTTATAGTCTCTTCTACACTGGAAGCTTTCATGCTTACCACTACGTCTTTAAATCCCAGCTGATCAAGAACAGAAACTTCACGCAGCGCAGTCTGACTGAGTGCTTCTGAGCGGTCTAAACTTCCATCTTCTACTTTCTGTGCAAGATCTTTGGGAAGACTTCCGCTGTTAACACCAATTCTGATGGCAGCCTTATGCGCCTGACATGCTTCAACGACAGCTTTTACACGGTCTGTACTGCCTATATTGCCCGGATTTATTCTGATTGCACCGACAGAAACTCCCGCTTTAGAGTCATCCAGACACGCAAGGGCTAAGCGATAGTCAAAGTGTATGTCTGCAACCAGGGGAACATCTGTTTTTGACTGAATAAGCCGTAAGGAAAGAGCGCTTTCGGTATCAGGAACTGCAAAACGGATAATGTCGCATCCCAGCATTTTAAGACTTGCAATATCGCGCAGAATCTGTTCTAAATGTTCTGAATTTTCAGACACATCGACAATAGAATCTTTCCACATTGTCTGAATGGTAACCGGAGAAGATCCGCCGACAAAGACCTGTGCAATACCGTCTCTACCGCCGATGCTGACAGTACGGGTTGTTTTATAAGAAGCCATGCGTAAAGTATAGCACACCCAATACCTTACACGCAAGATTTTCAGAAACAAAAAAAACCGCACCCGTTAGAGGATGCGGCTTAGAGTAAGCGGTAAGCAGTTTAGATTGCCAGCATACCAAATACGAGGCTGAACAGAGCAACAGATTCGCAAAGACCTACAACCATGATGTAGTTAACAAAGCCTTTTCCTGTTTCACCCATTGCATCACTACCTGCAGCACCAGCTTTTCCCTGTGCAATAGCAGACATACACATAGAAAGACCACATGCAACACCAAGACCCAGAAGGAACAGCGGATCCTGAGATGAGTTGAGCATGAAAGACATAAGCAGGTAACCGTAAATTGTCTGAGTAAGAGGAGCACCAGCAAAAACCAGCAGCAGGAACGGAGCGGGCTTGTTGTTAAGATAGCAACGCTTCCATGCACCAATTGCCCCCTGTCCGGCAATACCAATTCCGATAGCACTACCAATTGCAGCAATACCCATTACTACACCAGCACCAATCATTCCCAAATTCATAAGAAACTCCTTATTTAACGCAGTGCACTGCACCACTAATTACAAAAAAGTAGACATCTGCAGTCTGCTTAGAGGCTGCAGAAGAACCGTCTTTATACCTTACGCACGTTCCCTGAACGGATCGTATTTTGTTCCGCTCCAGGTCATGCCCAAATGCTGAGAGAATTCAAGTGTGTTAAGACGCACACCATGAACTACAACTGACAGAAGGTTGAGCACCATGTTCAATCCATGACCAAAGACAAGCAGAATGACTCCCAGTATGAAGAAGAGCATTTTGCCAAGCATTGGTCCTGCCATAGTGTTTACCGTATTGCTGATTGCAGCACCCGCAAGTCCAACAGCCCACAGACGGATGTAAGAAACCGTATCTGAGAATACGTTAACTACACCCAAAAGAACGCTGATGATATTCTTGCAGCTTTCAAGCACTGACTTACCTACACTTCCTTCGTAGTTAGAGAAGATAAAGCTTAAGACAAAGCCTATGCCCAAAACCGTAATACACACAAGCGGTGTTATTGACGGAAGAACAATTGCCCCTCCAAATATAGGAATGGGATTTCCTGTATCTGCAAGCGGGAAGCGAGTTCCGTCTACAACCATATTGAATACAACGTAGAACATACCCCATAACTGCATGAGTGCACCAATGTCACCCAGACACTTAAGGCTCTTCCGGTTTGCAATAATGCATTTCAAATGCGCAACCGTCAGCTGAACCAGAGCGAGCATAAAGCAGAATTCCATCTGATTCTGACTGTAGCGCGCAGGATTCTTTGCAGACGAAATAGGTGCAAACGAAAGATCTACCAGTACGGGCGGCAGTTTGTCTGCCGGAATGCCAAACCATGAACAGGTAAGCACGCCCCACACACAGGTAGAAAGTCCCAGGACGGTAACCAGCGCACCAACAGTACGTGTTCCTTTACTCTTACAGGCAAGGAAAAGACCAACCAGTGCAATCAGTGCACCATAGCCTGCATCGCCAAAGATCATTGCAAAGAACACACAGAAGAACAGCAGGAACCATGAAGAAATATCAAATTCCGTGTAGCCGGGGTTAACACCCAAAAAGTCAGTAAGCGGATAAATAAGGCTTACCAGCTTGTTGTTCTTAAGCTTTGTTGGAGTTGGATCTTCACTTTCCGGTTCAGTTGCAGCATAGGCCCATCCGTTTTCCGCACAGGCAGCTTTGAAAGCATCAAAACTGTCAACGGGAACATAACCGGTAAGCCATGCAAGCGCTGTCGGACTGGCACTTTCTGCAGGAACAGGCTGTTCATCTTCAGCAGCAATTGCAGTTATATCTGCAGTATCGCTTTCGATATCACGACCCATTCCGCTGTACACGTTTTCAAACTCAATGTCAGAAGCAAGACTTTCACGGTATGCAACCAGTGCATCAGTAAATGACTTTTCTTTTACTAACTGAGCTTCTATGCGGGCAACTTCAGCTTCTGCGTTACCGATGTCAGCAGCTATCTGACTGGTAGAACGCTCGGGAAGCGGAACCGCATAGGCTTCGGGCGGAAGACCAGCAGGCCGTTCAAGAACTTCTGTTTCCGACAAAAGCAGAAAACGAACCAGATTGTTAGAACGATTAACTAAAATCGTCTTAACGGTTTCGTCAATTGAAAAATACTTACTCTCGGGAATTTCGTACATGTATAGGAACGTTCCCTTAGAAGCAAGCGTTACAAAATCTGCAGGATCAACAGAACCCCAGTTTGAAAGCCGTTCAAGTTCCTGTGTATCCTGCGCTATGCGATCAAGCAGTGACTTTTTACGGTCATTTGCAGCAATAATTTCCTGTGCTTTTTCGCGCGGAGATGACACATTCACCAGAGACTGCTGGGTAACCTTGTTTTTCTTAAGTTTAATTTCTTCAAGAATTGCAAGTGCTTTGTCTGTTTCCTGAGAGGCTTCTTTAAAAGCCTGCAGCACCGGACCAGAACCAGTCAGTTCTTCAAGATGAACCAGTCCCAGATGACGTAACTGTTTTACCGATTCACGGCGTGTTGAGTCAAGAATAACGATGGAGACTTTCTTCATAGGTACAATCATTTTTTAGCCCCCTTACCTTTCTTTTCTTCAACAACAGAATCATCATCCTGTTTTTCTGCGACAGCCTGCAGTTTTTTCTTGGAGATCTTAGAACGCACAACGGCAGCAACCTGTTCATCTCCCAAAAATACGCCAATCTTTTTGATATTGCGTTTTGTTTCGGGAATCTTTACCTTTTCAAACAGATTAACACGCTGAGTTGTTGTTCTGAGTTCCTGAGACAACAGGCGAACCTGCTCGTCAAGAACTTCGGCCTCCAGGTCAAGCTCCAGCTCTTTTTCCATGCGGTCTGCAGCCATATCTATCCACAACGGAGTAGAATACAAATCGTAATCACCGCGACCAAAATCAGCTCCCTCGTAAATGGGAATCTTAACTCCGGCTATGTTGCCCCAACCTTTCTTGATGTTCTTTACAGTCACCATTCCGGGTTTGAATGCTTCTTTTTCACCGAAGACCGATATCCATTTCTGGAAGTCTTCTTCCAGTGCCTGTTTTTCGGCACGAACCGATTTGGCCTTTTCATCTATGGTGCGGATTTCAGACTGCAGCTGCTGTTTTTTAAGCGTAAGCGTAGGAAGATAACGCTCATACATTTTGAGCGCGTCTTTCTGTGCCTTCTGCTCATTTTTAGTCAGCTTAATCTTTGCCATCGGTCACCTCATGCCTTGGGCCAGAACTGCTCTATCAATTCAGTTTTAAGACCGGTCTCCTGCTTTTCAAAACAAGAGGCAAGAATCTTCCAGCCGTTATCAAGTGCTTCTTCCAGAGGAATGTTAACACTCAAGTCCATCATCTGTTTTTCAAACAGTTCACCGTACTTTAAGAGTTTTGCATCCCATTCACTCATTGCAAAGCCCATGCTCTTCTTTTCGAGTGTATCGCGGTACTGGCTGTACAGACGGATCATGTTGTCCATAAGTGCACGGTGGTCTTTACGGGTCTTATTGTTAACGTTCTGCTTAAGACGAGACAGTGAACCAAACGGTTCAATGTGGCCGCCCTTAAGGTAGAACTGACCTTCGGTAATGTAACCGGTGTTATCGGGAACCGGGTGAGTAACGTCATCACCAGGCATTGTGGTAACTGCAAGAATGGTTACTGAACCAGAGTCTGAGAAGTCAACTGCTTTTTCGTAACGGCTTGCAAGCTGTGAATACAAGTCTCCCGGGTAACCGCGGTTTGACGGAACCTGTTCCTGAGTAATTGCAATTTCCTTCATGGAGTCTGCAAAGTTGGTCATATCGGTAAGAAGAACCAGAACGTCTTTTCCCTGCAGAGCAAACTGTTCTGCAACGGCAAGTGACAGGTCAGGGATCTTCATACATTCAACCGTCGGGTCAGCAGCAGTATGAATGAACATAACTGTCTTTGAAAGAGCACCACCCTCTTCGAGTGTATTCTTAAAGAACAGGTAGTCATCGTATTTAAGACCCATACCGCCAAGAACAATTACGTCAACTTCTGCCTGCATAGCAATACGTGCAAGCAGCTGGTTGTAAGGTTCACCGGAAATAGAGAAGATTGGCAGCTTTTGAGACACAACCAGTGTGTTAAAGATGTCGATCATCGGAATACCGGTACGAATCATACGGTTAGGAGTAATACGCTTTGACGGGTTAACAGAAGGACCACCGATTTCAACCAGATTTTCTGCAAGTGCAGGACCATGGTCACGGGGTTCTGCTGAACCGTTAAAAATACGGCCCAGAAGATTGTCGCTGAACGAAACCTTCATTTCGTTACCAAGGAAACGAATCTGATCGTTTGTTGCAACACCGCGTCCGCCTGCAAAAACCTGAAGCGAAACGACATCGCCGTCAATCTTGTTAACTTCTGCAAGTGAAACACCGAAGCGGGTCTGAATCTCTGCAAGTTCATTGAGCTTTACACCCTTTGCACGAACAGTAATAACGCTTCCGTTAATGCTTTCTATTTTGCTGTATACCTTATTCATTATTCACCGTCCTTGAGCAGTGCTTTTGCCTCTGAACCCAGAGAACCGCCCTTGTCAGCGTATGTTTTATCAACAGCTTTTTCAGCAGCCTTAAATTCGGCACTGTTGAATTGCTTGTAGTTCATATCGATGAAGTTCTGGCGCAGGTTATTGAAGAAGTTTCGTGCTTCATCTTTTTCCTGAACAGCAAAACTTGAACCAAGTATGGTAACAATCTTGCGGAACACATAATTCTGGCGTTCAACACTTGAGGCACCTTCGATATCATCAAAGCTGTCCTGCTGCATGTAAACGGCATCAAGGAATTCACTCTTAAGATAAACCATAAAGTCTTCAAGGCTTGTTCCTTCTTCACCGACAACCTTCATCATCTGATTTACTTCTGCACCACGACGATAGACTGCGCGTGCATATTCAACCAGTTTTGACGGA
>CACXCG010000047.1 GCA_902766125.1 uncultured Spirochaetaceae bacterium | reverse complement strand
TCCTTCAAACTCTATGGAAAGGTCTTCTGTTAACGGATAGGTCTGGCTTAATTCTTTGTCGCCTTCAAGTTTTACTTCTACGTATGTAGTTCCGTTTATGTAGGAGTCCAGTGCTGAACGTGACGGAATGGGACTTGGTTCAGACTGGCGGTAACGGTTTACCTGTTCTATAAACTGTGCATCAAAATGAAACGCTACAGAACCGGTTCCTATCTGTGAGCAGGAAAACAATACTGCGCTTAATGCAACCAGAAAAACAACAAACAGAAGTGAACGGCCTTTTTTCATACGACATTCTCCCTTTGGTTAAATTATAGCGGATATTATGGATTTTAACAATTATAATATGCGTACAATGTGTGTTTAAAATGAAAATCAGGATGCAACAGAAAATCGTGCATCCTGAGCTGTGTGAGAAGGAAAAACTTACGAATGAGAAGCTATACAGGCAGTAAACTCGTCTTCGCTTGCGGTACATCCGTTAGAAGAAAGAAATGCGGCGAGTGCACCGTTGTCCGTTGCGTCTTCGAGTGCCTGCTGTAAATCAGGGCTTGCCATTATTTTTTTGTAGAATTCTTCTGCTGTCATAGTATCTCCATTTTATCACTTTTTAGGAAAAAAGCAAGTGGATTTTAGCGTTCCAGTGCTTCACTCCAGTATACCTGGTTATAGATGTCAGTAAAGCGGTAGGTCAGTTTTACTGCTCCCGTTCCCACATCTTCGTTGCTGATTACCGGAGTGCCACGGATTGTCATCTGTTCGCCTAACTTATAGCTGTCCAGGTATTCACCCTTGTAGGAATAATAGTCACACAGGAAATCCAGTTTGTCTCCGTCTTTCAGCTGAATCAGATTCTTTGCAACGGTAAGGGTTTCTCCGTTTTCGTAATCAGTCTGAGCACCGGCAATGTATCCGCGGGGATTTTCACTGTCAAACACCAGCCACAGGTTTACGCGGGTTCCGTTTAAGAGAGCCGGTACGCGTCCTGTTATACTGTAGGTATTTCCGTTTTCAGTGGTATCAACATGATAGTAAGCAACCGGCTGTCCGTTTATAGAAAGCCATGAGCGGTCAGTTTCTGCAATTAAATCGCCTTCACGAGTCCAGTCGTAAATGTTATCCAGGCCAAGGTCAATGTATCCTGTACCGTCGTCGTAGAACATGTTCAGGTCAAGTGAATGTACCAGTGCCCACTGATCTTCGGGAAGTTTCATGGTAGCAGAACCGTCACTGTATTCTGTCCAGGTAAGGTTTCGTACATCAAAGTGATTAAGTGCAATGTAATTTGCCGTATCGTCTGCTGACAGTGCGCGGTCGTTCATAAACGAAACATTGCGTCCCGACAGCCCCGAAATTAAACCGCTTCCTGCATTGCTCAAGAAAGAACCCAACAGTCCGCTGATTACATCAGAACTGGAAGAGGTTCCGGCACCTGAGCCAAGAAGTCCCAGCAGAGAGCCCACCGGAGAAGAAGAACCGCCTGCTGCAACCTGTCCGCTTACTTCAAGGCTTGCAAACTGACGGATTGCCGTAGCATAGTCATCATCCATTCCAATGTCGTCGTAGGTGTCGCAAATTTCATCAACATACGAAGCACGCTGATACGGGAAGTAAATTGAAACACCGTAAGCATCAGTCATGTTGCTTGAAGTTCTGTTGTATTTAACCGCTGACTGTAATGCTTTTGCAAGTGCATTTGCTTCTGCGGTGTCAACGTTCTTACACAGATCAACCAGGTCAACCTGATCAATGCGTGTGCTTGATGCAAACTCGCGGGTTGTGTAGCGTGCATCGGAAACCGTCTGATATTCTTTGTTAGCAATCAGATTTGAAAGCGACTTTGAAAAAGAAGACAGTGCGTTGGGAACCGTGTTAGAAAACTCTGCAAGGTCAATGACAGAAAGCGTTGTCTGCTGACCGCGGCACTGCTGAGCACACATGGAAACAAAATCATCTACGATATTCTTTCCAATGTCGAGCGTTGACATTGAAGTGTTTGCTGCAAACTTTGTAAGCCAGTTAGTGTAGTACCAGCCAATGCCGGGTTCTGTTTCTTCTGATGCAATCATGTAGTCTGCATAGTCGTTAAGCATAAGTGCTGTTTCTGCAGTTGCCATAAGACATGCATCAAAACCAATAAAGTCAAACTGAACTCCGCCAGCCTTAAGTGCTTTGTTTATTCCCGCAAGATTCATGGAACCGTTACGCTGGAATTTTTCGTCGTATCCGTAACCGCTTACTGAACCGCCGCCGTGATCCCAGAAAATAAGTTCATTACGGTTTGCAGGATAATTTTTTGCAGCCCACTTAATGAATGAAGACAGCGTGTTGGGATCGGTCATGGGTTTAGAACCGTCACTCTTTACCAGACATTCAAGTCCGCCTTTAGTAACGCGGTAAATCTGATTGGTGCTGTTACTGATTGCGCTGTTCTGCCACTTGCTGCATCCGCCGGTATACACAATGATGTTGATGTTACCCAAATCTGCAGATGCCATCTCTTTTAAGTCGTTGGTTGCCATGCCGTACTGAGACTCGAGATCTGTTCCGCACATGTACACCATGATGGTAACACTGTCTTTTCCGTTACCGATTATATTTGTACGTTTTGCACGAGAGCCTTTTGCAACACTGGTATCAACACGAGAGTAAGAAGTTGAAACTCCGCCGCCAGAAGAAGATGCTGCAGAACTGAGCATGGAAGAACCGCCGCCGGTCACTGATTCTAACAGTCCGCTTAAAAGACTGCCGCTTGTGCTCTGACTGGTAGAAGAACTGGGTGCAGCAGTTTCTGTTCCAGAGTTTCCGCCGCGGAAAAACAGAAGGTACAATACAACAATAACGATTAAAACAGGAAGACTGATTCCGCCGCCTGCTTTAACTGCACGGAAGGAACCGCCGCCGGAACCGCTTTCTTTGTGCTGCGAAAAGCTGCCGTTCTTTCCTGCGTAGCCGTTTGAAGAACCAACTGGTCCTGTTCCTAAACCGTCACCGCGCTTATGAACACCGGTACTGTTGCCTGTAGTATACTTTTCTCTTCCTCGGGGCCGATTCTGATCCATAGTTGAACTCCTTTCCTCTATTGTATCACAAGCATTTTTTTCATACAATGGATTCATGCAGACACAAATCACAGATTCCGTTTTTAATGCTGGCGTTAACGATCACGTTACCACTCTGTTTGAATCGCAGTACCCTGTTCCTCAGGGCATTTCGTACAACTCCTATATCATCAAAGACCAGAAGATTGCCGTCCTGGATACCGTCGACGAAAAATTTGGTGATGAATGGATGCTCAACGTAACCAGAACGCTGGGAACCCACAAGCCAGACTATCTTGTCGTTCACCACATGGAATGTGACCATTCTGCAAACATTGAGCGCTTTATGCTCATGTATCCTGAGGCAAAGATTGTGCTTTCAAACGCAGCACTTACCATGACCAAACAGTTTTTTGCAAACGACTTTACCGACCGTGCAATAATCGTTAAGGAAGGCTCCACCCTTGAACTGGGAGAACATACCCTTCACTTTATTGCAGCCCCGCTTGTCCACTGGCCCGAAGTGCTTATGAGCTACGATGACAAAGACAAGATTCTGTTCAGTGCAGATGCATTCGGACGCTTTGGAGCAAACGACACCACACAAAACTTACCGTGGGATGATGAAGCACGCCGTTACTACATTGGCATTGTAGGAAAGTTTGGAGTTCAGGTTCAGTCGGTTTTAAAAAAGGCAGCGTCCCTTGATATTGCAACCATCTGTTCACTGCACGGGCCTGTTCTGACCGGAGACCTTTCGCATTACCTGAGCCTGTACGACACCTGGTCTTCTTACAAAAGCGAAACAGACGGTGTACTGGTTGCCTACACAAGCGTATATGGACACACCAAACGCGCAGTAGATGTGTTGATGCAGCAGCTTTCTACTCATTCAAAAAAAGCAGAAGCACTCAACCTTGCCGAATGTGACATGGCACAGGCAGTTGCACTGGCATTCAAATATTCAAAAGTAGTGCTTGCAACCACAACATATAATGGTTCAGTCTTTCCGTTTATGAATGATTTTGTATCGCGCCTTCTGGAACACAACTTTTCTAACCGCACCGTAGGCTTTATTGAAAATGGTTCCTGGGCACCGGTTGCCGCAAAAGTGCTTAAAGAAAAACTTGCAGACGCAAAGAACCTTACCATTCTGGAACCGGTTGTAACAATCAAGTCAGCGTTAAATGCAGACTCTCTGGGACAGCTGGCACAACTGGCACAAAACCTGTAAATTCAGTATACTGTCGACATTCTGCTGGAGGTAGCACATGGGCGGATTTTTTGGCGTTGCTTCTAAAAGTGACTGCGCGTTGGATTTGTTTTTCGGAGTTGATTATCATTCACACTTGGGAACAAGACGCGGAGGTCTTGCGGTTTTAGGCGACGACGGAAAATTTGAGCGTTCCATCCACAACATCCAGAACTCACCCTTCCGTACAAAATTTGAAGATGATATAAATGAAATGCACGGTAAGCTGGGCATTGGCTGCATCAGTGACTACGAACCCCAGCCGCTGTTAGTAAACTCTCATCTGGGAAGTTTTGCCATTACCACTGTTGGCATTGCAACAAACAAAGACGAACTTGCAAAAGAAATCCTTGACTCAGGACACACTCACTTTCTGGAAATGAGTGGCGGTGAAATAAATCAGACAGAACTGATTGTAGCCCTTATTAATCAGAAAAAAACAATGCTGGAAGGCATTCAGTATGTTCAGCAGAAAGTACAGGGCTCTATGTCCATGCTGATTATGACTCGTGACGGAATCTATGCCGCACGCGACCGTTTGGGAAGAACACCCATTCAGATTGGACACAAAGACGGAGCCTACTGTGCCAGCTTTGAAAACTTTGCATACGTAAATTTAGGATACACAGACTATCACGAACTGGGCCCCGCAGAAATTGTTTTCATGACCTCAGACGGAATTGAAGTGCTGCAGAAACCCGGCAAAGAAATGAAAATCTGTACGTTCCTGTGGATTTACTACGGATATCCCACCGCAAGTTACGAAGGCGTTAACGTTGAAGCAATGCGTTACAATTGCGGAAAGTATCTTGCAAAACGCGACAAAGGTTCAGTTGAACCCGATGCAGTTGCAGGCGTACCCGACAGCGGAACCGCACATGCAGTCGGCTATGCAAACGAAAGCGGCATTCCGTTTACCAGACCGTTTATCAAGTACACGCCAACCTGGCCCCGCAGTTTTATGCCAACCAATCAGGAACAGCGCAATCTTATTGCTCACATGAAACTGATTCCCGTACAGCCGCTCATCAAGGACAAAAAAATTCTTCTGATTGATGATTCCATCGTGCGCGGAACACAGCTGCGTGAAACCACAGACTTTCTGTACAAAAGCGGAGCAAAAGAAGTACACATCCGTCCCGCCTGCCCCCCGCTGGTATACGGATGCAAATACCTTAACTTCAGCCGCTCAAAAAGCGAAATGGATTTAATAACCCGCCGTGTCATCAAACAGCTTGAAGGCGACAACGTAAGCGAAGAAACCTTACAGAAATACACCGATCCCGACAGCCCTCAGTATGCCGCAATGGTCGAAGAAATCCGCAAAGCCCTGCATTTTACCACACTGCGTTTTCACCGCTTAGACGACATGCTGGACTCTACCGGATTGGATCACTGTAAGCTGTGCACCTACTGCTGGAACGGAAGAGAATAAGGGAAGATATTTTCTAAGGAGCTTTCTGTGTCACAACAGGTGAAAAGCTTATTGCGGCACTTTGGATAAACAAACTGTCTCATAAGGGATTTATTGTAACAGACCGGACATTATTCTGGAATTTTGATCAGATAGAATCCATTCCCTCTCATTCAGCAGTTTTTAAAATTGAAACAGATGAAACACAACCAAAACTAAACATTAATGACTCCACCTTCTTTTTGCAAAAACTTACAGCAACGCAGGCTCAGGAACTGTGCTCATTTCTTTCGCTTTAAGAAATATCGTTGTGTTCAGCTTGATGGGGGGATATATTATCCTTAAAGCACTTGTTATTGGATTCTCTAAAAACGGAAGACTAAAAATCATCAGTGCATTACTTGTACTGCTTACTTTACTCAGTGTTGTTCTAGTCAGCGACAAATTTCTTTTATTTGTTCTGTTTCTACTGCTTTTATATATCTGCTTTGAATTCTCCTGTGGTTTTCCGTGGAAAGACATTTCTACCAGAATACGTGATATTTTCATTATTACGATTATAGCTTACTTGGTTGTTCACATTTTGCGTATCGGAGACATAAGAGCTAGCATTATGTTCATTCTGACAGAACTTTCGCTACCAATAAAAAGCTGGCTATAATAACGAGAATAAAAAAAAGCAGCCTTTGAAAGCGATACCTCTACAGTTGCTTTTACTTTCCAACTTCCTCCGTTCAAAAGAATATATGTAACCATTATTCTTCCTGATACACGATAACGTAGTCAACGAGCATACGGGAAGGAAGATTTTCGTGTGCTTTTGAAACATCTCCACCCCAGCTTCCGAATTCCGCGGTCAGCTTAATGTAATTTTCTGCATCAACAATTCCGCCGTAGCTGGAAGCCTGACCTTCCGTAGTCCAGTACGGTTCAGTTTCATCATCAAGATATGCCTTATAATATTCGCTCGTCCAGACAAATGTTATTTCGTGCCATGTATTGTAAAAGCTGTCATTGATTAGTTTCTGAGAAGCAAACGCTCTGTGACTGTCACCATAGCCGTCCCAATGAACAGCAGAGTTTATATAATTCCGTCTTCCTTCAGGCTTTCCTGTATCATTCGGAACAAGTTCAAAAATATCAATCTCTCCGCCGTCAACTGCACCGTTTCCGACATTAGCCTGACCAGGTCCCATGAGCCAGAACGCATACCACAGACCTTCAGTTTTACGGGTTACTTTAAATCGTATTTTATACAATCCCCTTTTTTGGCTGAACTTTCCGCGGGTACGGACTGCACCACTCATAAGCGAAGAACCAAACTGTCTTGCTTCTATTACAAGATTTCCATCTTCAACATACGAACACTGATTAGACCACTGCCCTTCCTGCCTTCTCCATTCAGGACAGCGTTCCCATCTCTTAGAGTCAATCGTCTGGCCGTTAAAATCATCATAAAATGTGCAGACATAATTTCTTCCTTCAAAAGAAATCCGTTCTCCCGTACCAAGAAAAACAGGAGAACAGCCGGTAAGACAAAAGAAAAATAAAACTAGTAATGAAGAAAGCAAAAAACGTTTCATATTCTATTTCCTCTCAGCACCATTATACTTACAAAATCGAATTGCTGAAACCCTCAATTATTTTATCAATCAGTTCCTTGTTGCGTACCGTCTTTATCCATTCTTCAGGTATGTCGTTGTAATAAAGTCCTGCTATACTTCCGGCAACACAGGCAACCGTGTCTGTATCACTTCCAAGGTTTACTGCTTTCAAAACACAATCACGATAGTTTTCTGTGTTAAGGAAGCACCACAACGCAGCTTCAAGCGTATCTACAACATAACCGGAACTTTTAATCTGTTCCTCAGGGATATCCTTAAAATCATTCTGTTGCAAACGCTCATACTTTTTTAATGCCGGTTTATATTCAGGATGATTTTCTACATAGGAATCAATTTTTAAGAGTGCATTCTTAAGCAAAACTTCCTTTGAGCATCCTTTCATTATTTCTATCATCAGAGAACAGTAAATGTCGCAGGCTAACAATGAGACAGCATGACCGTGCGTAAGACGCGAAACATTATGAATCACCTTCAACGCTTCTTCTTTATCCATAGCATCTGCTCCATATTTCTGAACCAGATATAACGGAAGAGGAGCAATCCTCATAAGCGAACCGTTTCCATTGTCTCGTTCTCCTTTACCGCCACATTCAGTTGGAGCAATACCCTTTGACCTATAATTATAAATTGCATTCGAACAGGTACAGCCACAGTCAAACGTTTTTCCATCTGCTGTGTAGTGATGCGCATAAAGCCATTCAGAAAATCTTTTCATAATGTCTTCATAATCAACCGTTTTCAGTTTTCCAATACTGTCTGCAAGACATAACATCATGCTTGAATCATCAGACCAGGTTCCTTTAGGAAGATTGTAAGTACCATAACCAGTCATATCGGTTACAGGATTTTTTCCAAGATACGGCCTGTCTTTAAACTCAACAGGAACTCCAAGCGCATCTGCAACGATTGCCCCGTAAAGTGTGGAATTAATTTTTTCTTTCATAATACTCCTACGGTTTTATCCGGCCGCATGCAAATTTACAGCGTGAGTGCCGAATCGCCAAATGAAAAACCGCACTACCCTCTCTGTGAGATTATATCCTTTGCCCTGCACCACTGCTTAAAGGCGGTCAGGTTTGCACCTTTGGGATTAGCGTTATTAAAGGCGCTGCGCTGAATAAGCTGGAAGCGATTGTCTTTGTGCTTTAAAACTTCTATTATTTTTATATCTATAGTCAAACTCTCTGTCATAGCCGTCCCATTCTGCAACACCATTTGAATCGACAGTTAAATAAACATGTACAAACGGACCTTAAACTGTTCCATTACAGTTTATATATTCCTGAGAAATGCCGTTTTCTTTTTTGGAATATGAGAAGACGAAGCCATTATCTTTTAACTGCTCAAACTCTAAGAGAAGTTCTGCATCTGTCTTACAAATTACTCTTGTGTTTTCCATGGTTTTCCTCCTGATATTTTTAGTGTAATATGCAGAGGTGCCATTTAATGACATTCTGCGAATTTATAATTATGTAATGGGCAGATACTTTGGAACAACCGGCATGTGGTATAAAGACGGCGTGTTTTATGAACTGGAAGACACCCACGTTAATTTCTTTTTGAATCATTATGAACTCCTTGGCTTTACTACAGAAGAAAAAGAAGCGCTCTGTCTTGCAAACGGACTAACAGCAGATGCAACCTATTGCGAAGAAGGCAATCCTGCACGCACTGTTCTTGTAACAGAAGCACTTAAGCGCGGGGCTATTAGAATCCGCTTTTACCACGGCAGCACTACGGTTCAGTGTTACGACAAGAATGACAGTCACTGCTACGAACAGTTACAGAACTGCTTAATCGATGGATCAAATAAATGCTTTGGCCTTTCCCTTACTGTTAAGGACGTAAACGGTTGGGGAGAAGACCTTAACAGCATGGGTTGGAGCAAACAGATCAGCGAGTTTACCGCTGGCTCAAAACATCAGCAGAAGTATCAGTATAAACAAAAAGTTTAAGCTTCAACTCACCTTACGCAAAGAATACTCTCCAGTCTTTTCCCAGGGCTTCGGCAAGGGCGCAGATACCGTGAATTGTAAGATTCCGTCCTGCTTTGAGGCGATTAATTGTTGACACAGAAAGATTTGTGCGGTAACTGAGCTGCTCAGCAGTGTATCCTGATTCAGAAATGAAGCGCTTTGCATTTTCTGAAAAAACATCCTGAAGGTCAAATTCGAGAAACTCTGAATACGTGTTGTTTCCATAAGCCTTAATATACATACCATCCTCCTGTAAGCCCTTCGGGCTAGTGTAATTTTGTGAAGAGACGACGACTCTCCTAGCCTTGCCGTATATGGCAACGCAAAACTATTGAGAGAAAAATCGACTTCTATTTTTTTTGATTAAAAGAGTGAGGCTAGTACTTCACCCTTTTCCTTGATCAGAGCCGCAAGCTTCTGTCGTAGCAGCTCGCTCTCATCCTCTATTTTCTGATACTTTTTAACCAGTTCATTCTGCACCTCTAACGGTGGGAGTGGAATCTGAAGTTTGTTCAGATAATCCACACTTATTGCCCTGATAGTAGTGCCCACAGAAAAAGCATCAAAGTTCTTTTGTGCCTGTTCTGTTTCAAGCAGCATCTTGAAGTAAACCGGCAGAATCTTTTCCTGATTCAGACGGATTATGTAAATATTGCTGGCAGGAATAATCTTACGTCCTTCAAGATTTTCTACACAGGCAACTTTAAGCGTTCCGCTCATTGCCATTACCAGCAGCACATCGCCTTCTTTAAGTGCAATGGTTTCAAGTTTCTTATCAAGTTCTTTAAGCGGTTGCAGCTCAGAAACAAGACGGTTATCCTTAATGTCTTTTGCAAAAGCATAATAGATTCCCGTGTCATCATCGCTTCCCAGTTCATCAAGTTCCGAAGCCTTTATCTGAGCGCCACGCAGAATTTTTGTTTCAACAAGGTCAGAGAGTTTTTCATAATGCGCTACCTTGCCCAGAGTAATCTTTTCTTCGAGAAAATATGTTCTTGAAGAAAAAGCATAATCCTTTGCTTTGATTTCTTCGTTTGTAATACTGCGTGATTTGTCACTGTCAGTGCCAAGCATCTGATAGATTTTTTTAGCAGCATCTTCAGTAAGTGCACTTGCACCCCGTCTTGTGTTCTCATAAAATTCGCTCGCGTCTACCAGACGAACAGACTTGTTGTTCTTTGATAAAACAAGCAGTGCTGTGTTTACCATAGAGAACGGCTGTAAAACTCCGGCAGGAAGTTCAATCACAGTCTCTACAAAGCCACCGTCTATCAGTTTCTGTCGTATCTCTTTAAGACCACGGGCATCATTAAGCAAAAAGCCCTGGCCAAGCAAAACTACAGCACGACCATTATCAGTAAGGAGCTGCAGAATCTTTTCGATAAACGGAATGACCATATCTGAGTTTAATTCCGGGAAAGAATGAATCTTATTGTATTTTTCAGCATCCGAAAGCTTTAATACATCATCAAGCGTAATGATAATTTCAAAACCGGCAAGATACGCAAGCAGGCTGGCATACAGTCTGGTTTTAGCGCTGATTTCAATTCCTTCCAGTCTTTTGCAAGGAAAATTATCTGCAACATAAATCAAAAAAGAAGCAAAGCCTGTACCAAAATCTGCAACAGAGTCCTCAGACTTAATGTCAAGAATGGCAGCACTCAAAACATTAAGCGTATCAGGCTGACTCAAAACAGCACCGTGAGCAAATCCAGATGCAATGTTTCGTTCAGAAATCTTATCAGTAATATAATTTTTAATGTCATCAGAAGAAACCTTTTCAAAAGTCTCAAGGCTGCATTCAGTCCACTGAGCACCGTCACCGCTGATGAACTCTTTTACTGCAGCAGGAATATCTTCCCCAGAAAGAGCCTCTTTTACAGTAACGGAAGCAGACATGCCGTTTTTCTTTGCAGCAAAAGCAGCAAACGAAATTACTAGACCTGCAGTCTCATCGATTCCATTTGAGGAAAGATTGAAATCCTGTAATGCACGTTCAACATAAAAATGCTTTGCGTATGACATAAAATCCTCCAGAATGACTTGAAAGATTGCGTTTATTACCCTATTCAAGCCATCCTGATAATAATATACACCCGTGGCTTAACTTTGTCAAGCATTTTTTCTCAAATAGTCTTATTCAAGGGGTAAATTTTGCTGAATTTGCCTTTTTTCCAGCGTTTTTAGCATTTTTTTGTTGCCATTGTGTGCTATACTGCCCTGAAGGAGTAAAAAAATGAACGAAGTATACGATTTTATTAAAGCCTGCGGAACCTATTATCTTGCGACAGTAGAAGATGATCAGCCGCGTGTCAGACCGTTTGGAACGGTAAATATTTTTGATGGAAAACTGTATATCCAGACAGGAAAGTCAAAAGAAGTTTCTAAGCAGATTCAGAAAAATCCCAAAGTAGAACTGTCTTGTTTTGACGGCGCAAAGGGAATGTGGCTTCGTGTTGCAGGAACCTTAGTGCGTGATGACCGCAGAGAAGCAAAGGCAGACATGCTGTCACACTACCCTGAGTTACAGAAAATGTATTCAGCAGATGACGACAATACAGAAGTTTTGTATTTTACTAATGCAACTGCTACCTTCAGCAGTTTTGTATCTGCGCCCCGCACCGTTACGTTCTAACTTTTGTGACTAGCATATATGGCAAGCGTAAAAATCAGTTTTGGTGATATTACTCAGTTTGACGGAGATGCAATTGTTAACGCAGCAAACGAAACGCTTTTAGGTGGAGGCGGTGTTGACGGTGCAATCCACAGAGCAGCGGGTCCTGATTTAGTAAAAGAATGTGCAACCCTGGGCGGCTGTAAAACAGGTGAAGCAAAAATTACTAAAGGCTACAGGCTTAAGGCGCGCTATGTAATACATACGGTAGGCCCTGTGTACTACGAGCATAGTCCTGAGCGTGCAAAACAGCTGTTGCAAAACTGTTACACAAACTCGCTTAGTCTTGCGCAGGAAAGTGGCTGTAAGTCAGTTGCATTTCCGCTGATTAGTGCAGGCGTGTACGGTTACCCGAAGCAGGAAGCATTACAGGTTGCCGTTGAAACAATACAGTCTTTTGGTGAACAGCTGGAAGCGACCCTTGTGCTGTTTGACAGGGAAGCCTGTTCTCTTGCCAAAGAACTGTTTGGTGAACTGATTGTGCAATAAAAAAAAGCATCTTCTAGCGTAAAGACATTACGTTAAAAGATGCCCTTGTGTGTTATGCAAAGTGCAGCATTAGCTTCTTGTCAGTGTGCCTGTTGCAGTACCTTCTATTTCGGTGTTCAGATTGTGTCTAACTTGTATCCAGGTGATGTCAATTGAATCTCCGTCACTTGATATGGTACCCGCAATTGAAATGAAGTATTGAAGCGTGCTATCTGATGCTCCGGCCATGGTAAGACGGTTTCCGCTTTTTTCGTAATTACCGTCATAAGTATAATTCTTTGAACTGAAAATAATATACTGCTCTTCTGCCGGGGGATCCTCAAGAATCAGTGCGCAAAGGTATGACTGTCCGTTAATTGTTACGGATCCTTCGTAAGTTCCCGACGGATAGGGTGCATTTACCGGCTGCTGCTGGTTGTTGTTTCCACTGTTACCGTTATTGGGGTTGTCACATGCGCTGAAAACACAGGCCAAAAGAATTGCTGCAAAAACAGCTGTAAGCGAAGTAAGCTTTTTCATAATTTCTCCTTGTGTTTAGAATAATTGTAAACACCTTTACATTATGCAGGGTGGACAAAATTCTGTCAAGAAAAATCTTACCGTGCACAGGCAGATTCCAGTATGGAAATAAGCTGAGCATAGTCTTTTTGAATTTGTTCTGCACTGCTCAGTAACAGGTGCTCTAATTCTGTGTGGAACAGGCGGTCCTTTGCACTTACGGGCATGTACTGAATGTCGTTCTGCGCGTAGTAATGCTC
>CACXCG010000046.1 GCA_902766125.1 uncultured Spirochaetaceae bacterium | reverse complement strand
CTTCTTCGCGAATCTGAGTCTGCTTATTCCAGCCAGATTGCTCAATTGCAGGGAGAATGTATTTTGTGATGATGTCGCGTTCGGACAGATCGCTTTTTTCTTTCATTAATTTAGTGTATCACAATAAAAGAATATCTGCAACGAAATCACGCACTTACAGAGTAACTACCTGATCGCACAGGTGTAACGCATTAGAATTGTGGCTTACTAAAATAACAATCTTTCCTTCCAGCGCAATATCTTTGAAAAGACGGATAATTTCTTCTGTCCGTTCTTCATCAACAGAGTCTGTCGGTTCATCGGCAAGAATAATATCAGGATTATTGATAAGTGCACGCGCAATCAGCACACGGTGATTTTCTCCTCCGGAAAGATTCTGAGGATACTGCTGTGCAAGCTGATCGATTCCAAGTTTTGTAAGTAAACTGTCAGTGCGTTCGTTAACCTGAGTAACATCATGGCGGGCAGTTTTTGAAATAAAGGCAGGAAGCCGCACATTGTCAAACACCGTAAGATTTTCAAGAAAGCTCTGCTCCTGAGAGACAAAACCAATGTGTCTGTTTCTAAACTGAGCAAGTTCTGTGTCGTTCAATCCCGTAATGTTTGTGCCGTCAATAAAAATGTTTCCGCTGTCACTTTGCTGCAGGCCCGCAATGAGCGAAAGCAACGTACTTTTACCGGCACCGCTTTTTCCCTGGATTCCTAAAAAAGTTCCGTCGCTTATGCGTAAAGAAAAATCTTTTAAGACCGTACGTGTTCCGCGCGCAGTTTTAAATGCTTTGCAAAGCTGCTGTATCTCTATCATTTGAACACCACCTTTTGCCGCGAAACTTTTACTGCAGCGCACACCGCAGAAATCACGCATGATAAAACAGAAATCATTATCGTAAGTACGGCAAACAACACAATAACCGCAGGACTGGAAAGTGCAAACGGTAACGAAAGCGTCTCTGCAATCAGTGTATTAAATGGAAGAATTATAAGCGCACTTAAAAACACGCCTGTCACAGAGCCCGTTATTCCGATTATAAATGCTTCTTCAAAAATCAGTTTTTTAAGCATAGACGCATCAGCACCAAGAACCCGCAGAATAGAATACTCACGGTTACGTTCGTTTACAATCAGAGAAAAGACAATCGATAACGTAAACACAGTGATAAGTAAAAACAAAATCACAAGCACTCTAGGAAAAATCAGAAATGCAGAAATTTTTTCTGAAAGCGTTGCAATAAAACTTCCGCCTTTTATTACCTGAACTCCCGGCACTGCTGATTTTATTTTCAAAGCAGTACTGTCAGCTTTTGCATCGGGTAACAGTTTTACAAACAGAACACTTGTTTTTGTATTTGTATCACCGTCAGAAATAAATCCAAAGCCTTTTTGTTTTGCATCATCAAATATATGCTGAAGCGTCTGTAAATCCGCATAGATTGCATTATCCATTCCAGAACCGGTTTTAGAAAGCCGTGCCTGTACTGTATGTTTCTGTGAAAAAAACATTACTTCATTTTGAGTGACATTTACGTTATACCCTGCAAAAACAGTTCCAGAACCTTCGTGTATCTGACTGTCAGCCCAGGGAGTAACAATAAAATCTGTTTCGGGATCAAAGCCGATTATCTGAACAGGAAAGTCACAGCAGCTTTCGCTCAGACTGGTAAGATAAAACTGACCGCTTACTTTTTGCACACCAGGTATTGCACGGACAGTGTCTTCTATGCTTTTATCCATATAAAAATAATTGGGTTCTCCGGAAAGCAAAACATCCGTTACCTGTGTTTCGTATCCTTCGGGAACAATCATAAGGTCGGCACCTAGACGGTTTGTAAATCCGTTAATTCCGCCTTTTAAGCTTGCAGAGAGAATAAAACTTGCAAACAGCACCGCCGCCGACAGAGCTGTAATACAGATAAGGGCAGCAGTGCGATACGGCTTACGCTTAGTATTTTCAAACGCAAGCCGTAAACCTGTTATTGCTTTTTCCATAACAGCACAGTTTGAATTGCAGAAATGACAAAAATCAGAATACCAAACACAAGCACTGTTGGAGCAGTTACCTTGTGGCAATGCATACTTGCCATTCCGCAAACCTTAGCAAACGTGTATGGAGCAATTCCGACAAGAATGCCAAGTACAGCAGTAAGTGCAGAAAGAACAACTTTTATATTTTTCATAATGAACTCCTTGAACCGTTAACTTCGCTGTATGTTTTTGTTGCACTGTCGTATACGTAACCGTCAGGAACGCCATACAGTTCAATATAGCCGTCTTCAATAAACTTTTCGATGTTTGTTGAAGCCTTAAGCACACCTGCTTCCTGAAGCTGACGGGCTGCTGCTTCAAAGGTTTTCTTTCCCAGTGAGCGGCTTGGCTGATAGAACAGTTCTTCAAGCAGTGCTGCGTTAAAATCAAGGTCTCCCGCAACAAAGTCATTTTCAATCTGAAGCTGAGCGGCGGCACGAGGTTCTGCTTCTACATACGCTGCAGCTTTCTGTAATGCACGGGTAACAGCGGCTGCTCCCTCGGGATTTTCTTTTAACAGCTTGTGCGTTACAAACTGCTGGCAGCAGTATTCGCTACGGAATTTTTCATCGGTTCCGGTATCAAGAATCTTTCTGAATCCGTAAGCAAGTTCGCCTTTTGTTGCAACCGGATCGTGTGCACCAATTACATCAACTGCTCCATTGTTAAGTGCAATTGCTAAGTCTGCAGAAGCATACGCAATAAATTCTACTTCATTGTTGTCAGCCGTAACGCCAATTCCTTCATCAAGCAGTTTGCGCTTTAAGTTCATAACTGCACTGTCTGCAAGGCCGGGAACACCGATTGTCTTTCCGCGTAAGTCAGCTGCAGAATAAATGTCACTGTCTGCACGAACATAGTATTTTGTACAGCCTGTGTGAATTCCCGAAGTAAACGAAATGGGAAGTCCGTTTTCCATTGCCTGAAGCTGTGTTGCATACAAACCGTATCCGGCATCAACTTTACCGGAGGCAATCATTTCTCCAAGCGTTGCACCGCCTTCAACAACCTGCACATACTCTGCACGCTGACCGATTGCTGCAAGTTCTTCATCAAAAAGACCAAGCTTCATTGCAACGTGAACAGGTGCATGACACAGACTTCCTGTTGAAAAGTTAATGCGCACAACCTTCTGTTCAGCATTTGCATTTCCACCCTCTTTCTTTGCACAGCCTGAGAACATGACCGCAGCAGTAAGTATAGCTGCAGTCCCTATCACTGTCAGTTTTTTCATATATTTGTACCTCCATCTGATTTGTCTTGTTATAGCAAATAATCTTTTGCTTGAATAATACTTATTTTGTATGACAGATATAGTTTCTGCTTATATCTAAGAAACCTCTTCGTTTACAAAATCGACTGCATAGAAAGTATAGAGTGCAACCGCATTAACAAGTGCATCTTCATCAATATCAAAGTTTGAATCATGATGAGCAACAGTCGTACCTTTTTTTTCGTTTCCCGTTCCAATGTATGCATACACTCCCGGTACTTTAAGAATGTATTCTGCAAAATCATCTCCTCCCAACGAAGGCTGACATTTTCGTATTACATTTTCATCTCCAAAGATACGATCGGCTGTTTTCTGAACTTCACCTGTTGCCGTTTCATCGTTTATAAGCGGAGAAGTAAAATCTTTGTATTCAACTTCTGCAGTGCCGCCAAACAGCTGTGCTGTCTGAGAAGCAATCTGCAAAAGCATTTCTTTTGTATGTTCACGGGTTTTTTGACTAAATGCACGGATTGTTCCCTCAAGTTCTGCTTTTTGAGCAACTATATTGTATGAATCTCCGGCTTTTATTGTACCTATTCCCACAAGAACATTTTCCATGGGTGAAGTACAGCGGGTAACGAGTGCCTGCGCAGAAATAACAATCTGACTTGCAATATACACTGCATCTGAACCTAAGTGCGGAGTTGAAACATGAGCAGCGTGACCGTGTACGGTAATCTTAAACCAGTCAACGCTTGCATTGTTCGGACCGGGAACAACCACAACTTTTCCAGTGGGAACAATAGAAGCAGTATGCATACCGAAAGTTCTGTCTGCACCATCTAAATATCCGCCATCAACAAAAATACGTGCACCGTATCCGATTTCTTCTCCTGCCTGAAACGTAAGACGGATTGTTCCTGAAAACAAATCTGTATGTGCACTTAGAATCCGTGCTGCTCCCAACAACGCTGCTGTATGCGCATCGTGTCCACAGGCATGCATTCTTCCTGCAATCTGAGAAGTATATTCACAAATGTGTGTTTCCTGAATGGGAAGTGCATCAATATCAGCACGAAGGACTATTGTTTTTGACTTTCCTTTTGAATTACGCGTTCCCTTAATTTCTGCATATACACCAGTCTCTCCAACTCGCTTGTGAGCAAGTCCGATTTTATCCAGCTCGCTTTCTATAAATAATGCGGTCTGAAATTCTTCTTTTGCAATTTCTGGATGTTTATGAAGATGACGGCGTAATCCAACCACATACTCGTGATCTTTTTTTATTTCATCATATATTTTTACTTCTAATTCTTTCATAGTATCACCATAAAACAGTGCAGCAGTTACCCGCTGCACTGTCAGCATTTTTTGTTACCAGCGAACTGCTCTGTCAACTGTCTTAACTGTCTGTGCAGCTTTTGTTGCACTTACCTGACTGTATTCAAACGACGGGAAGAAAGCTTCAGAGAATTTAGAAATGATGTATTCAGCAACAACCTGTGACTGATATGCTTCTACAACCTTTTTGTATACTTCATTGTTTACATCGGCAGCACGAGCAACAATAACATTTACATAGGGATTGTCTCCATTCTCTGACTGCTTTTCAATGATAAGTCCGTCGCGGGAAGGAATAAAGCCTGCAGGAATTGCATACGTTCCGTTGATTGTTGCACCCGCATAGTCATCCAAAGTCTGAGGCAATGTATTTGCTGTCTGCGGAACAACTTCAATGTTGTAAACGTACTTTGTAATATCCTTCAGTTCAGGCGTGTATCCTGCAGAGGGATTTACTTCAATAAGACCAGCTGCTTCCAGAAGTTTTATTCCACGGCTCAGGTTAGTTCCGTCACTGGGGATTGCAATTTTAAGGGCACCGGCTTTTACCGATTTAGTTCCATTTTTTCCGGCAGCAGTTTTAATCTCATCAACACTCTTGTACTTGCGTGAATACAAGGTAAGCGGAGCAATCAGCGTGTCACCAATAACGGCAAGCTTGTAACCATTCTGTTTTGCATCGTTATTCAGATACGCTTTGTGCTGGAATGCATTCAGATCAATGTCTCCTGAATTCAATGCTTCATTCGGAAGATTATATGCGCTGAACTCTACCAGTTCAATTTCAATACCGCTGTTCTGCTGATCAAGCACATACTGAACTGCTTTCCACTGGTCGTTGTTTGCACCACAGACACCTACTCTCACTTTCTGATTCTTAGCTTTCTTTGCAAAAGCTCCGCCAACAAGTACGCTTCCTAACAAAAGCAATGCGATGATTTTCTTTGCGTTTTTCATAAATGACTCCTTATGATTTATTTTTAGGATTCCATACGGATTCCTTTTTCACTATTTTGACTCTCTGCGTCTGAACAATTCACGGTTAGTCGTTTTCTTTGCAAGGAATGACCCCAAGAATTGCAGAAGACAGATAAACAGAAGCAGAACAACAATACAGGCATAAATGATGTCCTGATGGTTAAGTCCCTGTCCGTAATTGATTGCAAAATCACCAAGACCACCGGCACCTACAGCACCAGCCATAGTGGTAAGTCCTACCAGTGAAATTGCAGTTATAGTTGTTACACGAATCAGTTCGGGAACAGACTCATGCAGATACACACGGAAAATCAGGCCAAAGGTTCCGCTTCCCATACTGCGTGCAGCTTCTGCTTTTCCCGGATCAACATTTTCAAGAGCAGTCTCTACCTGTCGTGAAAAGAACGGCACGGTTCCAAATATGAGCGGAATGATTGCTCCCTTGACTCCTATAGCGGTTCCTACAATTGAACGCGTAAACGGAATCAGAAACACAAGAAGAATTACAAACGGAATAGAGCGGAACAGATTGATAATCACACTGATAACCGAGTACAGCACTTTGTTCGGTTTAATTCCATCTTTTTTCAGAACAATCAGAAGCACTCCAAAAATAAGTCCCAGTACAAACGAGATGGATCCAGAGATAATAAACATCTTAAAGGTTGCAGCGCAGTTATCCAAAAACTTATACCAGTATGCATATAAGTTAGGAAAGATTTCTTCCATTCTATCCATTTACTTTACCTCCGTAACCCGAACTTTCTGCTCAACAAAATATCCGATTGCTTCATCTATATTTTTCTCTTCTCCTTTAATTACTACGATGATTTCACCAAGCGGTGCATCCTGGATCATATCAACGTTTGCAAGAACGATATTCAACCGCACGTTAAACTTCTGTGACACCAGCGAAATAAGCGACTCTCCTACAGAATTTTTGAGGAAGGTGAGCTTAATAAGTTTTCCTCCTTCCTGAGGATTAAATACACGAATGTCGTTTGCCAGTGTCGTAATTTTTGCAAGCGATGATTGTGATGCAATAAATTTCTTTGTGATATTCTGCTTGGGTTCTGCAAAGATTGAATACACATCTCCTTCTTCTACAACAGTTCCATTTTCCATAACGGCAACTTTCTGACAGATTGATTTTATAACACTCATTTCGTGAGTAATCAGAATTATGGTAATGCCAAGTTTTTCGTTCAGCGTTTTAAGCAGGTTTAAGATAGAAGCAGTTGCTTCCGGATCAAGTGCACTTGTTGCTTCGTCAGACAGAAGAACTTTTGGATTGTTGGCAAGCGCACGTGCAATTGCAACACGCTGTTTCTGTCCACCCGAAAGCTGACTGGGATACACATTTCGTTTGTCACTCAAATCAACAAGTTCAAGCAGTTCTGTTACACGGGATTCTATGTCTGCTTTTTTTAATCCGGTATACTTCAGGGGATAGGCTATATTGTCAAAAACCGTTGAACGGTCAAGCAGATTGAAATGCTGAAAAATCATTCCAATTCCACGACGGACTCTTTTCATTTCGTGATTTGTTTTTCTGCGGAAGGTTCCGTCCTTATCGTGCCAGGTAATGGGCGTTTCGTTGACTGTAATTGAACCGGCATCAGGAACTTCAAGAAGATTTATGCAGCGTACCAGCGTTGACTTACCTGCTCCAGAGTAGCCGATGACACCGTAGATTGAACCGTCTTCTATGGTGAGCGAAACATTTTTCAATGCGCTTACATCGTTATTTTTGAGATGATATGTTTTTGAAACCGAATTCAATGTTATAGACATACACACTCCTTAAATTGCGTATTCAACTTCCTGAACTTTTCCTGCATAGTTCAGAATCTCAAGAATCTGTGTACGGTACTTCAAGAACACATCCTGTCCACGAGCACGCGGATGACTCAAATCAACTTTGAGGATTTTTTCTACCTTTGCGGGACGCGGACTCATAACCACAACGTAATCACTCAGATACACTGCTTCATCTACATCGTGTGTAACCATAACCATTGTGGTATTGTGTTCTTTCCACAGACGGATAATTTCATCCTGCATGGTCATACGGGTAAACGCATCAAGTGCACCAAGCGGTTCATCAAGCAGCAGAATGTCAGGATGCCCCACAAGTGCACGCGCAAGACTTGCACGCTGATTCATTCCGCCTGAAAGCTGATGGGGATACGACTTTTCAAATCCTTTTAATCCAACCAGATTTATAAACTCATCTACATCTGCTTTATTCTTTTTGTACACATGACGCGCACGCAGTCCGAATGCAATGTTGTCCCGAATGGTAAGCCAGGGAAACAGATTTGCCTGCTGAAATGCAAACCCTCTGTCGCTTCCCGGTTTAGTCACTGTCTTTCCGTCAACACTGACCTGTCCGCTTGTGGGAGTTTCAAGTCCTGCAATGCAGCGTAACAGCGTTGTCTTTCCGCAGCCTGACGGACCAATAAGCGAAACAAAACTTCCTGCAGGAATGGTAAAATCAACTCCGTTAAGCGCATGCACCTCATCCTGTGTTCCCTGATTAAAAACTTTTGTTATGTTCGATAATGTAATTTCACCACTCATAAAAACTCCACTGCACTACCATTTAATCAATCCGTTCTGCCAGTTCAAAACTTTTGAGCGCACTTTGAACAGTGCCGTAATAATCACCGTACAGAACACCGCAATCAGAATAAGACCCGCATACACACCTGAATACAGCATCATGGCTTTCTGATAACTGATGTACCATCCGATTCCATATTTTGCTCCAAACATTTCTGCCGTCATGAGTGCAATAAATGCTGCACAAATTCCGTTAAACATTCCCTGGAAAATATTGGGAAGTGCAGCCGGAACCGCAATCCTGAAAATCTGGAAAAAAGTTCCTGCACCTAAGGTCTTGCCAACTTCAAAATACACTTTGCTCGTATTCTGAATTCCCGAACTGGTCATAAGCTGAACCGGGAACCACACTGCCAGTGCAATGATAAAAACACTGGCACCAAAGGTTGTCGGAAAGGTTGTAAGAACCAGAGGAATCCAGGCTGTTGCCGGAATGGGACCAATCAGCTTAATGTACGGATTAATCCAGTAATACACTTTTTTGCTGAAACCCAGGAATACGCCGGTAATGAATCCGACGGTTACACCCCAGAATACTCCAAGCAGAAGCAGACGGAAGGAATACCACACACACTTTACAAGAAGGTCTGTCTGTTCAATAAAGATTGAAAGGATGTTATCAAAACTGGGAAAGAAAATAACCGGAAGAAGTGCAAACTTTGCAGTAATCAGATTGAGCACAGAAACCAGCACTCCCGCACCAAACAGAAACGGTCCCTTGTGCGTAAGCGTTTTGGCAAAGTTCTTCAGGAAAAATGAAAGTACAAACGCAAGAAATGCAACTACAAGCAAGATTAAAAGCAGCGAGTTGTAGTAACCATGCGTTGCCGCCGGATGAAGCGGACTGTCAGCAATGACGTTTTGCACCAGAAGTGCAAACAGCACGCCAAGTACAGGAAACGCGCGGAACAGAATGTTTTTTAGTGATACTACAAAAGAGCTGTTCTGTTTCATTTTTCACCCCTTAATTACCTACTAAGTTACTATGTTATACAAAAAAAACAGAACCTTGCATAATACAAATTTTTGATAAGAGTTATAGCTTTTTTCTATAACTGCTATAAAGCTGAATTGACAGTCAGCAGGCAAGAAAATAAAATATGCAGCAAAGGGAAAATGATATGAACAAAACAATGAACATTGTGTATCCGGTGGGAACAGGATTATATCTGAATCTTACAAACCGCTGCCCCTGTGCCTGTACGTTTTGCATCCGCCAGAGAAATGAAAAATTTTATGTGCAGGATTCTCTGTGGCTGGAACACGAACCGTCCTTCGAAGAAGTACAGGCAGCACTCAGCTCTCAGGATTTAAACGCATATACAGAATTTGTGTTCTGCGGATTTGGAGAGCCGACCGAAGCACTCGATGTACTTCTGGAAACCGCACGTTTTTTAAAATTACAGACAGATAAACCGGTCAGAATAAACACAAACGGTCTGGGCAATCTGATAAACAAAAAAGACATTACTCCACTGTTTGAAGGATTGATTGATGCAGTCTCTATCAGCTTAAACTCAAGCGATCCAAAAATATATACTGAATGCGTGCGCCCAAAGTTTGGAGAAGAATCTCATGCTGCAATGCTTGAGTTTGCACGGGAGGTTGCAAAATATGTTCCGTCCGTAACCATGACCACAGTTTCGTCAACTATTACGCATGAAGATGAAGAGGCATGCCGAAAGATTTGTGAAAGCCTTTGCGTAAAATACAGAATCCGTGAATTGATTTCTTAGCAGGTAAAGCCCGCTATGTGCAGGATTCTTCTGATGGCATCAATGTAGGTAAGCGCAATATCTGTTTTTCGTGCACAGGTTTTTGTTATGTAGCCAAGTTCAAAATTGCGCGCAGGTTCATCCGTCAGATTTTTCAGCGGGATTGAAATAAACTCTTCGTTTGAATCGTCACAGGCATCTTCACCGTATACACCAGACAAAAATGTGTAACCGTTAAGGTTTTTAATCAGATTTAATTCGGTAGCACGGTCTGCAACAGTTATGGGTTTTGTCAGATTATGTTTTTGCAATATTTCTTCGGTAAAGAATGAACGCACATCATCAGTGTCATACGTTACAAAATGATAGTCAGCAAGTTCGTCAATTGAAATGCTTTCTTTTTCTGCAAGCGGATGATTTTTGTGCAGATAGACAAAGGCATTACATTCAGTTAAATGATGAAACTCAAGGCTGTGTGTTTCAAAGCTTTTTTCAATTTCGTCACGGTTTACATCGCTTAAGTAAAGAATACCGATTTCACTCTTTCCTTCTGCAACATCATCTATAACAAGAGCTGCTTTCATTTCGCGGAAAGAAAAATCATAATCCTCTTCTGAATAACATTTAACAACTTCAACAAATGCTTTTCGAGCAAAGGCATAGTACAGTGCAGAAACAGAAAAAGACTTTTTTACCTGACTACAGTATTTTTTTATTAAGTTTTCATAATCTGCATATAAATTTTTTGCATCAGAAATAAACTGTTTGCCGCGCTCAGTTGGCGTTGTTCCCCGTGAAGTTCTTTTAAAAACAGAAAACCCCAGTTCATTTTCCAAATCATGAACACTGCTGGTAAGCGACGGTTGAGAAATATACAGTTTTTCAGATGCTTTGTTAAAGGAGCCGCAGGACGCAACTCCTAAAACATATTTAATCTGCTGAAGTGTCATTCCTTAAACAGATCCGTACTCAGATAACGCAAGCCTGTATCCGGGAAAACAACAACAATATTCTTGCCTTCGTACTCAGGACGACGGGCAAGTTCTGTTGCTCCCCAGAGGGCGGCACCGCTGGAATTACCCACAAGAACGCCATCTGATTTTGCAACAGTACGGGCTGCTTCAAACGACGGCTTTACGGATGCAACAAGCACTTCATCGCACACACCGGTTGTATTGCGTACGGTGATTGGAACACGCTCTTCGGGTACTTCGGTAAAGTTATGGATTCCGGTCAGTGCACCCGCATCAAGCGCAGGTTCAATGGCAATAACTTTTACCTTTGCATTCTGTGCTTTTACATAATCGCTTATGCCGCGAATAGTACCGCCGGTTCCCACAGAACACACAACTGCATCAAGTTTGCCGTCTGTCTGTTCCCAGATTTCTACACCTGTTGTATCGTGATGCGCAGCAGGATTAAGCGGATTTATCATCTGGTCAACAAAGAAAATACTGTCACCTGCAGCCTGTCTTTCGCGGATATGCTGCTTCAGAATATTGGTTGCAGCAACAAAGTCATTGTTGGTTGCCTTAAGTTCTTCCTGCAGTTCCGGTACTTCGCTGATTTTCTGAACGTTAGCACCGAATGCTTTCATAACCTGAAGGCGTTCCTGACTTACTCCTTCCTGAAGATAAATCTGAACCTTGTAACCTTTCATTGCACCGATTGCACTTACAGCAATTCCTGTGTTACCGCTGGTGTATTCAACAAGCGTTGTAACTCCCGGTTTGATTTTGCCTTCTTTTTCTGCATCTTCAATAATGCGAAGAACAATGCGGTCTTTGATGCTTCCAATGGGATTAAAGTATTCAACCTTTGCAAACAGGTGTGCTTTAAGTCCCAGTTTTTTTTCGTATCCGTGCAGTCTTACCAGCGGAGTATTTCCTACCAGCTCTGTTAACGAATCATATATTTTTGCCATCATGAACTCCTGTTATTTTGCTTTTGATTCTTCCTTGATGAACTTGTCTGCATTCTGTTCATACCACCACTTTGTGTACGGAAGCTTAATGCGTGCAGCAAGATTTTTTTCAAACGAACGGTTAGTAACGGTGTCGCGAATCAGTTTTGCAAAACTGAGTGTTCCTTCGTAACCAAACACCGTGTATTCGTCTGCAACAAAGACAGCTGCAAAGCCCTGCTTGATTGCCCAGACTGTTGTTCCGGGATGGCGGCTAAAGTATACATCAGGCTTAAAGTGATTCAGAATGTTCAGCACTTCGTAGTTCTGCTGGTCTGCAACTGCAACCTTCATGTCTTTTGGAGAAGTCTTCAGCAAATGTTCCAGTGCAGGAGGGACTTTACCGTTGTCGTACTTGTAGTCGTAATGCCAGGCAAGTGCGTAATCAACAGTCATTCCAAATTCCTGAAGAACACGCGCAATTTCGTACGTAAAGCCGGGACCCATACCGATTACTGCACGAAGTCCTTTAAGCTGTTTTGTTACTTCTTCAATCTGAGGAATAAAGATGGCACGCTGCTTTTCGATATATGCTTCAACTTCTGCACGCTTACCGATTGCATCTCCTATTCCGCGCAGCCAGGTTTCAAAACCAGTTACACCAGAGTGGTTGATGGTACGCACATACGGCACTCCGTATTTTTCTTCAAGCGCATTACCCAGATACGTTCCCAGTGTACCGCAGATACAAACCGTTGCAAGCGCCTCGCTTAAATGCGACAGTTCTTCAATGGTTGAGTTACAGTACAAAAACTGAGGTTCTGCATCAAACACTTCGTTGAAAATTTTTGTTATCTGAGGACGGGCACTTTCATAGAAGTTTTTAATGTTGATGGTGCGGCGCTTCTGCTTAGGCGGCTGTACAATTCCCTGAAGAACGGCGTGGTCAGAAATGTCAAAACCGCTTGCCCAGATGCGTGACTTAAAGCCTTCACAGTGAACGGGAATAACCGGAACCGGAAGTTCTGCATTCAGATCGCTTGCAACTCCGTCAACATCTTCACCGGTAACACCTGATACACAGCTTGTAGACACAAAGATTGCATCGGGTTTATACGCCTCGTATGTATGCAGAATGATTTTCCGCAAATCATTTGTTGCCCCGAACACAGTATCTTTTTCGTTCAGGTCTGTACATACAAACACAGAGTTAGTTGTTTTGTTTACACGGGCTGCAATCTGTCCAAACTTTACGGCATCATTGCTTGCCATTGCGGTACAACCTGCAGGTGCATGATACACAACTGCAACGTTACGAATTGCAGCAAGTGCATTCAGTGCACAGCCGGAAAGACAAGAGCTGGACTGGCTGAAGCAGCGCTCACGGTTACGCAGCGTTCCGTCTTCAGATTTTTTTACCAGCGTTTCAAGATCACCCACAAAACCGGTAATTGAACCCAATCTGTTTTCGCGGATTGCTATGTTTGCATTTGAAAAATTAAACGGCATATTCGTCCTCCTCCTGTCCTACAGTTTAAGCTTGCTCATTGCAGCAGTGTAAATCTGTTCCAGTAAGTGAAGTCCTCCGGAATAACCTGCAATGTGATCGTTGATGACCAGTTTTTCAAGCATCGGATAGCTTACGTTTACATAATGTGCACCCAGTTCTGCAGCAAGTTTCTTTTCCCAGTTGGAACCTATAATCAGTGGAGTTCCTGCAAAGTCAAGATTCTTAATCTGCTCGTGAATGTCATGACCGTCTGTTGTAAACTGAACCTGAGTCGTAATTCCGTAGTTAAGGGAATTTAATTCGTCAGTAATCTTCTGCTGGAAAGACTTTGGTGCGTCATCGGTAATAAATACTTTTTCAGGGAACAGACCCATATCATTAACCAGAAACTTTGTCACTGCAATGGTATACTCACTGTCGCTTACAACAGAAAACCGTTTTCCCAAAATGCGGGTTTCCAGAAGCGTGTCGGCAAAGCGTTCAATGTAGTAATAGAACTCTGCTTCTTTTTCTGTTATAACGCGTTCTGTAAGCTCCTTGTCTGCCCCTGTAAACTCTGAAACTGCACGCAGGAATTTTGTTGTCTCAGTTGCACCAATAGGAAGCACTGGATACTGCAACAGTTTTATTCCGAATCTTCGCTCAAGATATTTTGCACTGTCCAATCCTACCCACGGAGAAACAAGAATAGTAAACTCTGCATCAGGAATCTTTTTAAGATTGTCCAAGCCCCGGCCAAAGCCAAAGATTGTATTTGGTTTAAGACCAATTGCTTGCAAAAGACTTTCAATTTCACGAAGGTTACCAAGCCAGTACGGATCCTGCTGCGGAGGAGCAACAAAAAGATTTACCAGTCCTTTTTCTGTCTGTGGTTCTGCATCTGCAAGATACTGTTCAAAAATTGACTTTAAAATCCAGTCGTGACCAACATAGTTATTTCCCTTGAAGCCTGGAGTCTTTGCCCAGATAACCGGTTTTTCTGCATCAGCAAAATTACTGACCACTTCTTCAATATCATCACCAATAATTTCGCCGGTACAGCCAGAGAGCACGACAAACAAATCAGCATCAATAACTTTAAGTGCATTCTCTATGGTAGAACGAAGCTTTGCACTTCCGCCAAAGACAACTTCTTTTTCACTGATTGAAGTACACGGAAAAATGTTGGGACTGTAGCGTCCGCTGGTTCCGTTGTTATCGTTGAGTTTTGCAGCACAACCTGGTCCTGAGTGCAGAACAGGAATTGCTCCCGGAATTGCATGAACCGTCTGCATTGCAGCAAGTGCACATTTATAGCGCGGCTGGTCAAGAATCTTTGCCATACATGCTCCTTTTTACTAAAAAGTTTACTTTTCCCATTGACTTAGTAGGTAATACTAGGTATACTACATATATCCTAGCAAGTCAATAGGTTTTTATAAAATTTTCGGAGATTTTGATGAACTACGATTTTAACACCGTAACAGACAGGCACAACACCAATGCAATCAAAACAGATCTTGCACTTGCACGCGGTAAGCCTGCAGATGTACTTTCGCTCTGGGTTGCAGATATGGATTTTCCCACTGCCCCGGAAATTCTTGATGCACTTCACAAAAAAATTGATCACGGTATTTTCGGATACTCCTGCCTTGATGACAGTTTTTTTGAAGCCTTAGCTGACTGGATGCAAACTGAACACAACTTCACTTTTGACAGACGGGATGTTGTTACCACACCGGGTGTTGTATTTGCAATCTCGTGCGCAATCAGAGCCTGTACAAAAGAAAACGATGCGGTCATCATTCAGACACCGGTGTACTATCCGTTTAAGAATATGATTCTGGCAAACAAGCGGACTGTGGTTACTTCTTCACTCTACGAAGAGAACGGAAAGTGGTACATTGATTTTAAGGATTTTGAACAGAAGATAATTGATAACAACGTAAAACTGTTTATTCTGTGCAGTCCCCACAATCCGGTTGGCAGAGTGTGGACAAAAGACGAACTGTCACAATTAAATCAGATTTGTCTGAAACATCATGTTACCGTTTTTGCTGATGAAATCCACAATGACTTTGTATTTGAGCCAAACGTGCACACTGTCTTTTCTACACTTTCTGAAGAAGCAGCGCAGAACAGCATTGTTTCCATGTCACCAAGCAAAACCTTTAACCTTGCCGGATTACAGTTTTCAACTAACTTCATAAAGAATCCTGCACTGAAAGCAAAATTCCGTAACCAGAAAGATTTGACCGGATACGATGAACCCAGTCTTATGGGACTTACCGCTGCCCGTGCCGCATATCAATATGGAAGACCATGGCTTAGTGCATTAAAAAATCATCTGAACGCAAACAGAGATTTTGTACGCACGTATATTTCAGAGCACTTCAGTAAAGCCCGGCTTATTGAACCTGAAGGAACATATCTTTTGTGGATTGATTTTTCTGCCTACGGATTTACCGATCACGAGGTTGATGATCTGATTGTCAACAAAGCAAAGGTATGGCTTGACCGCGGAACAATGTTTGGGCCGGAAGGTGCCTGCTATCAGCGCATAAACATTGCAACACCGCAGTCTGTTTTGGAAGAAGCATTACATAGAATAGCATCAGTGTTTGAAGGAGAGAAAAATGTATAAGATTTCTACACGCGGACAGTATGCTCTGTTAATCATGACCGATCTTGCAGAAACTGAAGAGGACTGTTTTACACCGCTTAAAACGCTTTCTCACAGAAGGAATCTTTCTACAAAATATCTGGAACAGATTCTGATTCAGCTGGGAAAAAACGGACTGGTGTCTGGCTCACGGGGTGCAAACGGCGGTTACCGCTTAAACCGCAGTGCAGATGATTACACTGTTGGTGAAATCCTGCGTGCAATGGAAGGTGAACTTTCTCCGCGCGGAACTTTTGAAAACAATCATCTGGAATCTGTCGGTAACGAACTGTTTTGGGAAGCGTTTGAAAAAGACATCAATGATTTTGTTGATTCTTACACGCTTGCACAGCTTGCACAGAAAAACAAAGAGTTTACCGGATACGAATACTGCATTTAACGGTAGCTTTCGTTCTTTTCACGGAATGCTTTCTTTGCGGCATACATATTTTCGTCTGCCGAACGGATAGTATCCCGTGAACTTGAACAGCTGACAGAATCCGTCAATCGTATTCGTAAAGGCAGTTTTGTTTCCAACCTTTGTCATGGAATCACGGTATGCCATGTTACCCATATACATGCAGTCTGAGCAAAGCGCAACAAAAAATGCTATACAAGACCGTCTCTTTTCTTTTACATACAATCTGCGGTATACTGCAAGACGATATGTCAGATAATTCAGATTTTGTGCTTCTTGCAGATTTTGTTCCTCATATTGTACAGGAAATCCGATATTACTCAACTTACAATTTTGTAGGAGAACGCATTGACGGTTACGAATCTCCGTGTGCGCTGTTAACAAAAGAAGCAGCCCGTGCACTAAAAGAAGTAAGCAGTGAAATGGCAGTACAGGGATACCGCTTAAAAGTTTTTGATGCATACCGGCCCGTACGCGCAGTAAAACAGTTTATTTTCTGGGCACTCGAAGATACCGATATCCGCATGAAGCCATACTTTTATCCCGAAATTGAAAAACAGGATTTGTTTAAATTAGGATACATTGCAAAAAAATCAAGCCATAGCCGAGGAAGCACTGTTGATCTTACCCTGCTTGATATGCAGACAGGAAAAGAAGTTGACATGGGAAGCCCTTTTGATTTGTTCAGTGAAAAGTCGCATCCAGATTACAGAGGAATTACACAACAGCAATACGACAACCGCATGATACTGCAGCGTGCAATGGTACGCGGAGGATTTATGCCGCTTGACTGTGAATGGTGGCACTTTACCCTAAGCAACGAACCCTTCCCCGACACCTATTTTGATTTCCCTGTTGCGTAAACAATGTGACTCTTCCTACAAAGATTCTACGGTTCTGTAGCGAATATCATTCTTTTCTTTCTTAACCGATTTAGAAACAACCTGATAAATCAGATCTTTATCTGTACTGTCTTCAAAACGAACCTGCTCAAGATTCACCGGTTCTTCTGCGATATAAATCAGTATAGAACGCTTATTGCCATTTTCGGAAATCAGAAGTTCACAGCCGAACGGTTTTTTTTCACCTTCGCGGTACAGTGCTTTTGTCACGCTGTAAGTATAAATGTCTTTATAGATTGCAAGCTGCGATTTCATGTCTACTTTGATTACCTGCTCTCCGCCAGCATCATCAATGCAATGAAATCCAATCGGATACATTTTCATCTGCTGATCAAGATACTTGTCTTCTGCACTTGGCTTTAGTAAAAAATATGCACCACTAATCAGAAAGAAAACGCAAATGACTCCAAAAATCTTACCAAGACTTTTCAGCGTGCTAATCAATATCATAGATTTCCTACCTCTTGTTTTTCCTCTTTTATATCATACTCGGGAATATCAAGTCCATAGTTATCTTTCATATATTTTGCGATAACACGCCGGTGACAAATAACGGCACAGTAAATTTTATATTACAAATGTTATAGTCTTATCGTTGTGCTTTAGGATAATTTTATCTATTGCAAAGCAGTTATTTTCCTTTACATTTATCCTGCTTGCTAGATTTTCACCTATAATTCTGGAAATTATGTCGTTATAGAAAATAAAGTCATTATGTTTCATTCTACATTCGATTTTTAACAATGGCGCTTCTTCTGATTTCTGACCATCAAAAATGAAGAAAAAATTTCCATGAAGTTTTTCATCGTTAACCAATACATATTCAGAATCATCATCTTTTCCATATTCATTCTGAAAGTTTTCTTTTGCACCTTTTACGAAAGCATCCCATTTCTCATGATTTTCTTCGGTAATGCCGATTTCAAAATCTTTATCTTTATGAAAATTGTTGCATGGCAGAAGTAAAATCTTTAAACCCGACACATTTGCCTGATACCCACCTACCGTTTCCCCTGTCTGGTCTGTTATTTTGACAGCTTTATATTCAATTTTATAGCGTTCACACGTTTTTATAAAACGTTCGATTTTTGAGCTTTCTAAGAAAAGGCTTATACAATAAAGAATCAATTTTCAGTCTCCCTCATTATGTAATTATAATCACCTTTTTTTTACAGTATAGCCCTAAAAATAGTTTCTATACACAATTTCCTCATTTTCTTTTTTTATATCATACTCTGGAATATAAAGTCCATAGTTATCTTTCATATATTTTGCAATAACGCGCCTGTGACACCTTTTATACTCTCCTTTTTTATATGCACCGCTTTTTACATCTTCAGCAGTGCATAATTTTTCAAGGTTTTCATGGCATAAAAGAAACACATTCATTTCTATATCCTCGCCATTGTTGTCAGCAATATCTTCGTCTAAAAACTTTTTCACATCACACAGATAGCCATAAAACCAGTCCATATCTTCCTTATCAAGATTGTTGTAATAATCTTCCAGTGTATCACTGTAATTACCAAGAAAATAACCAAAGTCTTCGTCTATTTCATCAGTAACTTTTTTTCCACTAGGGGATATTTTGGAGCAACCGGCTGAACGTGATACCTGTATATAAATATCATTATCGTCGTCCTTTTCTCTTGATGCCATTTTAGCAAAATAACTGGTGTATATATGTAAACTCATGTCCTGCCTTATGCAAAATGTAATTTCCGTTAAATAGCACCCTTCTTATAAAGCAAATTGCCTTCCATGTCATAGATAGCATACGCTTTGAACATAGAAGGATAGAACAATTTTACAGTGTTATCGACATTGTCAAGACTTTTAATATCTATAACACTTTCAAATCTTTTACTATCCTTAGTTCTTATTTTAATAACCTTTACTTGCATTTAATCCTCCTTACAGTTGTATCACCTTCCGTTTTCGGAAGGTCGTTTTGCCCCCCATACACATCTTCTTAGAACTATCCTGCCCCCATATCAAACAAAAGTATATGCGACAAGGGTGACAAATAACGGCACCAGCGAATTTATTTTATAAGTTTAAACAGGCTTACTTGATTTTCAAGATTAGAGAATCCGTTCTTTATCCCTTTCCTTCTATACATCCACGCCAGACTTAAAGAGTTTCATCATTTCATTCGTAAGACTGTAGTTATTGGGCTGAAGCTCAATCTCGTTTCGGCTGACCCATTCGGCATATTTAAGCTCATTCTCATCCATTTTGATTTTATCATCACCATCAACATCACAGAAAAATCCTGCCAGAAGATCCTGATCCAAAGCCCAGGGCTGCGATTTGTAATAGCGGATATTCTTTATCTTAAGGCCAACCTCTTCCATAACCTCGCGTTCTACCGTCTGCTCAAGCGTTTCGCCAAACTCAGTAAAACCCGCGACCAGAGCTGAATGTGCATAACCGATCCTGTATTTTGTAATAAGAATTTTATCTCCATTAATAATTCCAATAATCACTGCAGGATTTATACGCGGATAGATTTTTGTTTTGCAGTCCGGACACACAAGTGCACGTTCAACCGTGTCGTGTTCCAGAGTATGTGCACAACGTCCGCAGAATTTATTATCATCATACCACTTCCAAAGATGATATGCAGAAAAGGCTGCAAAAAGTTCTACATTTGAAGAAAGCGGAAGATCCCGAAGCTCGCGCAGTGTGTAAAACGAAAAGCCTTCTAAGTTTGCAGGCTCCACTTTTTTATCATTTAAGAGAAAATAATTTTTATCATCAATTGAAAAAAGATACGTTGCCGTAAAATCCGAACAAACAAAATCCTTGAACGCAGGAAATGTCAGCATCTGTGCTTTTGAATCATAACAGACATACACTTTGCCATCTGAAAAATAAAAGACCGTATCACTGTCAGCGGGCGACTGCTGTTTATAATGATTATAAAACTTAGACGGTAAAATATCCTGAATCATAATTCATTAAAACATTTTTTGAAAAAAAGGTCAAAATGATTTACGATATAACTCCAGAATATTTTCTTTAGTGGTCTCCCTTGGATTAATGCTGATATTTCCACTCTTCATGGCATCTTCTGTCATTTTAAGGATTACATTTTCAAACTTATCCTTTCCGACTCCGGCTGCTTCAAGTCCAGCAGGTATTTCAAGTTCCCTGTTAAGAGACAAAAGTTCAGTATGCAGCACAGAGGGTAAAAAGTATTCCCTTGGAATTGGTTTTGTACTTACACACCGGTAAATCTGATAGTATTTTTCCAACATAGCTGTATTCTTTGCAGCAGTCTCATTGAACGCAACTACATGCGGAAGAAGAATTGCATTTGCAACTCCGTGCGGTATGTCAAAAAAAGCACTTACCGGATGACTCATTGCGTGAACATTTCCAAGTCGTGCATGACTGAAAGCAATTCCTGCAAAGAGTGAACCCAGCAGCATGTTTTCTGCAGCAGGTTTATTTCCCCTGTCCTTTACATAATCCCTGATTGATTGTCCAATAAGTTCCAGTGCGCGCAGAGAAAACATTTCAGAGAACGGACTCGCTGCCTTTGAAATATACGACTCCAGTGCATGAATCATTGCATCAATTCCGCAGGCAGCAGCAGTTCCTTTTGGCACCGTGGCAATCAGTTCAGGATCAAGTACGGCATATTCGGGAAGAAGATAATTTGAAGCAACTGTCAGTTTATAATTTCTGCTGTGATCGGTGATGACAGAGAAAGCTGTCACTTCACTTCCTGTTCCCGCGGTAGTAGGAATTGCAATCATGGGAACCACAGGTCCGGGAACTTTTCCTCGCCCTTCGTAATCACTAATCTTTCCGCCATAAGTTGCAAGAACTGCAACCGCTTTAGCAACATCAAGCGGAGAACCGCCGCCAAAGGCAACAATAAAATCAGATTTGCTTTCTGCATAAAGTGCAGCAGCAGCTTCCACGGTTTCAACCGACGGATTTGCCTCTGTCTGACAGAACGTTACACTTTCAATTCCTGCAGTTTTCATTGCTTCTGAACATTTTGCAACCAGTCCGATTTTTTCAAGATGCGGTCCGGAAATTATCAGTGCTTTTGTCTTTTTAAGTTTTGCTGCCAGTTCCGGCAACTTAGAAAGAGATCCTGTTCCAAAAACAACATTCTGCGGAATTGAAAATGTAAAGTCCATTTTTTCTCCCCTCTTTATGCAACAACAGACCTGATGATTTCAAATGCTTTATCGCAATCTGCTTCTGTAATGATAAGCGGCGGAATCATGCGGATTGTATGAGCTCCGATGGCAGTAATGAGAAGATGTTTTTCAAGACACTTATGCTTTACATCTACTCCGCTTATACTGTCATCAAATTCAACACCAACCAGAAGTCCCTGATGGCGAACTTCTTTTACATGAGGAAGCGTTTCAAGTTTTGCAGAGAAGTAGTCTCCCATTTTCTTTGCATTTCCAGCAAGATCTCTGTCTAACAGTTCATTGACTTCTGCAAGAGCAGCAGCACAGCTTACGGGGTGACCGCCAAAGGTAGTTCCATGACTTCCTGCAGAAAACGCTTTTGCAACTTCTGCACGGGCACAGATTGCACCGATGGGCATACCGCCTCCAAGAGCCTTTGCCATTGAAACAATATCCGGCTTGATGCCGTAGTTCATAAAACTCATTACAGCACCGGTTCTGCACCAGCCTGTCTGAACTTCATCAATCAAAAGCAGCATTCCTTTTTCATCACAGAATTTGCGGAGTCCCTGCATAAATTCCATTGTTGCAGGATGCACACCGCCTTCGCCCTGTACGGGTTCAATCATGATTGCAATGGTGTTTTCTGTACATGCATTTTTAAATGCTTCCAGGTCGTTATAGGGTGCATAAGAAAAGCCGTAGGTCATTGGACCAAATCCTACTTGACATCCGTTTCCCGGCTGACCGGTTGCACTCATTGCACCGAAGGTTCTTCCATGGAAACCCATTTTGGCAGTTACGATGTGATATTTATTCGGTCCGTATTTTTCAATTCCATACTTACGTGCCATTTTTATCATGGCTTCGTTAGCTTCTGTTCCTGAGTTCTGATAGAAAATCTTATCCATTCCGATTGTTGTACAGATCTTTTCTGCAAGAAGTGCCTGTGGAATTGTGTAAGGATAGTTGAAGGTATGCATTACATCCTGCACCTGATCGATTACTGCATCCACGACTTTCTGGTTACAGTTACCCGCACTGTTTACTGCAATACCGGCATAGAAATCCAGATACGGTTCGCCTTTTTCATCGTACACATACTGGTCCTTTGCTGTCTCTGCAATAAAATCAAACCGTTCATAGGTTTCAATCATATATTTTGAAACCTTGTCCTTGATGTCTTGGGCTGTTAATCCTGTGTCCTTAAGTTTCATTATATTTCCTCCTTACAAACGTTGCCTTTATTAAATTAAACCTTTCAGTTCAAGAAGATGCTTTACCATCTTCACGCAGCCTTCAATTCCGACTTTTTCACTGTTAAGCGTCAGGTCGTAGTTGACCGGGTTTGTCCAGTAATTTCCGCCTGTATAATATTTGTAATAGTCAGCACGGAATTTATCTGTCTGAGTAATTGTTGCCGCTGCAACTTCTGCAGTTACACCCATTTTTTCAATCGTACGCTTAAGGCAGAACGACCTGGGCGCTTCAATGTATACGCTTACAACTCTTGGATATCCCCGAAGAACATAGTCTGCACATTTCCCGACAATTACACAGCTTTCTGTTTCTGCAAGATTCTGAATAATTTTTGTCTGATATTCAAAAAGTTTATCGTCGCTCACAAACTTTTCGTTTCTGGCAATATAACTTTTTGCTTTTGGAAGTCCTCTTAAGAAACTTGAGATTCCGCCTTTGCTTCTTACTTTTTCATCTACTTCGCGAAACAGTTCTTCATCAAGTCCGGTCATTTGACTGGCAAGCGTAAGAATTCTGTTTTCGTAACAGTGGATTCCAAGTTCTTTTGCAAGTTTTGATGCTATTTCCTTACCGCCGCTTCCAAATCCGCGTGCGAAGGTTACTACAAAGTGTTCCTGTTTTCTTTCAGCCATTTTTTTACCCCTATTCATCATTAGCCAGCAAGATATCGTTTTAAGAATTCCCTGGATCTTGGATTTGACGGATTAGAAAAGAACTTTGCAGGAGACGCATCTTCTGCAACATATCCCTGATCCATAAAGATTGTCCTTGTGCTTACATCGCGGGCAAATCCCATTTCATGTGTCACAATAATCATTGTAATTCCGGTCTTTGTAAGTTCCTTCATCGTAGTCAGAACTTCGCCAACCATTTCCGGATCCAAAGCTGAAGTAGGTTCATCAAAAAGAAGAACTTCAGGATTCATGCACAGACTTCTTGCAATGGCAACACGCTGCTTCTGTCCTCCACTCAACTGAGCGGGTTTTGCATTTATATAAGGAGCCATGCCTACTTCCTTAAGATGCGTAATAGCCCGCTGGAATGCTTCTTCCTTTGAAAGGTGAAGAACCTTTCTTGTGCAGAGCATGCAGTTTTCAAGAACAGTGTAGTTGTTGAACAGATTGAATGATTGAAAACACATACCTACTTTAGAGCGGAATGTGTTTATATCCTTCTGAACATCACGAACTTCTTTTCCATGGAACAAAATTTTCCCGCTTGTCTGTCTTTCCAGTTTGTTGATGCAGCGAAGCAGGGTTGATTTACCGCTTCCGGAAGAACCGAGAATACAGATGATTTCTCCCTTTTCAATGTCTATATCAATTTTTCTAAGGACTTCATGATTTCCAAAAGATTTACTTAGATCCTGGATTTCAATTATTTTCTCTGCCATTTTTTCTCCTGTTACTCATCGTCGTTAAGATATTCAACAGCCAGAACATAATCAGCTTTGTCCGCCATCTTCTTTTCTATAAAATTAAACAGCTTATTGAAGACAAAACACAAAACAAAGTAGATAGCCGCAATAACCAGATATGATTCGAAATATTTATAGTAATTTCCACCAACGGTTTTAGCAGCCATAAACAGTTCTTTTACTGCAATAACGTTCAAAACAGAAGTCATCTTCAAGTTTGTAAGAAATGTGTTTGCCATTTCAGGAATGATATTTTTGAAAGCCTGCGGAAGAACAACATACAGCATTGTTTTGACAGGGCTCATTCCCATAGCCCAGGCACCTTCCCGCTGCCCCTTGTCTATAGATCCAATGCCTCCGCGGACTGTCTCTGCCATGTATGCACCGGTGTTCAAAACAGTAACCAGAATACCGGCAAACACTGCTGTCATGTGTGCACCAAAACTTGTCTGGCGCAATCCGTAATAAATAATCATTGCCTGAACAATCATTGGCGTATCACGGAAAACTTCAACATATACAGTTAAAATGCTTTTTAAAAAGCGCATAAGCACTTTTTTTACGGGATTGTCGTGCTGGCTGATTTCTGAATCCTGAACAACACCAATTAAAAATCCAAGAACAAATCCCAGAATTGTGCCGACTACGGCAATATAAAGTGTAATCCAGGTTCCTTCTATAAACATATCTGCGTATTTCTTAGCCAGAAAAAATACCCAGGCAAATGTATTTGTAGGACTTGATTCCATCTTATTTCTCCAGAAACTGGCAGGAACTGACTGTATAAGTAAGTCCCTGCCAAAGCTTTTTTTTAGTTAGCAGCAGGCTGCTGTGAAATTGCGCGTTCCATCAAAGCATCCATTTTTGCCTTGTCATTCCAGCCAAGATCATCCATTGCCTTCTGAAGCTTGTCGCGAAGTTCTGTATCATCTTTGCGTGTAGCGATACAGACATTTACCATAGGACCGTCTCCCTCAAAACCATCTGCCTTATCAAGCTGAATGATTTTTAAGCCTTTGTTTGTCATCAATGCACTCTGAGCTGTAGGAAGATCAACTATTGCAACATCAGCTACACCATTTGAAACTGCCATAAAACATTCAGAAGTTGTTTCATAGTTACCTGACTTTACGGCTCCCGGAATCTGATCCAGAAGCGGAATCCATCCGGTACCAAGCTGAGTTGTAAGACGTACTCCTGAACCGGCCATCTCACTAAGTCCCTTCACACCCGCATACGGACCGTCAGCTTTTACAACAATACAGTTGTCGCGATAGTAGTACGGTGTTGTGAACGAATAAGCCAGTTCCCGTTCTGCAGTTCTACCCATACCGGCAATGATACAGTCATAGTCACCAACGTCCATGCTGATTCCTATTGAAGACCATTCACTCTTGTGGATTTCCAGATCCATTCCAAGATAGTCTGCAAGCATTTGTGCTACTGCAACATCGTAACCATAGGCATAGTATTTTTCATTAAAGATGGGCACGGCTGCACTTCCGTCTGGAGTTTTGTCCGAATTCTGAGTCCAGTTGAACGGAGCGTAGGCACATTCCATTCCAACTCTAAGAACAGGCTTAGAAGATGCTGATTTTTTATCTTTACAACCAGTGAAAGATACCGCCAATAACAGAGCCAATGCCACTGCCATTCTTTCTGCAATTTTTACAATTCTTAGTCTTTTCATTTTCGCACCTCGCCAAAATTAGTATTCTCAAAAAAAAAGCGCCTTGGGTATTCCCAAAGCGCCTTTGCTTTTGATATGTGTACTCTATCAAATTGCAAAAACTATTTCACTGTTCATTTTGCACAATCACAATGTGCAAATTAACCAAACATCATTCTTTTTACATAAATGCAGTTCAAAACATCCAGAAATTCTATGGAATCATCTAAAGAAAACCCAAGAAGTTCTTCTATTTTATTGAGCCTGTACTGCATTGAATTTCTGTGAATAAACAAATCATCAGCGGTAGCAGAAACAGAAAAACCGTTCAGATAATAAGCCCAGAAGGTTTCTACGAGATCGGTTCCATTAGCATGATCGTAGGATTCAAGAGGGTGTAATTTTTCCGTACAGTAATCAAGAATCTCCGACTGATTACCGCTGTTGAACATAAACTTGTACAGTCCCAGCACACTTGCACTGATTACTTTCTTATTGCGTGAATGAGGAAGATAATCTTTCTTCGGTATAAGATTTTTTGCCTGCTGATAACTTTTTGACAAGTCAGCAGGATTAGAACAGACCGGTCCAAGAATACAGGTACTTCGTATCAGACCTTTAAAGCGAGGAAGTTCATCTAATTTTCTAAGGATTTTTTCTATTTCTTTTTCCGCAGACTTATCAGACGTTTCTTCAAAAAGAAGAACAAATTTATTCAGGAATTTCATAAAGAGCGGATGACATTTCATGTTCTCTACATCACGGTTCAGGCAGTTTGCGTAGTATTCATAATTGTGTTCATCTGTTTCAAGATTCAAACCGTAGGTTCTGTCAACAACAATAATTCCCACACGGTAAGGTTTTGAAAAATCTAGATTAAACTGTGCAGAAATTTTTTCTACATAACGCTGATTAATATCATAACCAAAAAGCAGATTGTACAGATAATCACCTGTCTTTTTTACTTTGATTTCATCGGCAAGAAGAATTTTTCCTATACTCTGATCAATGTCCACAAAACTAGCACCTTCCCACCGGATGTAAAACAGCGGAAGGTTTACTTCATTTGCCCAATCAACCAGCTGTGACGGTAACGCTTCTTTATCTTCAAGAACAGAAATCCCAAGTCCGCTTATGCCAAGATCATACAGTTCATGTGCAGTAGAAATAACTTCTTCCATATCAAAACGAACATAATCAACAACGATGAAAGCAAAATTTCCTCTGCTCATGTGATCCGCATACGGTCGTGTCTGACAAAGATAAGTCCAGGATACGACTCTGTTCAATCCCTTTTCTCCTGCCATCAGTTCCATGCCATCAAGATTCAGTTTCAAAACATCTTTACAAGTTATCATTTTCTTCCCAACTGTGTTTAAATAAAAAAAACGCCTGTTCTAAAAAGCAAGTCCCGAAGGATTTCTCTTTAAAACAAGCGTCTTTGCCTGATTTCACTAGTCTAAACAATACTTGAACTTATGGCAAGTATCTGCTTTGCTCATTCCCCCTGAGGAACATTTTCATTCAAACTTTTATTCCGGTAATTTAAATTTGTTCTTACCGAATAGCCCTGTGTTTCCCAGAATGCATTTGCAGCATCATTATCCTTAAAGACAAGTCCAAAGATTTTACTGATGCCTTCTTTGCGAAGCGCTTCTTCTGCTTTCTGAACAAGCTGCCGTGCAATACCCTCCCTTCTGTACGCAGGATGCACACACAGGTGATGAATTATTCCCCTGCGGCCATCATGTCCCGTAAGAATCACACCCACAACTTCAGGCGAGTCCCCTGTTCCATCCTTTGTTTCTGCAAGAAAACAGGTTGTCGGATTTCTTTTAAGATAGCGTTCAATCCCTTCACGGCTGTCATCAACAGGATTCAAAGCGCGTTTACTCTGCTCCGTGCTGTTCCAGAGTGCAAAGATGTTATCATAGTCTTCTATTGTTACAGGTCTGATTGAAATGCTCATTTACTTTATCTCAGAGACAATCGGTGCGATATATTTTTTATCAGAAATATCGTACGAGTTCAAAATCATTTCTGCTTTCTTTATGTCTTTCTTTGTTGCATCTTTTTTTGACATAAGCATTTTTGCAAGCATTTTCATCATCGTTTTTGAAAGCCAGTTCATATTGTCGTAATTAAGTCCGCCCGGACAATAGAACAACTTTGCCATTTGCTTTTCTTCTTCAGAAAGCATTCGTTTCATTTCAGCTGCAACCTCGGGAGCTTCTGCAGGAGTTGCACCAACGGCAAACACGATCAGTTTTTTTCCGGCAGCAGAAAGAGACGGCATCTGTTTTTTAAACCAGTCTAATTTCATGAGTGTACCGGCCATGCACCAGCTTCCGAATACAATTGCATCATAATCAGCAAGTTTGATTTTTCGTATCTTCTTTAACGAAACACACTCACAGCCTGCTGCTTCGCTGATCCATTCTGCGTACTGTTTTGTAAATCCTGTCTGACTGTTGTAAATGACGATTGATTTCATGCTTTGTGACTCCTTCTTCGGTCAAGAGCAATTGCTAATAACCCAAGTATAACAAAAATTATTGATTTAGAAACTAAAGCCGGAAGTGGTATTTCAACTCCGGATGCAAACTGAACCGCAGATTGAGTAATCATCATTACGGCAACAACAATAATCGAATGTAATAAAATCGCATACAAAACCAGGCCGAAAGAATCCTTCTTTTTCATTTATTTCACCTCCACTCCATCTACGCTGCTGATTTTACCGTCAAAATATACAAAATCCTGGTCCGGATACTTCCAG
>CACXCG010000045.1 GCA_902766125.1 uncultured Spirochaetaceae bacterium | reverse complement strand
TAAATAATTGACGCATAACTTCGACCGTGCTATGCTTTGCACATGAAAACCTGGCAGATCACAGAAAAAACAGTAAAACTTATAGGCAGAACCCTGAGCGACAACGGTACGCGCTGGCTCATTCTGTCGGCAAGCGGATTTGAATGTACGGTTCGTGCAAAGGAACTGTCGCTTACCCTCACCGGCGACTGCACGGCTCACCCGACACAGCAGCCGGACGGAAAACCAGAGATGAATCAGGCACGCTATGCACTGTATGTCGATGACGTACTGGTAACGGATGCCTGTATGGAAGAAGCACAAAAAACGCTGACTGTCTTCAAAAGCGACACAGAACGCACTGCACGCGTAAAGTTTCTTAAGCTTTCGGAAGGAACACAGTCTTACCTGGGCGTAAAAGAAATGTGTTCTGATGATGATGCGGTCATCTCTCCGACAGAAGCAAAAAAACTGAAGATTGAATTTGTGGGTGACAGCATTACCTGCGGTTACGGTGTAGAAGGAAAATCTGCAGAAGAACTGTTTACAACCCGCACAGAAAATGCAACAAAAGCCTACGCATACCTTACGGCAAAAAATCTTGATGCAGATTACAGTCTGGTAAGCTTCAGCGGATTTGGTGTTGTCTCCGGTTGGACAGATAACGGAAACCTTAACCCCATTCAGCTTGCACCAGAGCATTATAAAAAATTCTGCTTTTGCTGGAACAGTGATCTGTTCAAAGAGCACGAGTGGGACTTCTCTCAATTCCAGCCGCAGTTTGTTGTCATCAATTACGGAACAAACGATGCAAGCTACACACAGGACAATCCTCAAAAACAAAATGAATACGTTCGCTGCTACGTTGACTTTTTAAAAACAGTCCGCGCATACAATCCGCAGGCACACATCATTCTTGCGCTGGGAATCATGACCGGCGGTAACAGTCTTATTCCGTCAATGCAAAAAGCTGCAGCAGAATACACTGCTTTAACGGGCGACAAAAACATCAGCACGTACAGCTTTGTTTCACAGACCGAAGCAGAAGGTTTTGGTTCCGACTTTCATCCGTCAGAGGCAACGCAAAAACGCTGTGCTTCAGAGTTTACACAATACATAAGGAGTTTGATATGAACGATATTCCTGTAGAAGAACTGATTACCACTGCACAGAAGATGATGGACTTTTCCTATGCACCCTACTCGCACTTTACCGTGGGAGCAGCTCTGCTTACTAACGACGGAAAAATTTATACGGGATGCAACATTGAAAACTCAGCGTATGGACCTTCCAACTGTGCAGAACGAACTGCAATTTTTAAAGCGGTAAGCGAAGGAAACAAAAGTTTTAAGGCAATTGCAATCATTGGCGGTCCGGAAAAAAATCCCAAAGATTACTGTTCACCCTGCGGAGTGTGCCGTCAGGTAATGGCAGAATTCTGTACTGCTGATTTTACGGTCATTATGGCAAAGAGCCCGACTGACTACAAAATAAAAACGTTAGGTGAACTGTTACCCGAAAGTTTTGTTTTCAGTCAAGCATAAGCCACGGCCAGAACGAAGGATCTTCCTGACCAATGCGCCAGAACGCAATTTTACGCACATCCATAGACTGATACATGCGGCATCGGTTTACCAGAGAGATAGTGTCTTCAAAATAACCGGTTACTGTAACCGTTGTTTCAAACGAAAAGTAAGGAATACCATCTTCTCGGCTTATGGTATGCGCATTGTTTTCATTCATAATTCTGTTTACACCGCTGAAGTACCAGGCAGATGCATTTGAAGGACTTTGCCACGTGCGGCCATAAAACGGTAATCCCATAACTAATTTTTTCTGCGGAATTACACTCGAAGCATACTCTGCAACTTTGCGGCACCATTCCATACTTGCAATGGGACCCGGTTTACTTCCTGACCAGTGTTCGTCGTAAGCCATAATGATAACGCGGTCTGCAAGCTGTACAATTTTTTTATAGTTAAAGATATCGTCGCTTATTTCGCGGATACGTGCAGGAACCGCAACCGAAAACCATTTTTCGTTACCGATTGCAGCACGAACATCACCTAAGAAAGAACGGAAGTTTGCAGCATCGCGTGCAGGTATAGTTTCGAAATCAATCTGAATTCCGTCATAGCGTTTTGCAGCTTTTGCAATTTCTGCAATCAGTTTTTTTCTGACACCATACTGCGGATCAATGCAAAAGTGTGTAAGCGAACGGCCTTCGCAGGTAATAACCAGATGAACACGTCCTTTATAGTTTCGTTTGAGTGCCGTCGGGTCAGGAATAGAAGCAAATTCTCCGTAGGAGTTTATGTCTGCACTGAAAAGACACAGATCGGTTATGGGCATGGATGCATCAAATTCACTTTCGCGACCGGACATGACATAGCCCCACACTTCATGAAATCCAACAGGATCTCCGTCGGGCAGTTCGCGGATGTATGCAGTGTTGTTTGTTGCGGTTGTTAACTTTGCAGCTTCCGGCATAGCAGGAGCATTTGAAGTTACCGAACCGTCTGCCTGAGGAACAACTGCCTGTTCAATGTCTGCAGCACGAACATCTTTGGAACCAGAGGCATACGCAATTGCTGCAATCAGCAGAAACGCTACAGAACTGGCAACAGTCGCAATAAGCTTTTTTTTCATCATCATCTCCCAATTTTTTTATTTGCTTTTTTTTACTTACGGCATGTGAATGATATCACGAGGCTTACTTCCGTTTGCAGGACCAACTATACCGCGTTCTTCCATTTCTTCTACCAGACGTGCTGCCCGGTTATATCCTATCTTAAGTTTGCGCTGAATGTAACTTGCACTTGCCTTACCCGCCTGAACCACAATATCAAGTGCCTTTTCGTACAGGGGATCTTCTCCGCCTTCAGAGAAGAGCGACATCTGATCACTGGATTCGTCATCGTCATCATCAACAAAAATTTCATCGTCAATGTATTCCGGCTCACCCCATTCTTTAACAGCGGCAACAACATCTTCAACTTCCTGATCGGTAACAAATGCACCCTGAATACGCACAGGGAACGGATCGGTTGCACTTGCATACAGCATGTCACCTTTACCCAGAAGCTTTTCTGCACCAACCTGATCTATAATGATGCGGCTGTCGGTTTTACTTGCAACCATAAATGCAATACGGCTGGGAATGTTTGCTTTAATCAAACCGGTAATGACATCAATAGAAGGACGCTGTGTTGCAAGCACCAGATGGATTCCGACTGCACGGCTCATTGCAGCAAGACGAGCGACTACACTTTCCAGCTGCTTACCGGTTGTTGCCATCAAGTCTGCAAACTCATCAATGACAATTACCAGATACGGTAATTTTTCTGTTGCAATTTTCCGTTCTTCAACACGCTTGTTGTAACTGCTTATGTCACGAACACCCAGTCCGTCAAGCAGTGCATAGCGTCTTTCCATTTCGCACAGCGCATACTGAAGTGACTGCATTGCACGCTTAGGTTCTGTAATAACCGGAGTAAGCAGATGAGGAATATCGTTGTACAGTTTAAGTTCAACAATTTTGGGGTCAATCAGAATCAGCTTTACTTCGTTGGGATTACGTTTGTACAGAATACTTAAAATCATATTGTTGATACAAACTGATTTACCTGCTCCCGTAGAACCTGCAATCAGAAGATGCGGTGTTTTTACCAGATCCATTACCTGAGTGCGGCCTTCAATGTCTTTACCCAGAACAACAGGAACACCCATCTTTTTCCATTCAGGAATATTCTGTTCTATACACTCACGGAATGAAACAATTGCACGCTTAATGTTTGGAACTTCAATACCAACTGCACGCTTTCCGGGAATAGGTGCAACAATACGCACTGAACTTGCAGCAAGACGAAGTGCAATATTATCCTGCAGTGCTACGATTCGGCTTAACTTAACACCCGATGCAGGAAGCAGTTCAAACATGGTAACCACAGGACCTTTTACAATGTCTGTTATTTCTGCTTCGATTTTAAACTCACTCAGCGTTTCTTTTAAATTCTCTGCAGCCTGTTTTGTTTCTTCATCAATAACCCAGTACGGATTATCTTCGTATGCAGTAAGCAGGTCTGTAGAAATTTTGTACGGAGCACGACGCGGTTTTTTGGGAACATCACGGCGAATTACAACCTTTTCTTTTTCTTCGGTATTTGAAGGTGCAGTTTCTTCGGTTACCGGTGCGTCTCCAGTTTCAACATCCTTTTTTGCATCTGCGTCCATTTTTGCAAACACAGAATCCAGTGCGGAAAACATGGAGTTTTTGGGCTCTTCCTCAACTCCTGAACCCTTTTTAAAAGGGAGCTTTTCTTTTTCCTCTGGTGCCGGCGGCTCTTCTTCAACAGCTTCTTCAAACGGAATATCAAATACAGCTTCTTCCTGTTCTTCCTGCGCTTCCCTGTTTGCGCGTTCAAAATCAGCTATGATGTCATCTTCATCATCTTCTTCCTGCATTTCAAACGAATCCCAGTCACCTTCGTCATCAACAACAGTACGGTTGTAAGAAGGAGCTGCAACTTTCTGGAAAGCGACAGGCGGTTCTGGTTCAGACTCTTCAACCTGAGGTTCTGATTCTTCACTTTCTGTTTCTTCGCTGACTGTTACCGGCTCGCTTACGACAGGCTCTTCTGTATAAGATTCAGTTTCTGTTTCGTATGTTTCTGGTTCTTCAGCAACAGGTTCTTCTTCGTACGCTTCTGTTTCAAGAGACTGTGCCTGTTCTGCCTGCCATGCAAGCACATCATCATCTGCAGCAGGTGCGGATTCAGATACAGCAGGTTTTGTTGTTTCAACGGTAACAGGAGTTTCACTTTCATCAGGGATGCTGTCAAAATCAAACACATCATCCTGTGAATCTTCAGAAGAAAGCACTTCAAAATGATGCTTTGGTTTTTCTTCATTATTAACGGAATTAAGTATGCGGTTATTTTCGTTCAGCAGTTCTTTCAGTGTCCATGCAGAAGATGCTGCCTGTTCCATCTGCTTGTCTACCGATGCATTTATCTCTCTGTCAATTTCATCTTCATCTGCAGAAGAACGCTCAACAACAGTTTCGGTCTGAGTTGCAACAGGAGTTTCATCTTCTATAGAAAGTTCTACTTCGTGTGAACGCGTTTTTTCTTTCTTAACCTTTACCGGTTTTTCTTTTGGTTCACCTTTTGATTCATGGATCCTTCCTGCAATAACCAGTGCAATCAAATATTCAGCAATAACTACCAGAACAGAAATGACCAGAAGAGAAATTATTTTTACCAGGGCAATGGGGCTGTAATCGTACAGCGCAATCTGACGTGACCACTTTTCGGCAAACACCAGTGTAAAAAACGGCAGAATGCTTACCAGAAGACCCACTGCTTTCTGATACGTCCAGTGAGCACTGAAACAGAACGTTCCCGCAACCAGCAAAAAGAGGGGAATGAGCAGACTGCACAAACCATATGCGTTTGACAGCATGGCACCAAAGCGGCTGAACACCGTCGTTCCGCTCTGTCCCATTGCGTTATCAAAAAATCCTAACAGTAAACAAATGCAAAAAAGTGCTGCTGCAATATACAGTGCTATTCCTGTCACGCGTATAGCTGTCTTTTCGTTTTTCATGACCTAACCTTACCTGAATTCCAATTCACTGTTTAGTATCGGAATTTTTGAAGGTCGATGTTAGAAGGATTTTTTTCATCTGACTTGCTTTTTTTTACACACTGTCCTATAATTAAGGTACTGTGTCAGAATTGTACATTGTGGGTACGCCCATCGGAAACCTTGGCGACATTACGTTCAGAGCTTTGGAAACCTTCAAGGCTGTTGATGTCGTTGCGGCAGAAGACACGCGCCACACTATGGAGCTTTTGACGCACTTTGAAATACGCAAGCCCATGATTAGCTGCAGGGCGCAGAATGAAGCGGTTGCGGCTCAGAAACTTATCCAGTTACTTGACGAGGGTAAGACGGTAGCGTATGCCAGTGATGCAGGAGAACCGGGAATCAGCGATCCGGGTGCCGTTCTTGCGGGCTTAGTAAGGGCTGCAGGGCACAAGGTTGTTCCCATTCCGGGTCCCAGTGCGTGTACGACACTTGCCAGTGTTGCCGGTGCAGGCGGAAAAACCCTTATTTTTGAGGGATTTTTGTCTCCCAAACCGGGAAGACGCAGAAAAAGGCTTGCAGAACTGATGGCTACGGAAGCGGCAGTAATTTTGTACGAAAGTCCGTTCAGAATTACTAAACTTCTGGCAGATATAGCCGATATTGATAGTAACCGGCGTGTTGTTGTGGGCAGGGAGCTGACCAAACTGCACGAGGAAATAACCGAAGGAACCGCTCAGGAGGTTCTAGAGGATTACGCTTCCAGAACTAAGATTCTGGGTGAATTTGCTGTTTTTATTTCCGGTAATAAAAACGCTAAACTTTCGTCGGAAGATTCCGATAATTAAAGAGAGGCAGGTTATGATGATAGACAAGATTTCAGGGGTAAATCCTCTTAACAACGTGCAGAACACGAAACGCACCAATGCGACGGCTAGCATCAAGGCAGGCAAAGACTCTATCAGCGTGTCCGACGAAGCAAAAAAGCTGTCTGATGCTTACTATCTCAAGCAGGTTGCGGATGAAACCCCCGACGTTCGCACTGACTTAGTCGAACAGATTAAGCAGAAGATTAAGGATCCCAATTACCTCAGCAGCGCAACTATTGAGGCAACAGCGGACCGTATTCTTGCGGCGTACGGATTCTAGTTCGTCAACCAATTCAGAAGGGCGGGACATACAGTTCCGCCTTTTTTTTTCATTTTTTTTGAGGATTTTATGGCAGATTTTATTTTTAGAATTTCACCCAACATTGTGCTCGGCTCGTATACCACCAGCCGTTTAGGTCAGTTTGCCCGCGATTACGGCAGCAAATACATCATCATCATGGATCCCATCCTCAAAGAAGTGGGTACTTCCGATAAAGTCGTTTCTTCACTCGATGACCGCAAAGTTGACTATTTTATCTATGATTCAATCGCCAGCGGCGCTACCACCGAAGCCATTGCAGAAGCCATCAAACTGGCAAAAGAAGCACATGTGCACGGAGTTATAGCAGTAGGCGGATCAAAAGCACTTAACGCAGGCCGTGCAGTCGCATCGCTTATCAATGAATCTCACGAAATTTATGACTTTGTAGACGGAGCCATTCCCGATACCGCACCCATTCCGCTTATCTGTGTTCCTACGACAATCCGTGATGCCTTTATGTTTACCAATCAGACACCGGTTATAGACTCACGCTCGTCACGCGTAAAGTTGCTTGCATCCCAGCAGAGTGTGTGCCGTCTTGCACTCATCGATCCCAACCTGTGTGTTACCCTGACCGACAATCAGACAGCCTCTACTTCAATAGAGACACTCTGTTTTGCCATAGAAGCATACTTAAGCCAGAAAGCAACCTTCTTCAGCGACATGGTAACCGAAAAATCGTTTGAACTGCTCAGTTACGCACTGGACGGAACCGAATCGCTTACCATTACCACACCAAAAGAAGTAATGCTCAGCCAGGGCGGCTGTATGGCATCGTTAGGAGCAGCCTCAAGTTCTTTGGGAGCCGCAAGTCTTCTTTCTCTGTGTATCAACGCACGCTATTCTATTTCGCGCTCACTGGTTGCATCAATTCTCTTACCGTACATCATTGAAGATGCCGCAACCTTTAAGGCAGACCGTCTTGCAAAGGCAGCACAGTTCTTACGTGCAGCAAAACCGGACACACCGACAGAACAGGCAGTTACCGCCCTTACCGAATACATCCGTCAGCACATTGCAAGTGCAAACTTACCCGCACGTCTTAAGGATTTAGGCGTAAGCATGGATCAGCTGGCACTTGCCGCAGAAGACGCAGGTGAACTTGACCTTATCAACAATCTTCCCCGCAGCATGAACACCGACGATCTGTTCAACCTGATTAAATCGGCATACTGATGATTGCACCCGACAAACTGAATGAACTGTCTCCCGGACAAAAACGTCGCAAGCTTGCCCTTACCTTCGGCGAACTTGAACGCGATATTGCAGGCATTGCAGAACAGGGACTTTCATACAACTTTCCGTCGCTTTCCCGAAAGGAATACACAAAAAAAGTCGCAACCCTTGTACTACAGGACGAAAAGCTTAATCCAGAAACCGCAGCTCAACTCAAACAGCTGATTGAAGGCCCTTTGTTTGATGAACGCAGAGTCTGTAACCTTGCACGGAATGCACTCTTAGAGATTCTGGGTACCTTTCCCGCAGAATGGGATTTAGTCATTGCCCCGCACGCAAGTCTTCCGGGAACCGCACAGTCGCGCAGTTTTTTTGCAGGAACCGCCGTTTACGCAGAAGACATCCGCTCACCGTTTAACTTAGGCTCTATTTTCAGAACCGCAGAAGCTATGGGGTTAGAGAAAGTCTATATCTCACCCGGCTGCACACCGCCGGAACAGACAAAGGCACAGAGAAGCAGTATGGGCTGCATAGATACACTGGGCTACACGCGCTGTACACTTGAAGAACTTGCACAGAAAACACAACTGTTTGTACTGGAAACGGGCGGCACACCCATAAATGAATTTGATTTTCCTGAACAGGGAACCGTCATCATAGGCTCGGAAGAACTGGGAGTCAGCCCTGAAGCATTAAAACTTGCAGGAGCAAAAACCGTAAGCATTCCCATGACCGGTCTTAAAGCGTCACTGAATGTTGGAGTTGCATTTGGAATTTTAGTTCAGGCGTGGACCGATACACTGAAAGCTAAAGGAATTAAACCCGTTAATTCTTTATCTTCAGGCGCTCAGCAATAGTGTGAAGCTGTTCTTCGCTCTTAATGCCAAATTCTTCAAGAATAGAAGTTTCAAACTGATCATAAGAAACAATTCCATCCTGATAATGCACTAAGAGGTCAGCAAGATAAACCAGTTTTGTGATGCGCTGCATTTCTTTGGGAGCATCTTCCGGTTCGTGATGATAGCGGATTACGTTGATGATTACTTCGGGGAAATTCCATTTTTCTGCAATCAGTGCACCAATTTCTCCGTGATTAACACCAGCCACCATGCGTTCAAACAAATCTGCAGAAACATGCAGTTCGTTACACAGATTAGAAATCTTTTCCAGAAGTTCAGGATGTGCGGTTGCAAAAATAACCTTACCCATATCATGCAGAAGTCCGCACACGTAACTGTCATCAACACACTGTCTGTCTTTGCTGCAGAAGTTACGCGCAAGATTGTAAGAACAGAAGGCAACGCGGTAAGAATGATCCCACACCTTCTTTTTTTCTGCATCGGATTCAACCATAAGGTTTTTCATAGTACCGATAGAAACAAGCAGGTTGCTTATGCCGCGCAGACCCGCAAACTTAACTGCTTCAACAATCGTTTCACAGGGTTTAGACAGAGAGAACGCCGCACTGTTTACCAGACGAAGCAGTTCTGCAGTAAGAGAAACATCGCTGGAAATTTTAAGAGCAATGTCGCTCATCTTAGAGTCTGCACTGTTCAGCATCTGATTAATCTGAGCAATATTTTCGGGGAATTCAGGAAGACCGTCTATAAGCTGAACAAACTGCTCTGACAGCATAGAAATGCCCTGCTGAGTTTCTTTGGTAAAGGGAATAATCAGGCGCGTAATGGTTTCGCCACTTTCGCTCAACACCTGGAAATTTTCTTCGGTAAGACCAACTTCTTTACGCAGCATTAAAATCAGCATAACAAGACCAAGACCAGCACCTTCGCTGTCGTCAAGAATCTGATGCATGCATTCTTCTATGGAGTTGAACATCTGTGCACGGCTTAACTTGTCGTGAATGCGTTTGTATTCAAAACAGGTAAGGGCTGCACGGTTACGGATTTCAATTTTGATTTTATTATTGCGCGTCTGTAAAATCAGTTTGATATACAGGCCTTCTTCTTTCTGCAGTTTAAGATAATGCTTGATATCGGTAAGGGTATCGTTTTTAAAGCCTTTCATCCCGGCTTCGTAATCAGCAGGATTATTTATATCCAGACCCTTTTCTTCAAAGTAGACACGCTTTGTATTGGCTTTTTTTGCATTGTTGATAAGTTCTTTGAGACAGTACGAAAGATAGTCAAACACCTGCAGCTGGTTCAGTTCACCAAGAAATGCCCTCAGCACTTCCTCAATATACAGTTCCATTTCGTGTGGAAGCGTATATGTAGAAATAGTAAGCGGAATTCCTGATTCTATAGATGTACGGATTTTATCCATATCCACCTGAACTTTTTCAGAAGCCATGCAGAAAGTGTACCACAAAATCAATCAGAATTCAACCTTGCAACAGCATTCACAAAAATACAGATTTAGAGTATACTTAGACCATGACTCAACAGACTGCAAGCCAACTGTTAGTGCTGGGACTTCTGGCACTTACCTGTTCCCGTATATTTTTTCTTAAAAAGGTTAAGCGCGATGTCGTTTCTACCGTTCCCGTCGTGGCATTTCTGCTTTCCCTGCTGAATATTGTGGCGTGGGGCTTTTCTCCCCTGGAACTGATAATAAGCCTGCTTTCGCTCTTTGTTACCATCTGGAACATCCGGGCCATGCTGCGCCTTGCATCAAAACTGGTTATTGACCATTACAGCGGACTGTTTGCCGCAATTTCGGTTATAAACCTGCTGTTAGTCGTTGTAGTGGCCATTGTTATACTGGCATTCAGACCCGTAAACGCAAATCTTAAGAAATTTGAAGTAGAACAGAAAGACATTATTGCAACCGGATCTTTTACTCAGGGATTTACCGAACGAACCAATCCCTTTGACAGAGCAAATGCTAAAATCAGCATATTTGAACCGGAGCGTACTTCGCGGACAAAAGGAATCATTGTATTCATTCCCAACAAAAATGCACGAATAGAAACCTATCAGCCTATGCTGGTAAAACTTGCCCATGACTGCTACACCGTTTACGCCGCAGAATTCTATGACAGCGATGTATTGTGGTTCAGCGACCAGTGGAAAAATCACAACATTATGCGTCAGGCAGCTTTCCTGCACGACACACAGACAGCAGATACACCGGAAGTCATTCAGTCAAAACGCACGGAAGATTTTTCTAACGAATACCGCGCACTGCTTTCATTTATTCCGTTACAGAGCGGAAAACCCGTGTATGCCGTTGCCGACAAAGATGATGCACAGGCACTTGCAGTTTTACGAAGGGATTTAGGAAGCATTGTTTCTGCTACCGTAGACATTGCAAACGTCAGCGGATATGTCACCAAAGGCTTAGGTCCCATTGAACAGACAAACCCGCTGTATGCAAAAATAAAGTTTGATCTTGAACGCGACAGCACACTGTTTACCGCAAGTCATCTGGCTACGGCAATAGAAAGTGCACTGTCTCAGGAATAATTATTTTTTAGCAGCAAGATACAGAGGATATACTTTTTCTGCAACCTGCGTAAGATTTGAAATACGGCTTGAATTAGACGGATGCGTACTCAGGATTTCCGGAGTTTCGCGTGCATTCAAAGCAGACATTTTTTTCCAGATGTTAACCGCTTCATGAGGATCATATCCTGCACGAGCCATAAGTTCTGTTCCGTATACATCAGCTTCTGTTTCATGCGTGCGGCTGTGTGGAAGAGAAATAGTACACTGAGTAACCACATCGACCAGCACCGTACCCGTGTCGCTCATACCCGTAAGATCTGCAAAAGCTGCAACCCCAAGCTGACGAAGCAGTTCCTGACTTGCCTGTTCACGGCTGTGCTCACGAAGCGCATGTGCAATCTCGTGACCCATAACCGCAGCAAGTTCTCCGTCGGTTAAGTTAAGCGCCTGAATAATGCCCGTGTACACAACAATTTTTCCGCCAGGCATACACCATGCGTTTATGGTATCGTCAGTAATAACGTTAACTTCCCACTTCCATTTTGTTGCATCCGTACGGAATGCACCCACCTGAGCAATCAGACGGTCAGCAATGCGTTTAACGCGAGCAGTAGTTGCAGCACTGGTGTTCAGTTTACCCTGAGCCTTTGCCTCTGCAAGCACCTGCGCGTAAGAAATGCGTGCACTTTCGTTAAGCTGTTCTTCTGACACCAGCAGAAGCTGCCCGCGGTTACCGCCCGCAACACTTCCATCAGTTGACGTAGAAAGACAACCCGTAAGGCTGAGTGCAAGAACTAACGCACACAGCAGTTTTGTAAACAGATTCTTAAGTTTCATAGTGCTTACAGAATAGCGAATTTTTAGCGATTCGGCAATGTGGGAGTTATTTTTCATTCTTTTTTATTTCAAAAGGTGTAACCTTAAGTTCAATTCCAGCTTCCTTAAAATCAGCTTCAACAACCAGAATTTTCCATTCCTCCAACCATCTCCCTCAGCTTCAGTCCGTTCTTAGCCCCACTTCCATTCGGATGATTGTTAAAGTACACCTGCACTTTCTTTCCTTCCCAGAGTGCTGTCTTTATTATGGGAACAAACTGGGACAATTCGCTATCCGAATAATCATAGCAATAGCGGGCACTGCCATTGGGAGATTCACTGTACCGGGCGTTTGCATGAGTGGAAGTTATTGACGTTTGCGCCTTCGGCGCATGCGCATACCAGGCATTTGCATTCCGTCCGTGCAGGCGGATGTAAGCGTTACTTCCAACAAAAGGAGTATTTGTTACAGTGCCATCCGGAAGATTCTTCAGTTTTGGCATGTCGCAGAACACGATTCCGGCATTACGTTTTTCAAGGCCTTCAAAAACACTTTCCTTAATCCATTCGCGGTGGCGGAATTCTATCAGAACCGGAAATCCTTCAAATTTTTGAATCAGGTTTGAAAGGTAGACGCGGTTGTCGTTTGTGTAATGAAAACTCTCCGGAAGCTGAAAGAGCACTGCACAAAGGCAGCCTTTTCCCCAAAGCGGTGTGAGTGCGGTTTTAAAATCTTCTGCAGCCGTCTGCCAGGTTGAATCAACTTCGTGAGTCAGAAGTCTGTTTGCCTTTACACTGAACTGCAGCCTGCCTTCACTTCGTTCATAAAAAGAATACAGCCGCTCTGCTGTCGGCATGTTGTAAAACGTATTGTTCAGTTCCAGCGCATTAAACTGAGTTGCATAGTAAGAGAGGAAATCTTTACGCTTCAATTCCTGCGGATAAAAAACGCCCTTCCACTCCGGGTAATCGTATCCGCTGGTGCCGATTAAGAGGTCTGACATTCTATTGCCCTTATTCTTTTTGTATCTGTTCAGTATGTTCGCAGTACGGATAATTTGTGCATCCTATAAACCAGTGTCCTTTATTTCCTTTTCGTTTTACAAGGAAACCTCCACAGTTTGGGCATTGCTTTGGACTTAGAAGTATTGAGATATTATTCAGTGTATATCGACATTTAGGATAATTTGAGCAGTTTTTCAAAGACTTTATTCCACACCCCATCAATCAATCCTTATGCTTGCGTGACTGACGCCTGCTTCATCTTTTTTAACCACAATTTTTTTAGGGATTCTGGATTCAAGTTCATCTACATGAGAAATAATTCCAATCAGTTTGTTTCCCTGAGAAAGGTCTTCGAGTGCGCGCATGGCTTTATGCAGCGTTTCGGGGTCCAGTGTACCAAAACCTTCATCAATAAACATGGTGTCCAGTTTTATTCCGCCGGCATTTTCCTGAATTTCGTCGGCAAGTCCTAATGCAAGCGAAAGTGATGCCTGAAATTTTTCTCCGCCCGAAAGACTTTCAACTCCGCGTTCACGGCCGGTGTAAAAATCTTTAACATTCAGATCAAGACCTAATTCCGAACCGTCTGCTTCTATACGGCGACGCAAGGCATATTTATTTTCCGTCATCTTTTTAAGCCTAAGGTTTGCACGCTGATTTATATGATCAAGACAATTCATCTGGACAAAAACTTCAAGCGACGGCTTTCCTTTTTTTCCTTTGCAAGAACCCATAGCAACTTCATTCAGCGAAGAAATCATTGCATGGCGTTCTTTTGCTTTTTCTAATTCAGGAAGCAGCTTTTCAACAGCATGTTCACTGTCCTGATTCAGACCTTTTCGCTTATTTAACGAATCCCGCCGTTCGTTGAGCGACTCTTTCTGTTCAAGACAAACTTCTTCCTCTAAACGCAGTGCTTCAAGATCAACAGCTTTAAGTTCTGCAAGCTGTTTTTTCTTTTCTATAAGTTTTGTCTTAACCCCGACAAGTTCTTTATCAATGTCTACCTGTTTCTGTTTTGCGGTATCCCGCTTTTCCGTAAATGTTTCAATCTGTTCAGAAAGTAAATCAAACTTATGCTCAGCTTCTTCTAACTTTTCAAACTGTAGACCTGCTTTCTTTTCTTTCAGATTTTTTTCATCTGCTTTAAGTGTTGCACTTCCTGCAGAAATTTCTACAGTAAGTTCCTGCTCTTTTTTAGCAACTTCCTTAAGCGCTTCTGCATTTTTTGAACACAACTCTGCAAGTTCTTCGCGGCGTTCCCTTGCCTTCTTTTCCTGTGCCAGTTTTATGTTCGTTTCATCATTGATTGCTTTTAATTCATTCTTTTTTTTCTGAATACAGGCAGGAAGTGTTCCATCATTTACGCTAAGATTTTCAAAATATTTTTTTACCAGTTTGTTACCGTTTGCCTCTGCATTTTCAACGTCACGTTTTTTTGCAGCAGCGGTAACCGAAAATTTATTTGCCTTGTCACTCAGCGTATCGGCAGTTTCCTTTGCAGCTTTAAGTTCCGCCTGAGAAGGCGCACTCTTTGACTTAACTGCAGGATGCGGATGTTCTGTTGAACCGCACACAGGGCACGGCTTTCCTTCTGCTAACGTTTCTGCAAGAATTCCTGCCTGTTCAAGATTAAAGAGACTCTGTTTTTCGGAATACAGATCGCTTGCATCTTTTGCTTTTTCAATTGCATCCTTTGCGTCTTCCTGCGCCTTTTCTAATACCGATTTAAGTTCAGCAAGATTTGAAAGCAGTGTTTCGATTTCTTTAAGCTCATTTTCTTCTGCATCATTTTTTTTCAACAAAGCTTCAAGTGTGCCAATCTGTTCTCCGGCGTTCTTTACCTCTTCTGCTTCTTTTTTAAGCTTCTGTTCTTCCTGCAAAAGTTTTTCTTTTTTCTGCTCTACCGCTTTGAACTCTTTTTCAGCTGCTTCAATCCGAGCTTTTAATTCATTCAGATTTTTTTCCTGTTCCGTAATCTCTTCATACTGTTTCAATGAATTACCAAGAAGCGTTTTTTCTTTTTCAAGTTCAGGAATTTGTTTTGCCTCTTCTTCGGCAAGTGCAAGGACTTCGTTTACCGATTCCTGTTCCTGTTTTTTTTGTGCAAGTTCTTTCTGAGCTTCATCATATTCTGTCTGGATTTTTTTCCGCGATTCACCAATCGTTATTTCCTCGCTGATTTTCTTTAGCTTTTCTTCAACAGTTTTAATCTGTTCCATAACTGACTGCAGCTGCTTTTCATCTTTTGAAACAAAATCTCTTAACGTCTGAACATCTTCTTCGGTAAGCAAAGGCAATGTTTTTATACGGGAGATTTCTTCGGCGTTTTCATCCTGACTGTCAACGTCAATTCTGGCAAGCGCATCCGTAAGTTTTTCGTTCAGTTTGTCAACTTCTTTTTTTGCTCTGGCACCGTCTTCTTTTAATTCATCCTGCAGCTTCTGATATTTTTCGGTATGAAACAGTGAGCGAAGTAAATCCTGTTTATCTTCTTTTTTTGAAATAAGAAATTCCTGAAAGCTTCCCTGAGCAATCATTGCAATTTTGCAGAACTGCTCGTGTTTCAAGTTCAAAATACTTTCTACTTCAGCATTAACTTTTGTAAGCCCCGCAACAGGCTCTCTTGATTCAGAAAGAAATTCCAGAACTGCATTTGCACTTTCTTTTGTAATTCCGTTTCCGCGGAGTGATTTCCGTTCATAATCAGGATTTCTTTTTATGTGATATTTTTTTCCGTCGGCTTCAAAGTCAAGTTCCACTTCTGTAGGCGTAGTTTCATCTGCAAAGTGAGAACGAAGCATTTCGGGAAGACGGTCTGCTCCACTTGCTTTTCCATACAGTGCAAACGAAATTGCATCAAAAAGCGTTGTCTTACCCGCACCGGTGTCGCCGGTAATCAGATACAGTCCCTTTTGTCCAAGCTGCTCAAAATCAATTACTGTTTTTTCTTTATAGGATTCAAATCCTGTCATTACAAGTCTTATTGGTCTCATTAGTTTTTCTCCCAGATTTTTTCAATAAGTGACTGCATGTACTGCTTCTGCTCTTCATTCATCTCAGAACCTCTGCGTGACTGATAAAAAATTTCGAACAGTTCCAGCGGTTTTCTTTCGTTAACCCCGGAAAATTTTTCTACCGTCTCTGCCGCTTTTGTTGCTTTGTTGTCATACGAGAGTTTAAGTACATTCGGATACACCGTCCTCAGGCTTGCCATTGCATCCATGACTTCATCTTCATCAGTTAAAATGACATCGATAAAATCTTCGTGATTATGGGGATCATTTTTTGCATTCGTCATTATTTCGTCAAAGGTTCCCGTAATCTGGCGAAGGTCTCGTTTGGGAACCAGCGGAATCATTTCTACAGCAACCGTTCCCTTTTGTCCCAGAGAAATAATCGGCATAACTTTATTGTGATTCAGTTCAGAGACAGAATACTTTAACGGAGTTCCGCAGAAATACACATTGTGCTTTCCGATTTTCTGCTGACCGTGAATATGACCAAGTGCCGTGTAATCAAAATCTGCAAACACTTCATCACTTACTGCATCCTGTCCACCTATGAACACTTCTTCGGATTCACAGCGTTTAGCAGAAAGAATGTTCTGATGCGCAAGAATTATATTCCGTTCTTTTGTGTCTACCTTCATGTGGCTGACTGCACAGCGCACCGCATCATCTGCGGTAACAATTTTTTCTTCTTCAAAATAATGCTGTACGGTCGAAGGCTTTACAAACGGAAGCAGATAGAAATGCACCGGGCCGTATTCATCGGTAAGCGTTACCGGTTCAATGACACCGTCATACACTTTTGAAAAGTAGATGCCTTTTTCTGTCATAAACTCTGCACCAAAAGTAAGCCGTTCTGCAGAATCATGATTTCCGCTGATTATCATTACTTTGATGTTTGCTTCAACAAGTTTATTTAAGAACTTTCTGAAAACTTTAAGGCCTGCTTCGGGTGCAACGTTTTTATCAAATACATCTCCTGCAATCATCAGGACATCAACTTTTTTTTCTGTAAGAATTGCAACAATCTGTTCAAGAATATATTCCTGATCTTCTAAGAGCGCATAATTGAACAGCGTTTTTCCCAAATGCAAATCCGATATATGTGCAAGCAGCATGTAGTTCCTCCTATGGTTTACGCTTGTCGACGGGCTTTATTTTGTTTGGCAACTTCCCGATAAAATATTTCTTCATGCGTATATGCGCGGGGATTTATTTCATAAGACCCAAAATGTGACACATGATAAAATCCGCAGACTTTGCAAAAATATTTACGGCGTGGAATGTTTTTTCCGTGACCGGCTTTTACGGAACGACTGTTACCCGCATTCAGATGTTTTTTACAACCGTTAATCACTCCACCGGCCTCTCTCTCTGTGTAGCAGACCTTTCCTGAAGTTTCACACATAACATAATTTCCATATGATTTGTGAAGTATTTCTGCACCAACAACATTATCCATAGTTTTTATTCTTTATCTCCCAGCCAGCTGCGGATTACTTTTGCGACTTCTTCAGGTTTCTGTCCGGAAAGCTGCGGTTTATCTGCAGTGCGCGGGCTGACGTTTCCCGGTTTGCCTGAGGTTTTCAGGACATTTGCAGAAACAAGGCCTTTACGGATTCCAAAGGCAAGGGCTTCTGTTAACACAGCCTGCTCTCTCTGTATCTGAAGGAGACCTTCTTCGTAAGAGACTTTTCCCGGAGCATACGTATTCAGCCGGTTCATAGCCTGTCGGATTTTTTTTATTTCATCAGCAGACAGGTGCAATGCCTTAAACAGCGCGTCGTAATTTGTATTATCTGCAGGACCAATTTCCGAAAGCAATATGGCTGCCTTTTCTGTTCCGGTCAGTTTTTTTGCAGTAGTCTTAATCAATCCGTCCATGAAATCCTCCATTACTATTCCGATTCCATTATATCACAATTATATCAGAAAAAAGTGTCATTTAACGGCATTGTAAAATTTAAATTCTGTGCTATACTGATTATATGGCTAAAGAAAAAAAACAACGGGAATCACACGCAAAATCCTTACGCCTGCTCAAACTGGAACAGGCTATTCAGGAAATGAACTACCCCAGTGTAGAACAGCTGGTAAAAAAACTTGAAGTTTCTCGCCGCACCATTCTGCGTAACATTGAAGAACTTAGGAATTACTACTACGCACCGATTGAATATGACCGTGAGAAAAAAGGATACTACTATACAGATGATACATTCTTTGTAAAAAATGTCCTTCTTTCCGAGGGAGAAGTTGTTGCACTGGCAGGCATTCTTCCGCTTCTGGAACGCTACGACAACACACCGCTTAAAGATACGCTTGAAAAAGTGTACGATACCATTTCGCAGATGCTTCCTGACCAGATTGAAGTGCAGACTTCTCTGCTTAACAACGTACAGTTTATTTCAGATCCCATTCCCAACATAGATCCTGATGTTTTTGAAAAACTGTTTAATGCAATCAAAACGCATAAGGCCATCAGTTTTGGATACCGCAAGATAAGCAGCACCGAATATACCCCGCATTCCAACATTGATCCCTATAAAATCTACTGTCAGAAAGGGGACTGGTATGTGGTGGCGTACTCGCATACCCATGAACGCTTTAACACGTATCATCTTTCACGAATGAAGGATATTATTCTGCTGGATGAATTTACACCCGATCCTGATTACGAGAAAAAAGTTCATATAGATCCCAACTTTGGAATATGGAACAACGATGCTCCGTTTCAGAAAATTGAACTTCAGTTTGATAAATCCATCAACACCTATATTCTGGAACGAACCTGGCACAAAAATCAGAAATGCAAACAGAACAAAGACGGTTCTGTGTACTTAAGCTTTGAATCAAATCAGATTCAGGAAACGCTTTTCTGGGTACTTAGCTTTGCAGATTCAGTGCAGATTCTAAACCCGCCGGAATTAAAAGAGCTGTACAAAGAAAAAGTAAAAAGCATGATGAAACGGATATAGCGCTAACCTTCAGGTCTTGCATACGGCTGCAACATTCAGTTACACTGTGTGCATGACCTTAACTCAACTTGATTCCTATTTCGATTCTTTTTTACAGCGCGACAGATACAGCGCAGACCCTTCCCGAAACGGCATTCAAATTCAAAACACACAGCCAGACTCAAAACAGATAAAAACCGTAGCCTTTGCAACAGACGCCTGTGAAGCAACTGCCCTTGAAGCAGCAAAACTGGGCGCCGATGTCCTTTTTGTTCACCACGGAATTTTATGGGGCGGCTGTGAACGCATTACACAGAGTTTTTACTCGCGGGTAAAAGCATTTATACAGAACGACCTTGCCCTGTACGCGTCACACATTCCGCTGGATGCAAACGAAGAAGTCGGTAACAATTACGGTCTTGCACGCCGCTTACACCTGCAGAATCCGGTTCCCTTTGGACAGTGGCACGGCATGACCATAGGCGTAAGCGGAACCTTACCGCAGACTCTTACCCCTGAACAGCTTGCAGAAAAACTGTTTCCTGACGGAGAAAAAGCAAACCGTATTTTTTCTTTCGGAAAAACACAGATTAACACCGTTGCAATTATTTCCGGCGGGGCAGCAGAAGACGTGTCTCAGGCATACGAACAGGGCTTTGACGCATACATTACCGGCGAAGTAATGCATCAGGACTTTCATGTCATAAAAGAACTGGGCATGACCGTTATTGCAGGCGGACACTACCAGACAGAAACAGTCGGCGTTAAACAGGTTATGCAGAAAATGCAGAACGAAACCGATATCCGCGGAGTATTCATAGACATTCCCACTGGACTGTAAGCGTTTCCTGCGTTATACTTAATCTATGGCAAATAAACAGTCTCTTTCACAAAAACTGATTCCTGTTTCACTTTCTGCAGGAACAATCATCATTGATCAGATTACAAAAGCACTGGTAGTCAAAAACATTCCCCGTCTGTCTTATTTTTCAGAAGCAGGTGACGGAAGCATTATCAATGTGTTAGGAAGTGCACTTCGTCTGATTCATGTGCGCAATACCGGAGCAGCCTTTAGCATGGGTAACAGTCTGCCGCAAACACTGCGTTCACTGTTACTGGCAATTCTTCCGCTGGTTGTTATTGCACTGGTGTTTGTAGTGTATTTCCGCAACAATGATTTTACAAAAACACAGCGCTGGTGCATCTGCGGAATTTTAGGCGGTGGCTTAGGAAACCTGATTGACCGTTTTTTCAGACCCGAAGGCGTTGTTGACTTTATTGACTGCATCTTCTTTGGCAGCATAAAAGGCGTTAACTGGCCCACAAAGGGACTGTTCTCGTGGCTGAGCATGGAACGCTGGCCCACCTTTAACATTGCAGATTCTGTTATCGTCGTATGCGGAATTATTTTTGTAATCACCTTTATTGTACAGCTTGCTAAGGAAAAGAAGGCAAAGAATGACTAAAAGACAGAACACATTTATTTTTACATTTATTGCATCCATACTGAATATCATCATGGCGCTTGTTATTGCAGGAGCCCTTATCTTTGGATTTACCTTTCTTCTGGCAAAAGTGCTTCATGTACAGAACGGAACTGTGTATGTAGCAGTCTGGATGGTCTGTCTTATTGCTGCCATTGCACTGGATATGTCACTGTTCGGAAAAGTGTGTGGCGCGGTAATTGATAAATGGTTCTACGACAAACTTGACGAAACTTTACTGGGAAAATATCTGCCCAGTAAGCGAAAGGAACGCGGTGAACCTCAGGCTGAATCTTTCAAATCAGTCATGCCTGATTCGGTAAAACCAAAAGAAGATCCGCTGGAAACTGACTAGTAGCGTTGTATCAATAACCGTCGCTCATGCTGCGGTTGATATCGCGCTGATACAGTTCCTGATATACCATGCTGCGTGTCTTAAGTTCATCCTTAAGCTTCTGCGGGAACGGAATGTAACGCCAGAAAATAGCACGTACTTCTTTTTCCAGTTTTTGTGTTCCGTTAGATTCTTTTGTCATCCACAGAATATAATCATCAATGAAGAACTGCTTTACATCGCCCTTCATCTTTTTGGAATCGATATACTGATAGTAGTGTCCAGTCAAACCGTCGGTCATCCAGTCAAACGAAGCCTTTTCCTTTGCAACCTGCCAGCGTAAATCTGCAACAGCGGTAAGACATGCGGTACGCAGATCGCGCGGATACATAGGAACAATAATGCGTCCACGGCTGGTAATGCGGTTATAGCGGTCAAACGGTTCCCAACAGAATCCGGTATCACCATAGGTTGGCAAAAGCAGTACATACGGAACAATGCGGTTTTTTACACCACGATGAATACGGATGTAAGCTTCCGGGTCAATTGATTCAATCCATGCAAGTTCACGCAGAACGTTTTCGCGGAATCCCGTGCTCTTGTCAAAACAGTGGAAGAACTCTCGCGTAAAGACAGGAAACTGGTTACCCTGACGGCCACAAGTCATCTTTGCCATCTGACGGACACTGCTCATTTCTGTCATGATTTCTTCTTTACCTACACCGACGGTTTCTTCGGGTAAGTCCATTGCCTTTGCATCAAGACTTGATTCTATTTCTTTTGCTTCCTGGAATTCCTTAAGGTACTGCGTAAGCTCACGGTCAATCTTCTGCAGCTGACGCATGCGGTTTGCAATTTCCAGGAACAGTTTTTTCTGCATTTCATCGTACGGACGAGTGTGCGGTTCAAGTCCATAGAACGGCTGATGTTCACACAGCTGATCAAGACGGTCTTTTACTTCGCGTTCAACGGTAGCCCGTTCATGTTCTTTTCCGTTAACCAGGTTTTCGGTACTCTGCAGTTTACCGCTATTTTTACTCTTTAACTGCTGAATGCGCTGCTGCTCTGCACCCGGAGTTTTTGCACGGTTAGGAGCAACTTCATCGGTAGCACTGATGGAAATACGGCCGGCTGCAATTTCCTGCATCCATTCATCCATGTACAGAACAGGTTCTCCCGTATCATTCTGAATGATTGCACGAGAAAAGAAATCTTTCTGTTCGGGACTGAACAGTGACGGAAGCACTACACCGTAACGCATTGCAAAGCGCTTGCACTGCGGTGTTTTAGAACTGACCATCTTAGGAGCAAGACTTTTTAAGAACTCCCAGTACGAGTTTACCATCTGCTGACGGTATACGGTACGGTCTTTTTTGTCGGTACAGTTAAGGTATTTTACCAAAAGCTGATGTAAACGCTGTGCGCTTTCGCCTTCTCCGCCAAGAGTTGTCTTGTAGTAGGCAGGATCATCAAAAACTTTAGTGGGAGTATCTTCAAAATACTTAGTAATGGGAGCAAATTCAGTACGGCTTAAATCTACATCTGCATAGGAACGCTTTTGGGGCGCTGCTTCGGGTATATCCTTAAGTTTTGGTTCAAAATGGTAATTGGGTGACTCGCTGTCAGAAGTGGTCATTTCCTCTGCATTGTCCAGCAATGCCGCAATACTGGGGTCAATATCATTATCAGCCATCAATAAAACTCCTGTCTGCTATTGTAACATGGAAACCAGTCATCTTTCAAGGTCAAAATGTCGTAAGTGAAACTTCTCCGGAATGAAGCAGTTTCTGGCTTCCGTCGCCAAGCTGTACAATCAGGGAAGCATCGTCTGCAATATCAACCGCAACTGCCTGATATGACTGTTCTTCTGACTTTTCAAGTGCTAACGGATGTACAGTGACCGTTTTTCCCAAAATGACTGAACGCTTACGGTATTCATCCATGACATCTTCATCATCATCTAAAATCTTATAAATGCGGTTAATGCAGTCCTTGGCAAGCAGTTCGCGCATAACAAGGGGGGCAGTTCCATAGGGCACAATTCCGCCTGCACCTGAAAGTTCAAATTCTTCCGGAGCATCGCTTGTATCCATACTGATATTGATGCCGATTCCCACTACAACTGCTTCTACTTTTCCTGACTGAGGATTTACATAGCCTTCCACCAGAATTCCGCAGACTTTTTTTCCGTTGACATAAATGTCGTTAACCCATTTGATGCCGCTGGTAACATTAAACTGACTGCCAATTGCACGGCATACCCCGACTGCTGCTCTTGCGGTAATAAGCGCAGGATCAACAAGTTCTTTCTGGGGTTCATACACAAAACTAAAATACACTCCGGTATTTTTTGGAGAATAAAACCGTCTGCCTGTCCGTCCACGCCCCGCAGTCTGTTCGTATGCAATAAGTGCTGTTTTATGCAGTTTTTCTCCCTTGCTCAGGCGGCGCAGTAATTCTGCATTTGTGCTGTCAATTGTTTCAACGATAACAGGTTCTTCCATCAGTTCTTTTTCCCCAGCAGCGTAAAGTCAGATACCGGAGCACTGTATGCAATACCGCTTCCCGGTTCAGACAGGCAGTCCAGCGTACGGATTGCATCAAGTACAGCCTGCTTGTTGTTCTGATCAACGACAATAAGCAGCAGTTCTTTTTCGGGAACAATGTGCATGCCAAAAAACTTTTCGTCGTCTTCGCGTGCAGTTCCGCGTGCATTTATGGCAGTTCCTCCGCTGGCACCAGCCTTACGCGCTGCAGCCATAGCATCATCAGCATAACCTCTGTTTACAATTACTGTTATAAGTTCGTGTGAGCGGTTCTGTTCCATATGTGCATCTCCTCCGGAAATAGTTCCCGTTTTAATCATATAGCCTGCATCTACGCAAAACAGACAGCCAAAATGCTGCTTTTCATTTTGTGTAGCGTTTACAATCGAATCAAAAATTTTCTGTTTGTGTTCATCGTCGCTTAAGATGTAGACAACATCTTTTGACGATTCAATACCAAGTACTGCGGCAAAACGGCTGGAACTTAATCCGCGTCCCATGAGCACTGTTCCGCCAAAGCTTCCCGCGCTGACCGCCGCACCGGTAATGATTTCACCCTTATCGTGCAGGACAACTGCAATCAGTAATGAATATGTCATCGTGCAACCTCCGGATTTTTTGTTTTAGAACTTTTGTTCTTAAAGATAATTCCTAAAATCTGAATGGCAATAAGCGGTGTCATGGCAACCAGTGCAATTACACCAAAGGCATCAGTAACGGAACTTCCTCCGCAACTGGAAGCAACACCTAACGTAAACGAAAGAATAAAGGTGCTGGTCATAGGACCGCTTGCAACTCCGCCTGAGTCAAATGCAATGCCGGTAAACAGAGGAGGACAGAAAAATGTAAGGATGAGCGCAAGTGCGTATCCGGGTAACAGAATGTACCACAGACTGAATCCATAGAAAACACGCAGCATGCTTAAGCCGATAGAAAGTGCAACTCCCGCAGAAAGCGCAATGAGCATCACTTTGCGTTTAATGGTACCGCCAGAAACACTTTCTACCTGTTCTGTTAAAACCCACACTGCAGGTTCGGCACAGACAACGACTGCACCAAACACAAATCCTACTGCAACAAGAAGCACAATCCATATTCCGCCGTTAGAAACTGCTGACTGTCCCAACACAAGTCCCAGCTGCTGACCTGCCGGCATAAAGCCACCGTTTACACCGACCAAAAAAATAATCAGTCCGACAAAACTGTAAACCAGACCGCTTATCATACGGCGCACCTGAAACGGCGGCATCTTAACCAGAAAAATCTGAAATGCAACAAACATAACAACTAGCGGCATGAGCGCAAGACTTACTTCTTTTACCACTTCGGGAAACAGCTGTACAAAAATGCCAAGGCCTGCCGCTTTATCCGAAAGCACAGCACCTGTTTCCTGTGCAGCAGAAAGCACTTCCTGTCCTGCACCAGAACTTCCGGTTACGCTTAAGACAATGCCGTACACACACACTGCTGCAATGGGACCAATGGATGCAATACCGGTAAGGCCAAACGAATTGTCTCCGTCTTCTTTTTTACCGCTTGAACGAACGGCTGCAACACCAACACCCAGTGCCATAATAAACGGTACTGTCATGGGTCCGGTTGTAGCACCGCCTGCATCAAAGGCAACACCCTGAAACGCAGCGGGACTAAAAAAGGCAAGCACGAATAAAAGCACATATGCGACAACAAGCACCCACCGTAAACTGAGTGACAGCACGGTACGCAGAAGACCAAGCATGACAAACAGCCCTACACCGATTGCAATCATGCACACAAGAACCCACTTATTGACTCCTGCAGCAACATTTCCAATCTGATCGGCAAGCACCTGAACATCCGGTTCTGCAATGGTTACCATAAAACCGATGACAAAAGAAACGCCAAGAAGCAGAGCAAGATTTCGCTTAGCAGTAAGGGCAGCACCGCTTCGTTCACCAATAGGAAGGATACCGATGTCAACACCCAGTAAAAAAATGGTAAGGCCTATAATCAGCAGAAGTCCGCCCGCAACAAAGCGTATCATTGTTACTGAACCAAGCGGCGCAACTGTCAGTCCCAGTACAAGCACAATCGCCATAATGGGCACAACAGAGAGTACTGTTTCCTTAAACTTTTCCAGAAGATTCATACGTTAAAATTATTTGTAACAGTTCCAGCCTTTAGTGGTAATTCCGTCAACCCACTTTTGTGCAAGCAGTTTTGCTCCCTCTAAATCGTGGTCACGATAATTACCGCATTCAATTTCGGTTGCAGCAGGAACTTCTTTATCCCACACTGCAACTTTTTTAAGTACGTTTACCAGATGTTCTGCAATATACGATTCTTCATGATCGCCCCACACGGTAAAATAAAAACCGGTACGACATCCCATAGGAGAAAAATCGATTACGATTCCGGGAAGCTCATCGCGGATATATTCAGCAACTAAATGTTCCAGTGTATGCATGGCACCCGTAGACATAAATTCTTTGTTGGGCTGACAGAAACGAATGTCGTACTTAGAAACAACGTCACCTTTTTCGCCTTCTTTTTTTGCAGCTCTTCGTACAAACGGAGCAGTTACTTTTGTGTGATCCAGATTAAAACTGTCTACATTATATTTTTTCTTTTCCATACTGATACCTCGCTTTTTAGAAAAGAGTAAGCATTGCACACACCAGTTTTGCACTCAATGCTGCCGCTTTGTTTTCGTTAAAAGAATATGTCTTTCCGCCTGCATCATCTGCCATATCACTCATACAGCGGATAATAACAAACGGAACTTTATTCAGATATGCCGCATGTGCAATAGCTGCACCTTCCATTTCAACACACGCAGGTTTGCAAATCTTACGGATAGCATCCTTTGCTCTTGCATCACAGATAAACTGATCTCCGCTTGCAACGCGTCCCACTACCATCTGATGTCCGGCAGCTTCTTTAAGACCGGCAAATGCAATGGTTGCTGCATCAATCATTTTTTTATCAGCTTTGAATGTGCTGGTTTTCATCTGCGGAATCTTAGTCTGCTTGTAACCGAATGCAGTTACTTCAAAATCGTGATAGACGGCATCTTTTGAAACCACCATATCCAGTATGCCTAAACCGCTTGCCATAGCTCCTGCAATTCCCGTGTTGATGATGTGTGTTACGCCAAACTGCATGACAAGACGCTGTGCACACAATGCTGCATTTACTTTGCCAATACCGCTTTTAACGATAACGACTTCAGTTCCTTCAAGAAGACCCTGCCAGAAAGTAAGTCCGCCCGCTTCAACAGCAGTAACAGCCTGTCCTTTTTGAACAGGCTTTAATTTTTTTACAAGTGTTTCAACTTCAACCGACATGGCACCAATAATGCCTACTTTCTTCGCTTTTTTCATGCGTAAACCTCTGTCATTTTTGCAGCATTTTGCAGTACAATTATACCATGTCAGCCGAAAAAGTAAAGACTGAACGCTTAGACGAAATTCTTGTTTCTCAGGGATACAGCACACACAGAAGCACAAGACGACTGTTACAAAGCAGAATGGTAACGGTAAACGGAAGACGCATCACAGACGGTTCGTTTGCATTTGACCGCCACAGTGACTGCCTGTGCATTGACGGTAAAAGTGTTGCAACGCCGCCGCATCTGTACCTTATGATGAACAAAAGTCAGGGAACAGTCTGTACGCATGCAAAAGGAACACACGAAAGCGTTTTTGCTTCTCTTCCCGAGGAGTTTCAAAAACCAGAGCACTTACCGCCGCTTCATTCAGTGGGACGCCTTGATTTTGACACCGAAGGACTGTTGCTTTTGACTACCGACGGAAAGCTGTCGCATCGCATAACAAGTCCGCTTACGCACAGCACCAAAACCTACTTTGTCTGCCTTAAAAACGAATGTGACGAAACAGAACGCAAGGAATACACTGAACGTTTTGCTGAAGGGTTTGACATTGAACGCTTCAGGAACGAACGCTCATTTCATTCGGCACCGGCTGAACTTGAATGGACCGATGAAGCAAACCTGTACTGTTCAATCTATGCAAAAGATATGCACCTACCCGCACTGTGTCTTCTAACCCTTACCGAAGGAAAATTTCATCAGGTAAAGCGCATGTTCTGGGCGCTAGGGAACGAAGTGGTCTACTTAAAACGCATTGCAATCGGAAAGCTGTTTTTAGATCCTGCACTTACCCCCGGAGAATGGCGGGCTCTTTCCCTGAGCGAAGAAACTTTGCTATAATACCGTTGTTACTATAAGAGAACAGAAGAACACACTACAGGAGATTTTATGAAAAAAGCCGTAAAAGTTTTAGCCGCACTGATAATTACCCTGTGCAGCATGACAAGCGTCTGGGCAAAAGACAAAGACCTTTATGCCTCAGCACCAAAAGAAGTTCGTGAACGCATTGCCGCTGCCGACAAGTTTATAGCAGACAAACAGTATGGAAGTGCAAACGGAGCGCTTGGTGCAGATGACAGCGAATACATCATTCTTAAACGAACAGAGCTGGTAACACGCTATTTTGTGTACAGTCTTATGCATCAGATTTTTGTTATTAAAAATCTTGACCCCGATGAAGACCTGATGGAACTGCGCAAAATGGCAAGTTATGGTTCTGAAACCCAAACATATGCTATGACCTACTGGGATCCGGTAGACGTTATAACCGGGTATGCAGAAGAACACGGTATGTCACCCGCATTACAGCTTGCTCTGGGGCATTACTATTATGATACCCTTATGCACTATGGAAACAACTGGCTTGAAAGCACGCGTGCCATGATAAGAAAATCATCTGAAAATTTTGACGCCGCATTTAAAGCAGGTTTTTACGACAAAAGCTATCTTGATGAATATGCAGAACTGCTTATAAACAAACAGGATTATAAAACCGCATGCAGCGTACTTGAAAAATCAGTATCGCTTGTTTCAGACGATGCCCGCGCCTGGTTTAACTATGCAGTTGCAGCCCTATATGCAGAAAAACTTGACACAGCCGTAACTGCAGCAAAAAATGCGATCAAATACAAAGACCCCGACCCTGACTATGATTTAGACGCATACCTTCTGCTTATTGACATATACAAACAGAAAAATGATACGACAAATGTAAACAAAACAATTCAGCAGGCAAAGAAAGCGTATCCTGATAAAGCACTGCCCCTTTTGTATGAAGGTCACGAATACAACACGAACGGAAACACTGAAAAGGCAACTGAATGTTTTGTAAAGGCATATCAGCTTGATGATTCTGATTCTGTGCTTAAGCGCGCAATTGATTCGTACTACATGTATAAAATGATTGATCCTGCTATCAGTTTCTGTGAACAATGCATTGAATTTAAAGCAGATGACGGAAACAAACGCAGCATGCTGTGGTACATGATATTCCAGCTGTATCTTTCAAACGGAGACCGTACCGCCGCAGAAGATGCAATTACAAAAGCAGAACAGTCACTTGCAGAAGCAACTGATGCAGCGTATGCACGGCAGACCTTCAAAGAAGTTCGCGAAAGTTTTGATTTTGACTAAAAACAAAAAAGCCTGTGTTAAAACACAGGCTTTTTTTCTTACTCAGCAAACTGCGGTTAGAATGTAAACTTTATACCGACAGCAGTTGTAGTAAAGGCAGCAGCCATTGAAGCCATTGCCATTTCAGATTCCATAACAGAATAGAATCCGGCATTTCCCTGAGAAGGAACGTATGCAACCAGCGGAACCGTTACTCTGAAATACAGACACAGTCCGCTCTTCCACTGAATTCCACCGCGATAGAAGAAGCTTCCCAGATATGCACCCTGAGAAAAATCTACAGATCCATTTGAATCAAGAGGAAGCACTGAAGCAGAACCGTTACCAGCCAGTGCATTTACAAAACTGTCAGTAAGCCACAACACAGATGCACCAACGGTATTCTGCCAGCCCGAAGTAAACGGCTTTGAATTATAACCGATAGAAACTTCCGGAGCAATTCCAAACACATAATCAGATACATCCTGTCCAGAAGGAACACTGCCCGGATTGTATGATGAACTGTACACGTGCTGTGACTGAATAGGAGCAGACGCTTCAACTTCAAGATTATTGAAAATCAGAGCAACTGTCGGTTCCATACCAAGGACGGAAAATCTTACACCGCCCGAAAATCCCAGTCCGCTGTCACTGTCGCGGGCCATACAGGGAAGCGCAAGCGCTGCACACAACGCTGCAAGTACTGTAATTTTTTTTAAACTCATAGACACCTCCTAAGGTTTTTAACAAACCTGGTTATCATGATAACAACATAATCGCCAAAAAGAAATAGAATTTTGTAAAAAATAACCGCGGTTACCGAAAAAATAACCACGGTTACTGGTGAATTTGTATAGTTTTAATATGCTGCATTTAGCGCAGAATTCTTCCGCTTGCATCCCCTGCAGCAAGGTGTTCAACTTCTGCTACGGTTACCATATTAAAGTCACCTTCTATGCTGTGTTTAAGACAAGAAGAGGCAACAGCAAAATCAAGTGCAGACTGTGAATCTTTTTTGTTCAGCAGTGAGTAGATAAGACCTGCAGTAAAACTGTCGCCGCCACCCAGACGGTCAACTACCATCATGTCATATTCTTTGCTGAAGAAAAAATCGCTTCCGTCGTAGAACAGGGCAGCCCATTTATTCTGGTTTGCATTTACCGAAGTACGCAGCGTAATGGCAACTTTTTTAAAGCCAAGTTTTTCTGCAAGCTGCTTTGCAACAGAAAAATATCCCTCTTTGTTGAGCTTACCGGTTTCGACATCGCTGTCCTTTGCTGCAATGCCAAACACATTCTTTGCATCTTCTTCGTTAGCAATGCACACATCAACATACGAACACAACTTTGTCATCACTTTCTGAGCCTGCTGTGTTGACCACAACTTACTGCGGTAGTTTAAATCGCAGCTGATTGTTGCACCTGCTTTTTTTGCAGCCTTACATGCCTGTTCGCAAATGTCGGGTAAGTTTCCGCCTAACGCAGGAGTAATGCCGGTAATGTGGAACCAGTCACAACCTTCGAAGATTTTTTCCCAGTCAAAATCTTTTGCTTCTGCTTCTGCAATTGCTGAGCCAGCACGGTCGTAAATACATTTTGACGGACGCTGACTTGCACCACGTTCGTTGTAGTAAATGCCAACGCGTTTTCCGCCCCGCACAATGTACTGAGTGTTAACGCCATAGCGGCGCAGATTGTTTACTGCACTCTGACCAATTTCGTGTTCGGGCAGTTTGGTAACATAACAGGAATCGACACCAAAGTTTGCAAGGGAGACTGCAACATTTGCTTCTGCACCGCCAAAGGTTGCCGTCATGGAATCAACCTGAACAAAACGGTAATAGCCTGCGGGTTCCAGACGCAGCATCAGCTCACCAAAGGTAACGACTTTCATGCTTACTTCCCCTTGAAGAAATTGTTAACGCTTTCAACCAGTTCTTCGGGATCCATTGTCTTTAAAAGATATTTTTCCGGTTTAGCCGCAAGAACTTTCATAACGGTTTCGCGATCATCTTTTGCAGTAAGGAAAATAACCGGAATACTTGCAGTTGCAGGTTCAGCCTTAAGCATTTCAAACACCTGCAAGCCTGAGGCAACCGGCATTTCGTAATCAAGCAGAATTAAATCGACATGCTTTTTACCCAGGAAAGTAATTGCGTTCATTCCCGAGTTTGCAATGTACACATCGTAGCGTTTTGAAAGCCAGTTCTGCATAGAACGCAGCATGACACCGTCATCATCAACAACAAGAATTTTTTTACGGCCGTCTGATTCAAAATCATCAAGCATGAGTGTGTTCAGTTTTGTAAGAACATCGGTCATGTTTACCGGACGCATAAACGAAGCAGACACCATGGTACGCGGAATAACTTCATACGCAGCAGAAACTTCGATTTGTGTTCCAATCAGATACAGAACGCGGTCTTTGCCTTCTTCTGCCAGTAATTTTTTCAGATACTTAAGTGTACCGTTAAAACTGTTCAGGTCTCCTTCCAGATACACAATGAAAATATCCGGCAATTTGTTTTTCAGCTGAATCTCTACAATATCTGGCTGTGATGTAACAACTTCAAAATTTGCGGCCTCAAGATTTTTAATCATTGCCATAACGAGAAAATTGTGCTGTTCACTGATAAATAAAATTCGCTTCTCCATATATGCTTCCTTACTTACAACAACTTAAGAACTGCATCATAATCAACAGATGCAATCGACTGCTTTATAAGTTTATATCGTTCCTCTTCTTCTTTGGGGACTTCGCATTCTTCAAGCAAAGAAATAACAGAATCCGCCGTAGTAAAGTCAAATGCTTTTACACATTCTTTTATATTCTGCAATGCAGCAGTGTATTCATCAACAGAAAGTTTTCTTCTGTTTCCTGAATGTTTTGGCTGTGCATTAACAAGATGCTGCTTGTAGCTGCGGTACAATTCCAAAAGCGGTTTTATATTTTTTGCAATTTCTTCGGTGTTGTTTTCATTTCCTAAGCGTTCAAGAAGTGCCGCTTTTTCTGATAGTTCAGACGCACCGATAAGCCGTGCAGAACTTTTTAAGGCATGCGTCAAAATAGTCAGATTTTTAATATCACCAGAAGTTGCATACAAATCCATCTGTGCACTTTTGGGATCAATTGCTTCATAGAATTCACGGATAACTTTTAAGAGCGCCTGTTTACCGCCGCAGTTTTTTATTCCCTTTTCAAGAGAAATACCGCTTACCTGTGAAAGCTCAGGAACATCCGGTTCCTCTTCTGTTTCCTGAGGTGTGTCATCTATTACTACCTGAACTTTTTCCGGCGGAAGATATTCCATAATCATGCGTTCAAACTTTTTTCCGTCGACCGGCTTACTTAAATAGTCAGTAAAACCTTCCTGAAGATACAGTTCGCGCGAACCGGAAACTGCATTTGCAGTCAGGGCAATACACGGAGTGTCCTTGTTAAGATTTCCGTCAAGTTTCTGAAGTTCGTGCAGCGTTTCAACGCCATCCATAACCGGCATACGGTGATCAATGAACATGATGTCGTATTTTTTCTGCGTTGCCATTTCAAGCGTGCGCTTTCCGCTTTCTGCAGTGTCAATGTTAATCTTTGTCTGCTTAAGCAGGCTGCAGGCAACCGTCAGGTTAAGGGCTGTGTCATCTACAATCAGAATATGTGCATCGGGTGCATGGAATGATTCAACATAGCGTTTTGTTTCTTTTACGGTCTGCTTGTAAGCATCAGAATAATTTCCAATGGGTTCCCAGCTTACAACTTTCTGCGGTATCTTGAACGAATAGTCCGAGCACACACCGCTTTCGCCGGCAACTTCCAGTTTTGAATCCATCAGTTCAAGCAGCTGCTGGACAATACTTATACCTAAACCGTTATAGGCATCGCCATCATCTTCTTCCATCTGCTGAAATTTTTCATAGAAAGAAGGAAAACTTTTTTGTTCACTTCCGGATTCTGTATCAGAAACGTGTATATTCAGCGTAATATGTTCATCATCAAGCTTGGTGCTTGAAATGGTAAGGGCAACGGTTCCTTTCTGCGTATACTTGATTGCATTGGTCAGGATGTTGAGCACGCACTGCTTTATGCGGATTTCATCTCCCATCAGAAGGTGCGGCATACCCTGATCAATGTGAATATCAAACGGAGGCGGTCCTTTGTCTTCTATCTGAACTTTAACCATGTTCACCAGATCGTTTACGACAGAACTTAAGTCGTATTCGACAGGAACAATCTCAAGCTTACCGGATTCAATTTTTGAAAAATCAAGAATGTCGTTTACCAGACTGAGCAGGCTTTTTCCGGCACTCTGAATATCATACGCATAACGCAGGGTTCCTTCTTCTTTTGATTCGCGGAGAATCATTTCGTTAAGGCCAAGAATTGCGTTTATGGGCGTACGGATTTCGTGACTTAAGTAGGAAAGAAAAGATGTTCTGTTTTTAAACGCGTTGTCATTTGCCATAATTCTTTCCTATAGAAAAATCATTCCGCTTTTTCTGCAAACGGAGTGTCTTTAAGAATCAGATACCGGCTTGCGTAATTGGCAAAGTAGTCATCTTTCGTAAGCAGGTAAGACTTTATGTTGCGCGTAACGGTTTCTGCTTCTAAAACGTCACCGTTTTTTGCAACCGTTTTTGTGTTGTATTCACGTACACCTGATTTAGCATTTCCACGGGGATACACTTCAAGCGACATGTCATCATCCCACACAAGCTCGTCATTGTAAATGTCGCTGATCATGCAGTTAAGCAGAGCAATGTTGTCCCATCCCTTATCAGAACGTGCACTTCCCTTGCCTTCTGTACGGCATACATACAGATTACTTCTGCGGCGTTTGTCACCGGTAAAGCGGCAGTTAAGGAAAATAAAGCCTGGTTTGTTTGCAAGTGCCTGACTTTTTACTGCAAAACCATCGTAGTCACCACGGTTATCTTCACGGAGCGTAACAAGACATTCTTCAAAGAAGGCAGCTGAAACTTCTCCGCTGATGACATCTACATCACCCGTTATCTGGCAGTCCTTGAACCAGGTATTACCCTTAAGCGTAAGCACATTCTGTCTTCCGGTAAACTGCATGCCCTCTGCAAGCAGCGTTCCGTCGGTATTGTTCCACACAAAAGCCTCTGCACTGTCTGCTGCACAGGAACCTTCGGTAAGCGTTTTTGCATGAGTGTTAAGAATGGTAAAATTGCGCAGTTTTACGTTTGTTGCTGACGGTCCGATAACAAAAACACCCCGATTTTCAGCACCATGATTAAAAGACTCGCAGTTATCTACCTGAATCACACAATCAGTTACTTTTGTTCCCGGCATGCTTTCCATTATGAGCGGATTGGGCAGATTATAGCGAACAGTTTCTGTATATGTTCCCGCTTCAAGCAGGATATGAATGGGCGAATCTTTTTCAACCGCACCAGTCATGATCATTTCTCTAATTTTTCGCAGTGCAGCCGTAATTGCAGCCACAGACCGCGGATTAACAGTAAGTTTTAACATACATACTATTATATCGCAGTTTTACGAATAACGCAAACAGAAAGATTACACGTCATTATACAAGACATATTTTCTTATAGTGTCAAAAAAATAGATATTTTGGATTTTTCTTGCGTTTTCTGTTTTCCTCCCTTATAATTTTAAAATACTCCAAGAAGGAGCTTTTACATGAGAAGATATTTACTCCTCACCATTTTGCTTACTCCTCTTTTTTTCGCTTCATGCGTTACGACAAGCGTCTATGTCGAAACCAACGACAAATTATATGAAGACGAAGTTCTGATTCAGGAACAAAGCAGCCTTACAAAGAATAAACACCTTAAGAGCCAGACAACCGTAACCTATCACGATCTGTCTAACGCAGGATACCTTATTACCAGCACCAGCCGTACTGCAACAAAAGCACATTCTTTTATGGCAACGGTAACCCGTAAGTACGGTTCTACTTACTCAGATGTGGAATATACGCTTATTGAAACAACCCTCAACCGCACGACAAATAAATTCACCACTACAGCGCTTGGAACAAAAACGGCACGCATTGATTCAAACGGAAATTTTGTTTCTTCTTCAGACGGAAATGCAACCGTTATGTTCAAGGGCAGCACGTTTTCCAGCGATGATGAAGATCTGTTCAAACAGGTTGCAAGTTTAACCTCGGTTGCGCTGGGAAGCAAAAGCGGACTTGCGTATGCATCGGAAATCAGCGAAGGAAACGGAAAGTCTTACTACATAGAAGAAAAAGTCGAAGAAATAACCGTAGAAAGCGAACCAAACACAGAGTACATTGTCTACTCTTTTTTGGGAAAACCCTTTGTCATTCTGGGTACGGGAGTGTGGAACATTCTTAAATGTGCCGGCTATGCAATCATCAATGCGGGAGCAGGATACAATATGACGCTTGGTTCAGAACGTGCAGACCTTCCCATCTGGATGATGCCCAGTATGTCCACTGCACGCGAAAAGTTTGAAGAAGCAAAAGAAGCAAACGAAATACCGTACTACCCTGAATACCACATTCCGTTTACGAATAACAGAATAACCGTTGTTACCACAGAACAGCATTCTAATGAGGCATTCATTACGAAAAAAAATGCGGTCGTAGTAAGTCGGGTTTCACGCGATTATACCAATACCATGTCGGTTCAGCGCTCAGCACAGGCAGATGCAGCCTATACCGCAGGCGTTGCAGGTCTTATTGGTACCGGCGTAACAATTCCGGTTGCGGGACTTTCCTGGGTTGCAGGTTTTGCTGCCGGTATAGCAGTAAAAGTTGCTGAAGCTCAGGGATATTAACACAGGTTCTAACACCTTGCAGATGCAGGGTAAACTATATTTTCTTGGAGGAAGATATGAAAAGAATTATTGGAATTGCAGCAGCCGTACTGCTTGTTGCAACGGTAATGGTAGGATGTGCAAGCACACCGCAGGGTGAGTATGGTGGAATTGCAGAAGCACACAAAGCTGGTAGACCAGGCTGGGCACAGCCAGCTTCTGTTTCGTTCCGTGAACACGAGATTGAAAAATACAATGCACCTAATCCAAATGAAGCCGGTTTATTCTGTTCTGGATACGGTGATCGCGGAAATACACGCACTTCAACCATTACAGCTCGTCTGGCAGCACGCAGTGAACTTGCAGCAACTGTTGCAGCAGGAGCAAGACGTGTAGCAGGAGACAGTGATTCATCTGCAAGTCAGTGGACAGAAGAAAACGTTGACAGCACACTTGTTGGCTCACGTATTGTAGATTCTGTTTCTAATCCGGAAACTGGAGAAGTTTGGGTTCTGATGTTCATTTCTAAAACAGACTTGAAGAACAGCTATAAGAACAAATCTGAAGCAAGTGTCATAAATGAACTTCTTGATACTTGGTGGCTTGAATCTTCTTACGAGAGATAATCCTTCTTACCCTGCGGATGCCTCCTTTTCCGCAGGGTATTTCTTAGGAAAACCGCATGACTAAACTTACAAAGTCCACCGTCTGTATTTTTCTCTCAGCCCTTGTTGCAATGCTTTGCGCTTGTGCAAGTACCGCACACATAAGCGAACAAAACAAAGCTCAGGTTGCACAGAACCGTTTGCTGGGGCTACCACTGTGGGCAGAATGCAGTTTTACTTCTACCGATGCACCCGCATACATTCCGGGTTACAGAGCAGCAGAAAAAGGTTTATTTTGTGCAGGCTCAGGAAACAATTCAACACAGGCACGCTTAGATACACGTGCAAAACTTGCATCATCAATTAACTCAGAAACACTCATTGGTTCCAGAATAGTAGACTCGTATACCTCAGACAACGGAACCGTTTACATACTCATGTTCATCAGCGAAAAAGACACAAAGGAATCTTCAGGAGAATGAAAATGAAAAAACGCGTGTCTTTTCTTGCAGGGCTGGTGCTCTGTTCACTTATTGTAACTCCCCTCTCTGCAAAATCTATGCGCGATGCTCAGTCGTATTCCATAGCACAGACAATCGTTGACAACGGATATACAACTTCGCTTGGCAGGGATGTCATACTGGTCATGTGGCCACAGGCATGGGGAACTTCATCCATTGAAGATTCCACCAAAACAAAAGTTCAGACAGAACTGGTAGACCTGCTTAACACCTATTCCGGCTGTGCAGTCATAACCGATGGAACCGCCGAAAGTTCATTGTGGGATTTTTTTAGAATTACCGGTGTAAAAGATGATGCACAGCAAGACAAACGGGATTCCATTACTCAAAAAATTCAATTTGCAATTCTTCCTTTTATTGAACGTCCCAATGGAAAGTATGTTCTGAAACTTACCGTAATAGATTTGGCTACCAGTGAACGGCAGAAAAGCATCAGCTCTGCAGAATACAACACACTTTCTGACTTATACTCGCATCCCGGAGCCTGTGACAGTGCTGTCCTTGCACTCTGTGAAAAAATGGGAATCCGTCTGACGGGCACAGAACGGTCTGCACTCAAAGAAGGATTTGAAAGTCTTACGGCACCCCAGCAACAGACAATTTTAGATGCACGACGCGAAGGCATAGAAAATGCAATCTGCATTATGGAAGACAGAGCTGACGACACCTACGATGATGAGGCACAGGAATTTTTTATCACTCATATTCTTGAAAAAGAAATTTTACTTGCAAGCATAACAAAAGACGAACAGGCACTCGCACTTGCTCAGCAGAAAGCAGAAGCCGCAGAAAAGAAAGCACGAGAAAGAAAGGAAAAAGAAAATGCTCCGCTTACCTGGGAATGGGGAAAAGACGGATTGAACGGACTGTATCTTGATGTGGGATATGTGTGTGACGGTCCTGACCTGTCTTTAACCATGCTGTTTGAAATTCTTCCGTGGCTTTCACTTGGTGTAGACGGCGGCGTTTTACTGTTACCCGGATACGGTGCACACTCAATTGCTTCCAGGGATTATTATGACTTCAACAATCCAAGATGGAATGGTAACGAATGGGTATTTGATGAACATCACTCAGTTTCATCAACAGATTACATACCGTTAATTCCTTCTGTGTACGGACGCCTGCAGTGCGGTGTTTCGTTACACCGGTTTTACTTTTATGCATTTGGCGGAGCAGGTGCCTACATGGCAATCTACGGTGACAACAAAGATATTGGATTTAGTTGGGAAGCAGGAGCCGGTATAAACGTCAGGTTTACCCACCAGCACCTTAGTCTTGGTGCCTTTGCAAAGTTCAGGGATTACATGGACTTTGGAAATGTTCCATCCTTTGGACTGAGCGTAGGATACAATTTCTAACGGAGGAAGACATGAAACACAGATTCTTTTTACATAGCATAGTATGTTCTCTTTTGTGCATTACACTCTGTACCTCATGTCACTTTAATATGGGAAGTGAGTCACTTCGTGAGTGGCGCGACAATCTGAACAACCATAACGAAGATACATATACTGATGACAGAGTAGGCTGGAATCATTTTACAACTTACTACGATCTGCATGGTCTGCAATACAATTTCATTCACTTTGCGAGTAATTTTTACTATAAATTCGATTTAAATGTAAACAGTCCCGGCGGAAAGTATGTCGTTGGCATGACAAATGATGCATTTTCCGGCATAACAATCGAATTATACAAGTTAGACGGAACACTCATAACCTCATACCCGGCAACCAGTCCTAAACCGTTTACTACATCAGAAAGCAAGATTACCATCAGATTTGTTAACAGGACAGAACACGATGTTTCATTAGACGATCCGTGTAAATTATACATGACTGAATTTCACCGGTATGACACACCGTTAGGGCTTAGCTTTGCCGATGGCCTTGAAAGCGGAGATCTGACTTACCGGCAGATAATTACGATAAATAAATACATTCCCGGCTATGTTTCTTCGTACTATTTAACGCTTCCCACTCCAGCCAGGTATACTATTGATGCAACAGCAAGCAGAAATGGAGGAAGAATCAAACTGGATTATGTTAATTATTACGATGGCAGTTTTAGTGGAGACAGGGGTGTCTTAAACGCAGAATACACCATTGGAAACCCTACCGTTTTCAACACTGTTAACCCGCCGCAAGATTACATAAGTTCACCCATACGTTTGGAATTATTTGGAATTCCGCTTTCAGCTTCAGATTATTATCAAGATTACAGGGTAGAGACTATAATAATCGAAGCTGACCGTCCGTTTGAAGAAGCAAGTTTGGAACTGATTCACGATTGGTTTTAATTTATACTTCCGCCTGCCTACAAAAAACCCTCTCCTGCGGTTTGCAAGAGAGGGTTCATTTTTTTCAAGCAATATAAATCTTATTTTGCCAGATATTCGTTGATGCTGGCTGCGGCTTTGCGGCCTTCTCCCATAGCAAGAATAACGGTTGCAGCACCAAGAACAATGTCTCCGCCAGCCCAGACTTTTGTCATGCTGGTTGCCTGTGACTCGTCAACGGTAATGTGTCCGTGCGGGTCAGTCTTGATGTCAGGTGTTGTGCGCGGAATAAGCGGGTTAGAGTTATTTCCCAGTGCAACAATTACTGCATCACAGGGAATGTCGTGTTCACTACCCTTTACTTCTACCGGGCGACGGCGTCCACTCGCATCGGGTTCACCCAGTTCATAGGTAAGTGCACGAATTCCCGTTACGCGACCGTCTTCTGCATTACCCAGAATTTCAACCGGGTTTTCAAGGAATCTGAACTCAACTCCTTCTTCCTCTGCATGATCAACTTCTTCACGGCGGGCAGGCATTTCTGCGCGTGTGCGGCGGTATACAACATATACTTTTTCTGCACCCAGGCGAAGTGCCATACGGGCAGCATCCATTGCAACGTTTCCGCCACCACAGACAACAACTGTCTTTGCTTCGTAGTACGGAGTATCAGCCTTATCTTTTTCGTAAGCCTTCATCAGGTTAGCACGGGTAAGATATTCGTTTGCACTGAACACACCGATGTAGTTTTCACCAGGAATGTTAAAGAACTTAGGAAGACCGGCACCGGTTCCGACAAATGCTGCATCAAAACCTTTTTCTGTCAGAATCTGCTGAATGGTTGCGGTACGACCAACAAGCGTGTTCATTTCAAACTTAACGCCCATGCTCTTTAAGTTTTCAACTTCTTTTGCAACAATGTCTTTTGGCAGACGGAACTCGGGGATTCCGTACACCATAACACCACCAGCTTTGTGGAATGCTTCAAATACTGTTACTTCGTGACCGGCACGGCGGCAGTCAGCGGCAACGGTAAGACCTGCAGGACCAGAACCGATAACGGCAACTTTCTTTCCGGTAGCGGGTGCAACAGCAGGCACAGAGGTAAGGTTGTTGTTGCGTTCATAATCAGCAACAAAACGTTCAAGGCGTCCAATGCAGACACTCTTTTCTATGTCTTTGTTTACCTTACCCAGCGTACACTGGCTCTGACACTGCTTTTCCTGCGGACAGACACGACCACAGATTGCGGGAAGCAGGTTTGTCTGTTTGATGATATCAGCAGCTTCCTTGAAGTTACCTTTTGCAACCTGAGCAATAAAGTCAGGAATCTGTACGTTAACGGGACAGCCGCTTACACAGGGTTTGTTCTTACACTGAAGACAGCGGTTTGCTTCAACAATAGCCTGTTCTTTGGTGTAACCCAGTGCAACCTCGCACATCTGGCGGGCACGGACTTTCGGTTCACCGGTAGGCATTACCTGCAGCGGAATAGCCATGCGGTCTTTATTGGTAAGTGAACCGTCAGCAATCTTTGCTTCTATCTTCTTGTATTCATCAGCACCGGATTTTTCCAGCTGTTCTGCACTTATATGTTCAGCCATGATTGTTTCTCCTTAAGATTCTAACTTACATTTGTGGAATGCTTCGGTTTCCTGAGGCTTAAAACTCTTCATGCGCATCATCATGTTGTCCCAGTCAACAGCATGTCCGTCAAAATCAGGACCGTCAACACATACGAACTTGGTTTCACCGCCAACAGATACACGGCAGCCACCGCACATACCAGTTCCGTCAATCATGATTGTATTGAGAGAAACAGTACAGGGTACATTGTATTTTGCTGCACACTGACAGGCAAACTTCATCATAATGGGCGGTCCAATGGCAATTACTTCTGCCGGAGGAACATCGCTCTGACACAGGCGTTCAAGTGCAATGGTAACTACACCTTTTTCGCCTGCAGAACCGTCATCGGTCATGAGGATTACTTCGTCACAAACGGCTTTCATTTCATCAACAAAAATCAAAAGGTCTTTGTTGCGTGCACCTTCAATCAGAATAACTTTATTTCCTGCTTCTTTAAGTGCCTGCACAATGGGGTACAGAGGAGCGGTACCAAATCCGCCGCCAACACACACAACTGGAGCATCGTATTTGCGGATATTTGAGGGAGTTCCCAGAGGCCCCAGAACACCGCCTAAAAAGTCGCCTGCATTCAGTTTTGAAAGTTTATAGGTAGAAGCACCAACCGGCTGGAACGCAATGGCAACCCAACCTTCATCTGCATTTGCATCTGCAATAGTAAGCGGAATGCGTTCGGTCAAATCCTGATCAACCTGCACAATAAGAAACTGACCCGCTTTACGGTTACGCGCAATATCGGGAGCGTCAAACTTCATGTAATAGACATTCTCTGAGAGCTGTCTTTTTTCAAGAATCTTGTTCATAGTTTTCCCTTACACAAAAATAAAGTTGCATTATTATATATAAAAACACCTTTTTAGTACATAGGTGCCTGTAGATAAAAAAAGCGGTGGCTGATTCAACCACCGCTGAACTTACGCTAAAACGCTTAGAATCCGAACTTTACGCCGGCATAAGCAGTTGCACCTGCAAGCATCCAGCTCTTTAAGAAGTCTGCACTGCTTGAAGCAACAGAAACATCCACTTCTACCAGACGCAGATTTACTCTTACACCAAACGACTGTGTGAACATGTGATTGATGTAAGATGTAGTTGCATTAAAGCCAAGTATGTACGCCAGCGTTACGTCTGCAGAAACAGAGTATTCGGGGTACAGGCTTGTTGCCCAGTCAAAGTCCTGGCCAAACGGGTTAGTTGCTGCAACACCTGCAGAAGCGTTAAGGATAAACCAGTCTTTGCCATTGAACGGTCTGAAGGCAAGTTCTGCACCCAGACGGAACGGACGGTTAACCGCATAGCTTACGTTTGAACACTGAATTCCGCTGAAGGTTGGACCGTCAAACGAATAACTGAATCCGTTACCGCCAATCAGGCTGTTAAGCACGGGATTAACGCTTGCCGTAAAGCTTACGTTACCCGAAGTCTTGTAGTCCAAAGTTGCCGGTTTAATAGGCACGTGAGCATATACACCCAGATCAAAGGCTCTGGTAACTGCATACTCAATGGTTGCATTCAGGTCTATACCGCCCTTGTTCAAAAGCGTACTCTGAATATCAATGGCCTTAAGTTCATCAAGGATTCCGTCAAATCCAGAGAAAGAACCTCCTGCAAACGCACTGGACAAATCTACAAACGAATACATTGCAAAATCTGCTGAGGCAACTGCAGTAATTGAACCGTCATAACCATTGGTAACCGTAATGGTTGCATTTGGCTGCGGAACATATACAAGCGGAACATACACAGAAGGAGTTGCACGAATAGTAACTTTTCCTACCTTTGCTTTGATAGGAACACCAACTTCTGCATACGATTCCAGACCCATGCTTACCGAAGTAACATTCTGGTCACCAACCTGGATTCCTTCACCCAGGAACGTAAAGATGTCTTTTGAAAGCCCCAGGTCAAAGTTTCCGGTTACCTGAGCAAACACACCAAGTCCCCAGCGGTTAAAGTCCATGTTAAAGTAAGCTTTTGTATCTACTCCAACATTTGCTGCAAAACCGTAATCAGGAAGATCCTGTGCAAGTTTTGTCAGGTCAATGACTAAATCTTTAACCATGATGTCGGTAATGGTGTAGGCGTTCTGCATTGCTGCAAGGCTCAAATCAACACCAACTTCAACATAGCGTTTCTGAGGATGAATTTCTGCAACGGCAGTGCTCATCATACACAGTGAGGCAAGGCCGACTAAAAACAGTTTCTTAGTTTCCATTTGCGTTACCTCCCCATACAGTGATTGGCGAATCGCCGTCCATCTTAACAGTCAGCTTCACATCGGCACCAAGTGAATCAGCACCTGCCTGTAAAGACCTGCGAGAAACATACAGCTCTTGTTGCTGTTGCAGTTCTTCATCCGAAGAAGTATATCCCGTTGAAGCAGTTTCTCCATCTACATAATCACGACCCATCGTTACCACAACATCGGGGTGGAACGGATAATTTGTCATGACATTCTTTATTTCTTCACCAGTAAAGCGCAGCGCATGTGTACCGGACTCGACATTCAGTTCTTTGTCTATACCGCTTTCTGCATCGGTAACACGAACTTTAATCTTCATTCCGGGAATAACATTATTGACACCCGTGTAGACAATGCTTACGTAGTCAATCATGTCAGCATAGTCTGCGTATTCAGCAAGTGAAGAAGCATTTTCACGCTGTAAAAGGTCAGCGTTACTTGTTGACCAGTCGTTGAAAGCAAGCGTCATGGGTTCAAACGAAATCTGCTTGGTAAGCTTAAGTGCAAACGGAAGCACTGCAGCCATATCAATAGAAATTTCAGTAGGATCAGAAGAACCTGACAAACTGTTAATTGTTGCACTTGTTATAGTAACCGGAGTACCGCCACCTATTGAAACACTGCCCGTTATGGCCATGTTTGAAGGCTGGTCGTTTATGATATCTGCAAGGTCTGTATGAACAGATGCATTTGCTGCGCGCAGGTTTGCTGCAACCGGATCTGTTGAACGGATTTCGGTACCGTCAGGCCATGCAACAGGTGTCTTAAACACAAGCGGATCAGAGCCAATCAGCTCATCGTTATGAGTACCACCGTTTCTGTCGGTATAAGACAGATTAATCTCTGCATCAACAGAAAGAGTACCAAGCAAATCTGCAAGTGCACCGGTTGTAGGCTTCTGTGCGTACATGTAGACAGGAAGTTCTTTAATCTGAACATTGTCAATCATGTCCTGCACAAAACTGGGAATGTCCGGGTTTGAAAGCAGCTGCTGAATGTCAAACGAAGACAAATCCACATCAAGCGGAATTGAACCGACAGAAGACAAATCAACATCTACCGTATCCCAGTCACAGGCAAGGTGAACATCAGAAAGTCCCATTGCATAGGTGTTACCCATCTCCAGGTTAGTCAGTGTAACAGAATCAGGCAGATAGATTTCAAAGTCTGCATGAGCACCGTCACTTATGGCAACCGTCGGATAAGAAATGCAGCTGGTATTCTGCGGTGTACTTGAACCCTGACCTTCCAGATCAATCGTATCATCCATGCCAAACAGTGTTGATTTAACATAGATGGGAATTGTGTTTCCTTCCGGCAGAGAGTTTACATATCTGGCACTAATACCAAAACCTTCAGCAGGTGTACTGGTATCAAGGTCACCGTTAGTGTCATGCTTGTAGTACGGACCGGTACTGCCAGCCTGTTCACCAAACGTTATCTGGCTTACATACTGTGTCAGTTCTGAAGGCAGTGCAATGTCATAACTGAACGGCTCGTGGTGCTGAGTAGGTACACCGTCGATTGAACTTAAGTTTACAACAACCGAAGCAAGCTTTGTAATGCCGCCGCTTACGTTAATGGTAAGTTCTTTGTTTGCTGTACCGGCACTACCAAAGTCAAGTGTTGCACCGTCAATGTCAATCGAAACAGAACCGCTTACACTGATGTTGCTTCCAGTCTGTGTTAAAGTCTGACCGCTAAGATCGAGCTTCTTATTGATAAGTCCAGAACCGGTTCCATCAGTAAGATCGCTTTCATCAAGATTTAATCCGTGACCAGTCAGCGAGAACGAATCAAAAGAAACATCAACTCCAGTCCATCCGCTCATAGCAGAAGACACAATGTTGATTGCTCCACCGTTAGAAGCAATAGTCATGTCTCCAACCATTTCAGGAAGTGACAGCGGAATAGACATTGCAGGAATGGCGATTGTACCAACATCAATATCATCACTTGTATCCGGGGTTCCGGCATCAACGTGGATTCCTTCAATCTTTGCAATGTGTGTATTTTCAAACGCAAAACTAAGCTCGTAGTCGTGGCTGGTTCCCAAAGTGCCACCACTTAAAGAACCTGACGGAGTAATAGTAAATGATGAAGGAAGTTCTTTTCCGCTCAGATCAATGGTAATTGAACCGCCGTTAGTTACATCAGTACTTGCAGTACTTGCGACTGTTGCGTTCGTTGAAGTGTTTTTAATGACAAGACTCATCGAAAACTGAAAGTCGTCTCCAACAGGAGTGCTGTCTGTTTTTGTAACCGTAACATGCAGCGCAGAACCGTTTGAACATTTTACTTTATCTGCATACGGGTTTGATACCTGCACAGAAAAAGCCGTAAATCCTGCAAGACCAGTTAAGTCGACAGTAGTACCTGTTTCTGGAACATCGGTAAGATCTACACTTCCCGGACTAGAAAATGATGCACTTTCAATAGCATCTATTGCATCCGCAAAAGAGATAGAAATAGGATCCGGGTTGACAGAAACAGCAGGCAGCTCGATTGACTGATTGAATGCAATTCCATCCATGCCGGAATTACCTTCGATTGCATCAGTAAAATTCAAATTGCCCAGATACTGACTAAAGTCAAACGGTACGTTGTACAGATTTTTATGAACAACAAAAGTAAGCACATCGTTTGAAGCATTAATATACTCGTACAAATCAAGGTCTGAACCCATTGAAGTGCGCAGCTGATTAAGCAGATCTTCCTTGTTAAGAATTTCTGACATATCGAAACTGGCATTTCCAAGCGGAACATTATACTCCGCAGAAGTTTTTACAGAGACAGACTGTGGAATTTGCATGTTAAAAAGGTTACCGCACGACGCTTCACACACAAGAAGCATCAGGGCCGCAAGACAGACTGCCGCGTTCCTCATGAAATTCTTCATAGCGTTCTCCTCTCCCACCCGAGAATTCTCTGGCTCAAAAGAACCAGCCCAAAGACTTTCATCTAATAAAACCCAGTTACCCGTGCACTGGTTACTTTTTGGAATGCGCGCAAAATGGACACAATATACTATAGTATAACATCATTAAAAGGTTTTGTCAAATTTCTTGAGATTTTAGGGATTTTTAACCTTGCTGTCTTCCAGCTAGTAAGCCCCATATTCTAATCATAAGCCGTGGCATAGATATCAGTTATCTTTTGTCATTACTACCTCTTTTACAACTTCCCATAATAAGCTCTAATCTTAGCAGCCATCAATTTTCGCCTCTGAACTAAAAATTTTTCATAATCAATTTTCATATCCCTTAGCTTCTACGTATCCCAACAAATAGAGGAAAACAGGAGCCGGTATTTTGAAAATCTTTTTTCCGTTTTTATATTCATGCAAACCAAAATCATCAATAGTTTTTGTAATAACCAAATTTGGTTGTTCTGCTTGTGACAACTCTACAATCAAATCTTTTTCTGATATTGGAGAGTTTTCGCGATATTTTACTTCTATCATTATTGGATTTGTATTCTGCGCATACTGGACAACTATATCTATTTCTTTGTCCTTATCTCCGGCGCGACAATAT